>CAKRSS010000016.1 GCA_934401725.1 uncultured Eubacteriales bacterium | reverse complement strand
AAGGCGTCTTTCCGCCGGATGCTGACTTCGGCAAGGGTGGGCACGTACCCCTCACGCATCCCCACGGGAGTGGGGGATGTCCAACACTTTGGGGCGACTCTTTTGAATTTGATTATGCCTTCGGCATAATCAAATTGTTCTTTCTCTGCTTGCGGCGGAAAAGTACAGTTCTTAACGTCCCGCCGACGTTCCGGCGAGTTCCCTCCAAGGTCAAAGAACTTATTTATCAATAAAACGCTTTCTGCCGGACGTTCCGATGAGCCCTGTCCAAAACAATTTAATCAGCATATAGGCATATGCCAATACGCCTCATCCCGGCGGCAGCCTGCCAAGGCCAAAGAACTCTTCAAAAAAATCGCCCCCGCCGCATACAATGCGGCGGGGGCAATCTCTTTGCCTTAAACTATTTCAGCTTATTCGGCAGACTCGGTGTCAGCGGGCTCCTCGTCGGCTACGTCCTGCTCCTCGAGTAGCGCGCGGATGGAAAGGCTGACCTTCTTTCTCTCCTGGTCGATGGCGATGATCTTCGCGTCAACTACCTGTCCGACGCTGACAACGTCAGCAACGTTGGCAACCTTCTCGGTCGACAGCTGGGAGATGTGGATCAGACCGTCAACGCCGTCAACGATCTCGGCGAATGCGCCGAAGTTGGTCAGGCTGACAATCTTAACGCTTGCAACGTCCCCCTCAACGTACTTCTCGTTGAATACGTGCCACGGCTCGGTAGCCTCGGTCTTGTATCCGAGAGAAATGCGGCGCTTCTCAGGATCGAAGCTCTTGACGAACACAGTCAACTCGTCTCCAACGGAAACAACCTCGGCGGGAGACTTGATGTGCTTCCAGGACAACTCGGTATTATGTACCATGCCGTCAGCCGGGCCCAGATCAACAAACGCACCGTAGCTTGTCATGCTCTTTACCTTGCCGGTAAACTGCTTGCCAACCTCCATGGTGCTCCAGAACTCAGCCTCGCAGGCCTGTCTCTCGTCTCTCAGCACGACACGGATGGAACCAACGGCCTTCTTGCCCTGGTCTCTGACCTCGATAATGCGGAAACGAACGGTCTGTCCAAGCAGGGTCGACATGTCGCCGTCCTTCGGAATACCGGTTTGGGATGCGGGGATAAATACGCGGTTGGAATTGACTCTGACCTCAACGCCACCCTTGTTGACAGCAACGACCTTGCCCTCCAGTATCATGCCGGAGTCCTTTGCGGCGGCAACTGCCTTCCAGTTCTTATCGGAATCAACGCGTCTCTTGGACAGGGTTGCGAACCCGTCTACGTCGCTGACTCTGATGACAAATGCTTCAATCTGATCACCGACATGGAACAACGAAGTCAGCTTCGCCGAGGGGTCATCTGTTGCCTGGTCAGCTGTAATAACGCCGGTAACCTTAGCGCCGAGGTCAAGCTGAAGCTCTGCGTCAGTTACCGATGTTATCGTACCGGTAACGGTGTCTCCTGTATTTAAAGTTTTCAGTGATGATTCGAGCATCTCCTCAAAGTTTTCAGCTTTGATCTCAGTGTTTTCGCTCATTGTTTTGTAAACCTCCTGTATTACGTCGGACGGCGTCGATGCGCCGGCGACAACTCCCACTCTTCGGTGGGGTATTAACTTGACTATTTCCGGGAGCAGCCCCCGGAGCTCCCCGGCGTCCTCCACGTGGAAGGTCGCGGGACAGCTGCGGGCGCATATCGCGCGCAGCTTGGCGGTATTGGAGCTCTCACGCCCGCCGATTACTATCATCACGTCACACTCGCCCGCGAGCCTTGCGGCTCCCAGCTGGCGCTCGGACGTAACACCACATATTGTATCAAAAATCAGAGCATTTGTACATAGTTTTTTGATTTTTTTTTGACTTTTTTCCCATTCCAATAAATTGAAGGTCGTTTGAGCTGCCAAAACGGGCGTTTTTTTGTGCAGATTGCCCAAAACGCCGTTTTCGAGCGCCTCGCCGAGCTGCTCCGCGTCGGCAAAAACGTGCCCCTCTCCGCGGACGTGACTCATTATTCCGACCACCTCGGGGTGCTGTTCTGCCCCCATGAGGATGAAGCACCTGCCCTCTCCCGAGTTCTCCTCGGCTATGCGGTGTATCTTTTTGACGTAGGGACAGGTGCAGTCGACGTAGCTGAAGGCGGGGTTTTCGCGATGCGCCGCCTCGAGCGCGTCGCAGACCTCGCCGCGCACGCCGTGCGCCCGTATGAACAGCGTCACCGGCCTCGCGTCCGATGCATCGTGGGCAAGCGACGGGATATCCGCCTCGTCTGCGACGCAGACGCCGCGCGCGCGCAGACGCGCCATGTAAGTATCATTGTGTATGAGCTGTCCGAGCGTGAACATGCGCTCGCCGGGACGCGCCCGCTCAAGCCCCGCCTCGATGCTGTCCGCCGCACGGCAGACGCCAAAGCAAAAGCCCGAGTGTTTGGCAATGGTGATGTTCAGCTCCCCGGATTTGGCGACGGTAACGTCCGCCCCGCCGGACTTGACGGCAGCGACGTCCGGCTCTCCGGATGTGACGGCAGCGACGTCCGGCCCGGCTTTACTTGTGCTCATATCATTTTCCCTGCTCATGCGACACCTCCGCCTCGCCCGACAGCGCGCAGACCTGACCGAATATGTACTCGGCAATGCGGCTGTACTCGACGTGATCGGCGTGCATCGCGGCAATCGTCTCGTAGGGAATGGGCTTACCGATTATCACGCGCTTGCGACGGAACGCCTTGGAGCAAAACTTTTTCGACTGGATGTAAACCGGCAGCACCTGAACGCCGCCGCGCACCGCGATAATGCCGACGCCGCTCTTGACGCGCGTCGTCGCCGGGTCGACGCCCGGCATGCGCGTCCCCTGCGGGAACATGCCGACGCACTTGCCGTCATGCAGCAGGCCTATGGTGTTGCGCAGGCTGGAGAGGTCAGCGCTTCCCCGCTCGACGGGATATGCGCCGAGCCGACGCAAAAGGCCTCCGAGCAGCGGTATCTTGAAAAGCTCCGCCTTGGACATGAAATGCGGCTGCTGACGCCGCAGCGACGCACACAGCCACACCGGGTCGCCCGCCGTCGTGTGGTTGGCGCAGACGAGGTAGGGGCCGTCCTCCGGCCCCGGCTCGTTTTCGCGCCCCTCGACGTGCACCCTGAACAAAAATCTGAACGGCCCCGCCAGAATGCGGTGCCAAAAACCGTAAAAGCCCTTCATAGCCGCCCCATTTTATCCCGGATTATTTTCTTCACCGCCTCGACCGAGTCCTCGACGGTGTACCCCGAGTTGTCGAGCGTGACGGCGTCCTCGGCGGCAATCGCGGGGGCGATGTCGCGCCCGGCGTCCTGCGCGTCGCGCTGCTTCATCTGCTCGAGAACCTCCTCGAACGTGACCTCGATGCCCTTGGCGCGAAGCTCGTCAAAGCGGCGGCGCGCGCGCTCCTCGACGGGAGCCGTGAGAAAAATCTTGACCTCGGCGTCGGGAAGTATCACGGTACCGATGTCGCGCCCGTCCATGACGACGCTGTTCTTACGCGCGATGTCGCGCTGCGTTTCAAGCAGAAACGCCCGCACCTCGGGTATCGCCGACACCGCCGATGCGTACATGGCGATGTCCTGCTGACGTATTGCGTCGCCGAGATCGACGCCGTTGAGGATGACGCTCTGCGTCCCATCGCGGTATTCGAGCGACAGGTGAATCTCAGGCAGGCAGGCAATGATCCCTACCCTGTCCTGCATCGGGATGCCGCGGCTCTTGACGTAATATCCGACCGTGCGGTAAAGCGCACCGGTGTCTACATATATAATGCCAAGCTCGCGCGCCAGCGCCTTCGCGACGCTGCTCTTACCCGCTCCGCTTGGGCCGTCTATTGCAATTTTCATATTTGTTCCCCTCCCAATCTTTGGATTTGTGATATGAATTCAGCCGTTCGTTGCCGCGCTGTAACCGGCGAGCGAGCCGGTCGAGAAGGCGATCTGGAGATTGAAGCCGCCAGTGTAGGCATCGACGTCGATGACCTCGCCAGCAAAATACAGCCCAGGCACGAGTTTAGACTCCATCGTCCCCGGCTTTATCTCCTTGACGCTGACGCCGCCGCGCGTGACGATTGCTTCGTCTATCGGGCGGAAGTGCGACAGCTCGACAGTGAAGTCCTTGAGCAGCTCGCAGAGTCGGCGGCGCTGCTCGCGCGTGATGAGGTTGACCTTGAGGTGCGGCGGAATGCCCGAGCGGCGGATGACAGTCGGAACCATTTTCTGCGGCAGCAGGCTGTCGAGCGCATTGGCGAAATCGCGGTTGGAATACTTTGCGAAGTCGGCAAGCAGGCGCGTGTCCAGCTTTGCGGGCTCGAGCGCGGGCTTGAGATCGATGTGCGCAACGTACCTGCCCGGCGCGATGTCCGGCAGGTGAGCAGACGCGCTGAGAATCATAGGACCCGTCAGGCCGAAATGCGTGAACATCATCTCGCCGAAGTCCTCATAGACAGCTTTTCCGCCCGATGCCGGTGTTATGCGCAGGCCGACGTTTTTGAGCGACAGTCCCTGCATATCGCGGCAGTCGTTTCCACGGCAGACAATGGGCACGAGCGACGGCGACAGCGGCGTCACCGTGTGCCCGAGCTCGCGGGCAAAGCGGTAGCCGTCGCCGTCGGAACCCGTGCGGGGGTATGACTTCCCGCCGGTCGCTATAATCACGCAGTCAAAAATGTATTTGCTTTGTGCTGTGGTTATTTCGAATTTGTGATTCGAGTTGAAGTCGCACGGCGCACCGTTCAACAGCTTCACCGCCGTCACCGCCTCGCCTATTACCTCGACGCCAGCCTTGTGACAACGCGTCACAAGCGCGCCTGCGATGTCCCACGCCCTGTCGGATACGGGAAAAACGCGGGCGCCGCGTTCGGTTTTGAGCGGCACTCCGAGCGCCTCAAACATGGCCATGGTGTCCGACGGGGCCATGCGGTTGAGCGCCGACCAAAGAAAGCGCGGGTTGCCCGGCACGTTCGCCATGAAGTCCTGAACCGTGCAGTCGTTGGTGACGTTGCAGCGACCCTTGCCCGTGATTCTCAGCTTGCAGCCGAGCACACGGTTCTTTTCGAACAGCGTCACCTGCGCGCCCATCTCGGCCGCCTCGGCCGCCGCGACGAGTCCCGCCGCGCCGCCGCCTATAACGGCCACGCGCCGCCCACCGTTCCCGGGCGTAGGCACCGTATCACTGATTATTGTTTTTGTCATAAACATCATATCTGTCCCAGATAGCCTCGAGGTCATGCAGGCGGACAGTAAGCTCATCCTTCTTTTTACGGCCGACTGCCACAATCATGGCGTTGATAATGCTCAGCGGCGCGACCAGCGAGTCGA
Organism: uncultured Eubacteriales bacterium; assembly: GCA_934401725.1. Classification (GTDB taxonomy): domain Bacteria; phylum Bacillota; class Clostridia; order Oscillospirales; family CAG-272; genus UMGS1002. The sequence goes on along the minus strand of CAKRSS010000016.1, from coordinate 33,841 downwards.
CGAAGGACGCCATGTCGCTGCACGCCGTCAGCAGCTGATCGGCGTGAGCCGCGATGGGCGACTGCGCGCTGTCCGTCAGCGCGACGACGTCCGCACCGTGCGCCTGCGCAAACTCGACGGCGTTGATGATACGCTTGGAGTAGCGCGGGAAGCTGATGGCGATCATAACGTCGCCGGGACCGATGCGCATTATCTGCTCGAACATCTCGCTGCCCGAGGTCGTCTGAATGAACTTCACGTTGTCGAATATCATGCGGAAGCTGTAGTTCAGAAAGCCCGCCAGCGTCGACGACGAGCGGACGCCTATAATATAGATGTTTTTCGCCTCGGCTATGCGGTCGACGGCAGTATAAAAAGCGCTCCGGTCTATCTCATCGAGCGACTGACGTATCTTGTCTATATCCGACGTGAGAACCTTGTCCAGCACATCGGAGTTGCCTATAAGCGTATCCGTGACCTCCATGCGCTGAACGCTGGTGAGCTTGGTGCGAACCAGCTCCTGGAGTGCCTTCTGCATCTCGGGGTAGCCCTCAAATCCCAGCTCAATGGCGAAGCGAACCACCGTCGACTCGGAGACGCCCGACAGCGCTCCCAGCTTTGCGGCGGTCATGTACGCCGCCTTTTCGTAATTTTCAATAATGTAGGCTGCAATATGGCGCTGTCCCTTTGAAAAAGAGGGCATTCCCTGCTCCATTACAGTCAGCAGATCCTGTTTCATGCCTTGACTCCTCGTCGAATAATCATTAAAACCCATGTTAGATTATATACTTTTATTCACCGCTTGTCAACAGGTAATTTTCCTTTTTGGTCGGAGATAAATATCAGTATGATACAAAGTGCACAAAAATCACGGTCGATTATCAGTACTTTTTGTGTTATGGAATTTGCCTCGGGGGGTTTACAAGCCGCAAAAAATATGGTATACTGTCTCCAGTAAGTCCGGCTTCCGCTATAACGGCAGATGCGTATAGGTAAGGCACGGCTAATTTAATACCCCGAGTCAAGCTGTTTTACTGTAAATCGCCGTATGAGTGTGAGCCATTTATACAGGCGTTTTTTTGTGCCTGTCAACCGAGTCAATATCCGCGCTGAGGCGAGGATAAATTATAAAATCACAAGGGGAAACGCAAATGAAGCTCACTTACAATGTGAAAGACAAACCCAAGTTCGGACAGGTCATCGTGTTCGCACTCCAGCAGCTGCTCGCCATCCTGGCGGCCACAATCGCTGTACCTGCGATCATAGGAAACGGCATGTCCGCCTCCGCCGCTCTGTTCGGCGCGGGCGTCGGCACCATCGTCTACCTGCTGTTCACCAAGTTCAAGAGCCCCGTATTTTTAGGTTCATCCTTCGCCTTCCTCGGATCCATGGCAACCGCGTTTGCCGGAGCCGCAACCGTCTCGCTCGGTTACCTCGGTCTGATAATCGGTGCCGCAATGGCAGGCCTTGTCTACGTCGTCATCGCGATAGTTGTCAAGGTTGCCGGTGTCAACTGGATCAACAAGCTGATGCCCGCCGTTGTTATCGGCCCGACAGTCGCTATCATCGGTCTCTCGCTCGCAGGAAACGCAATCGGCGACCTGCAGAAGGGTAGCGTTGTTCACGAGATTACCGTGAACCAGATTAACGGCCACGCACTCGCCCAGGCCTACACCAGCACCGCGCAGGACGCGTCGGTTTACCTCTGCATCCTCTGCGGACTTGTCACGCTGGCAGTCACCATGGTCTGCTCGGTCTACAGCAAGAAAATGCTCAAGATGATTCCCTTCATAATCGGTATACTCTCCGGCTACGCTCTGGCCACTGTCTTCACCGTCATCGGCAACGCCGCTTCCATCGACGCCATGAAGATTATCGACTTCTCCGCCTTCCAGAACATGCAGTGGGTTCCCGACTTCACCTTCATCGAGGCCGCCAAGGGCTTCGGCGATATTGACGGCTCCTACATAGCAACAATCGCAGTCGCGTACGTTCCCGTTGCGTTCGTTGTGTTCGCTGAGCACATCGCCGACCACAAGAACCTCTCCTCCATCATTGAGTCCGACCTGCTTGAGGATCCCGGACTTTCCCGCACGCTGCTCGGCGACGGTGTCGGCTCGGCTGTCGGCGCATTCTTCGGCGGCTGCCCCAACACCACCTACGGTGAGTCGGTCGGCTGCGTGGCAATCTCGGGCAACGCCTCCGTCGTGACCATCCTCGCCACTGCGGTACTTGCAATGCTCGCCGCTTTCGTAGCTCCCTTCGTAACCTTCCTCGCAACCATTCCTCCCTGCGTCATGGGCGGCGTCTGCGTCGCGCTCTACGGCTTCATCGCTGTATCCGGACTTAAAATGATTCAGAGCGTTGACCTCGGCGACAACAAGAACCTGTTCACCGTCTCGGTCATCCTGATTGCCGGTGTCGGCGGCATGGTCCTCAACTTCGGTAAGATTACCATCACCTCCGTCGCCTGCGCTCTCATCCTCGGCATACTCACAAACGTCCTGCTCAACCACAAGAAGGCTGAGTAAGCGAAAATAAAACGAAATCTCCCCGGCGCGGTGCGCCGGGGAGATTTTTTGATGCGTTTATTTTACAATAGCGCAGACTCCTATATCGCGATACTCGTGCTTGATAAGCATCGAGCCGCGCAGCGTGCCCTCGTAGGTCATGCCGACGCGCTCCATGACGTGCCGCGAGGCGTTGTTGCCGTCGATATAGCGCGCCTCTATGCGGTGCAGGCGCAGCTGTTCAAAGCCGAACTTCATAACCGTGCGCAGCGCCTCCGTCGCGTAGCCGTGTCCCCAGACGGCGGGGTTGAGCACGTACCCCACCTCCCCGCAGTCAGCGTGATAGTCAAAGCGCGTGAAGCCGCAGGTGCCCACCATGCGCCCGCTCGAGCGCTCCTCGAGCGCCCAGTCGAAGAACTCGCCGGCGGCATAGCGCGTGGCGACATATTCGAGGTATTCGCGGGTGTAGTCCGCGCTCGGATGCGGGCTCCAGGTCAGGTACTTTGTGACGTCGGCGCGTCGGGCGTAGTCAAACATATCCTCGGCGTCGCGGACGAGCATTTTCCGCAGTATCAGGCGGTCGGTCTCGAGAGTCGGTATATTCGAAAAGGTTTTATATATAAGTTCTCTGCGCATAATCGAGCCTCCGGAGGTCAGTTGTGTTTATTATATTCAATTGTATGTTATAATGCAATAGGTTATAGGCAAAAAAATCACAAAACGGTTTATTTTTTGGCGGATATATGATATAATAGTGAGGTAACTGTTTAAATTGTGAGGTAACGCATGGATCATCTGCTGAGCGACGGCGCGACCGTGGTTCTTCTGGGGCTTGCGTCGGACACGACGTCAATCATTCGGGCGCTCAACCGAGACTGCGACACCGCTCCCCTGCTTTTCGCAGAGAAGCGCCCGTTCGGCTTTACGCTGTTTTTAAGATACCGTTTTGTGCGCTGTCTTATGCCGCAAAATGAATATTACACTCTCCACTCCGTCCTTGACATGGCCGCGCCACCGCATGAGGTGCGGACGGTGCTCATCCCGTGCACATCACAATTTGAGAAATACGTGTCAGACAACCCAGGTATTTTCGAAAGCGAGTATATAATTCGCACCCGCGCCGAGCTGTGCGCGCTTCTTCCATCACTGTGCCGACGCAGGCACGCATCACCGGTACGGAGGTCACAAACATGAAATTCAGCGCACTGCTAAAGGCAGGAGAGCTCAAATTCGGCAAGCAAAACAGCAGCTACGAAATCACTCACATCTGCTGCGACTCGAGAATCGCCGGGCCGGATTCCGTCTTTGTCTGCATCCGCGGCCTGCTCACCGATGGCCACATATACGCCGACCGCGCCTACGAAAACGGCTGCCGCTGTTACGTGGCGGTCGAGCCGCTCAGCTTGCCCGACGACTGCGACATCTGCTACACAGACGACACGCGCCTTGCGCTCGCGCGGCTCTCCGACGTGCTCTACGGCCAGCCGTCGAGTGATATAACCGTCATCGGTGTGACCGGAACCAAGGGCAAGACCACCGTTGCGATGACGATCAAGGGCATTCTTGACGGCATCGGCCTGCCAGCCGGATATATCGGCTCAAACGGCGTAATTTACGGCAGCTTCAACTACACGACCGTCAACACCACGCCCGAGAGCTGCGACATACAGCGCTACCTGCGCGAGATGATCGACGCCGGAATGAAGTACGCCGTTATCGAGGTGTCCTCTCAGGCGCTGTATCTCGGGCGCGTGCGGTTCGTGCAGTTCGATACCTGCGTTTTTACAAACCTCTCCCCCGACCACATCAGCAGCTACGAGCACCCCACCTTTGAGCACTACCGCGACAGCAAGGCACGGCTGTTCTCGGAATTCTCGCCGCGCTACGCCGTCGTAAACGCCGACACTCCCTACTCAGAGCACATGCTCCGCGGCTGTGCCGCCGAGGTGGTTACGTACGGCATAAAAAGCCCCGCCATGCACTCGGCCTCGTCGCTCACCAAGTTCCGCACGCGCAGTACGCTCGGGTTGCGCTTCGATTACACGGCTAACGGCGTCTGCCGCCCGGCCGAGATAAAGTTTCCGGGCGAATTCAGCGTTTCGAACGCGCTGGCGGCGCTGGCGGTTTGCAGCGTCTACTCCGACCGCGTCGACGACATGGTAAAGCTGCTGCGCGACATAACCGTCCCCGGCCGCTTCGAGCTTGTGCCTGCGCTTCCCTACGCGACCATCATCATCGACTACGCGCATAACGGCGCCAGCATGACCTCGGTGCTCAACGCCCTGCACGGCTACTCGCACCGCAAGATATTTACTTTGTTCGGCTCGGTCGGCGGGCGCACCGAAATGCGGCGCGCTGAGCTTGGCCGCGCGGCCTCGGCGCTGAGCGACTTCTGCATACTCACCGCCGACAACCCAGACCGCGAGGATCCCTGCTCTATCGCCCGCGACATCGCCGCAGGCTTTGTCACAGGCGGCTGCGATTACAAGATAATCGCCGACCGCAAGGAGGCCATCTGCTACGCCATGAGCCTGCTCAAAAGCCGCGACATCCTCCTGCTCGCAGGCAAGGGACACGAGAGCTACCAGCTTATCGGCGGTGCGAAGGAGCCCTTCTCAGAGCGCGAGATAGTGCTCAAGGAAGCCCACCGCATGCTCCGTGAGCGCGAAAAAGCGGGCGTGTAAAACGCCCGCGGGATGCTGCTACGCGAAGAATTTCAGAAAGAACAGCCGCAAAAGGCCAACGAAAAAGCCTCTCGTCAAAACAACAGCTTCAAAGCGAAAAAACCGTTGCGTCCTTCGGACGCAACGGTTTTTTCAGACTTTACCGCGCCACTCGGACATTGCGCGGTGTTGACTTATTTATTGTTCCAGTCGTCGCTGCCGTCGCCGGGGATGACATCCTTCAGTGCGGCTATGGCGCATTCTATCATGCTGTCGTCCGGCTCGCGGGTGGTTATGTGCTGCAACCACATGCCGGGAGCGGAGATAATGCGCGTAAAGACGTTATTATACTTGCCTGCCAGCTTGATAAGCTCGTAGCCGATGCCCATCATGAGCGGGAGCAACGCGATGCTGATAAGCGTACGCAGAACGACGTTCAGCACGCCGCTCTCAACCAGCTGTGCCGGTATGAACATAGTCAAAAAGATTCCGACCAGCACCATCAGTATCAGAAACGACGTGCCGCACCTCGGGTGAAAGCGGCGCTGTATTCTGACATTGTCGACTGTGAGCTCCAGTCCGCTCTCGTAGCAGGCTATCGACTTGTGCTCCGCGCCATGGTACATGAACGTGCGGCGGATGTCCTTCATCAGCGACACGACCAGCATGTAGCAGACGAGTATCACTATCTTGATGATACCGACAAACAGCGCGCGCAGCAGCGAGTAGCCGTAGCCGCTGCCCTTGAGCACCGGGAACAGCCGCGTCAGCAGACTGTAAAGCACTTCGGGGAGCGTCTTGAACAGCACCAGCGCCAGAACGACGCCGAGCACTGTCGATATAATCATTATCAGGTTCATCATCCAGGGCTGGATGCTGTCGTCCTTTTTGTCGGACTTGGCGTCGGCCTTCGCACTCGAGTCGTCAGCAGACTTGGCGGTGTCAGCGGGCTTTGCGGTGTCGGACACCGCAGCATCGAGCACCGAAGCATCAGACGCCGTGGCGTCGGGCCCCAACGTGCCAGCCGTCGCGCCATCACATGCGGCACATTCTGCGCCGTTTACAGACGCAGTTTCGCTCATTGTGACATCGCTTTTTGCTTTTTCCGATTTATCCGAACACGTGCCGTCGTCAAGTCCGGCGATTTCCGCCGAACGCATGAGGCAACGATAGCCGAGCTTCATTGAATCAATAAACCCGAATATTCCGCGTATGAACGGGGCGCGGTATATCTTGGGCTTGACCGAATTGTCGGTCTCCCAGCTCTCAAGCGTTATACCGCCCTCTGGATTGCGCACGGCCATGGTTGTTTTCTTTGGGCCGCGCATCATTATGCCCTCGATAAGCGCCTGACCGCCTATTGAGGTTTTTTTCCTGGGGCTTACTGCCTCTGTCTTTTTGTCTGACAATTCTTCCCCTTTCCTGAATTCATCAGAAATTCATTTTAATCTGGCTTCCCTCCATCTCCGCCTTATGCTTGTCGATAAGGTTGTGAATACGGCGGACAGGATCGAGCAGATTGCTTATTGTCGAGTCGTGATTGAGCGTGTCGATTATGTACGACACGTATTTGCACATATTGACCTCCACATACCACGGCATGGAGAGCAGCTCAGGTGTGCGGTAGACAAGGTTTGTGGTAAATATTTTGTCGAACAGCCCCTCGTTGTAGGCGCGGTTGAACTTCTCAAGTCCATCGGTAAACAGGCCGAATGTGACGAAAGCGAATATACGCTTTACGCCCTTCTGCTTCAACTGCATAGCGACGTCGATGAGCGAGTCACCGGAGGAAATAATATCGTCAACTATAATGACGTCCTTGCCGGTGAGGTCGCCGCCGAGGTACTCGTGCGCCTCGATGGGGTTGCGTCCGTTGACGACGCGGGTGTAGTCGCGGCGCTTGTAGAACATACCGACGTTTATTCCAAGCACGGAGGAATAGTACATGCAGCGTCCGATTGCGCCCTCATCGGGAGAAATGATGGCCAGGGAGTCCTTGTCGACCACGATGTCGGGCACGTTGCGAACCAGCGCCTTTATCATCTGGTATGTCGGACGGACGTCGTCAAATCCGCAGAGCGGGACGGCGTTCTGAATGCGCGAATCGTGCGCGTCGAAGGTAATGACGTTGGTAACGCCCATAGCCTCCAGCTCCTGAAGCATAAGCGCGCAGTCGAGCGACTCACGGCCGGTGCGCTTGTGCTGTCTGCCCTCGTAAAGCATGGGCATGATGACCGATACACGGCGGGCCTTACCTCCCGCGGCGGCGATGATACGCTTAAGGTCAGCGTAATGATCGTCGGGGCTCATGGGAACCGTCTGCCCGTACATCTGGTATGTCACTCCGTGATTGAAAACATCACAGATAATATAAAGGTCATGTCCGCGAAGTGATTCACCGATAAGTCCTTTCGCCTCTCCGGAGCTGAATCTCGGGCACTGGTGCTTGACAAAAAATGTCTCGTCAGCACCTTTGCCGCGCCACTCCTTAAGATAATAGTCTACCTGCGAGCCAAACTGCTCGCATCCATTCATTGCAATAACACTGAGCTCTCCACAAAGTGTATCGTTCATTTAACCCTCCGTGCCGTCATCGGCGATAATATTTAGTTGTATATATTATAGCATACTTATCGTTTTTTGAAAAGATTTTTCGACTATTTAGGTCTTTCATTTTCCGGTTTTGTAGAATGCTCTAATTTTATAGTCACGAGACAGGCATTTTTTATTATTATTGCCCTTCTCCGGCCGTATCAGTCGACGCCGCGCGGGCGGCGGTGACTTTTGAAGCAAGTCCGGTTATGCCGAGGAAGCGCTCGTAGGCGGCGTCCCACACAGCGGTGTCGTGCGGCTGCACGAGCGTCGGCCCGAATGAACGCAGCACCAGCTCGCGCCCCTCATTTATGCTGCCGAGCTCGCCGTCCGACATCATCTGGACGACAAGATTGCCGATGGCCGTGGCCTCGCCGGGTCCTGCGACGACGTCAAGCCCGCAGGCGTCGGCTGTCATCCGGTTGAGCAGCCCGTCCTTCGAGCCGCCGCCGACTATGTTGATAGCCCCCGGCCGCACGCCGGTCAGCTCCATGACACCCGACGCAACATATCTGTATTTGAGCGCAAGGCTCTCGTAAATGCACCTCACTATCTCGCCGACGCTGTCCGGCACATGCTGTCCGGTGCGGCGGCAGTAATCGGCGACGCGGGCCGGCATGTTGCCGGGCGTGCCGAACTCGGGCGCGTCCGGGTCGATTAACGCGGCGAACATCCCCGCCTCCCGCGCCTGCGTCTCGAGCTCGGCGAAGCTGTATTCGCGTCCCTCGCGCGCCCATTGACGGCGCGACTCCTGAAGAATCCAGAGCCCCATTATGTTCTTAAGGAAGCGTATCGTACCGTCGGCACCGCCCTCGTTGGTGAAGTTCGAGCGGCGGCTGGCGTCGTTTATGATGGGAGCGCGCAGCTCCGTCCCCATGAGCGACCACGTTCCGCTGCTGATATACAGCATGTCCCCCGACGTATTCGGCACCGAAATGACGGCGCTCGCAGTGTCGTGAGAGGCGACATTGACCACCGTCGTGTCGACGCCCAGCTCCTCGCGCAGCTCGGGCAGCAGTCTGCCGAGCCGGTTGCCCGGATGCACCGTTTCGGGAAACAGCGAGCGCGGGATGCCGAGCCCGCCGAGCAGCTCGTCGGACAGCTCGCGCGTGCGCGCGTCAAGCAGCGCACCGGTCGACATTATGGTGTACTCGGACGCCATGCGTCCGGTGAGGAAATAGTTCAGCAGGTCGGGAATGAACAGCAGCCTGTCCGCACGCTCGAGCCGATGCGCGTCCTCGCGCGTCTCGGCGCACAGCTGGTACAGCGTGTTGAAGCTCAGCGACTGTATGCCGCTGACGCCGTAAATGCGCTCAAACGGCATTCTATCCCAAACGTATGTCTCGATGTCGGCGTTGCGCGCGTCGCGGTAGTGGACGGGCGAGGACATCATGTGCCCGTGGCTGTCGAGCAGCGCGTAGTCGACGCCCCACGTGTCGATGCCGAGGCTTGAGATTTTGTCGTCGTCAAGAGAGGTGCGGTGGATAGACTGCTTTATCTCGTGAAAAATGCGCAGTATGTCCCAATAAAGTCGGTCGACCAGTCTCACGGGCTGGTTTTGGAAGCGGCAGTTCTCGCGCAGAGTCAGCCGCCCGCCGTCGTATTCGCCGACGATGCCGCGGCCGCTTGACGCGCCGAGGTCGATGGCAAGATATTTTTTATTGCTCATGTGATTTACTCCGTTTGCATAGCTGCCGCTTATTTCAGCTCGAGCACGGTCACTCCGCCGTCGCCCTCGCCGTATTTTCCGATGCGATATGAGGCGACGCGCTTGTCCGAGCGCAAGAACTGCCAGAGCGCGTTTTTAAGCGCACCGGTTCCCTTTCCGTGAATGAGGTGCACGGTTTTGAGGCCGCAGAGCTGCGCGTCGTCGATGTATTTGTCGACAGCGTACCACGCCTCCTCGCCGTTCATGCCGCGCAAATCTATCTCGGGGCTGAAATTCTTTATCTGCATCGGCTTGTACTCCGACGCCGGCACGCGTCTGTTTTCGCGGTCGGTGACAATGGTCTCGTTGGCGTCGACAAGCTTGAGGTTGGAGACATTGGTCTTTGTCCGCGCCGCGCCCGCCTGGACGGTGAGCGTTCCGGACTTGTCCGGCAGGCTCAGCACCGTCGCGACAGTGCCGATGTTGCGCAGATAGACCTGGTCGCCCTTCTTTAGCGGCCGCGGCAGGACGTATCCGTCGTCCTCGGCCTTCTCGACCGGGTTGAACTTGTCCTCGTTGGCGCGCAGGTGCGAGCGTATCTCGCGGCGGGCGCGGTCAAGCTCCTCACCGGCGCGCTCACTGTCCTTGGCGCGCTTGGCACGCTCGAGCTGCGAGAGCACGAAGTCGGCCGACGCCTTGGCGCTTTCGACCATCGCGACGGCCTTGGCCTGCGACTTTTCGTACTCGCGCTCGGCGCGCGACAGCTTGTCATTTATGGTTTTCTCGGCCTCAGCCTTGAACTTTTCGTACTCCTCGCGCATACGCGCCGCCTCCTCGCGGTCGCGCTCCATGGCGATTCGGCTGGCCTCCAGCTTCTCAATGACGTCCTCGAAGCGCTTGTTGTCGGTGCTGACGGTCTTCTCGGCGCGGTCGATGATCTCCTGCGGCAGTCCGAGCCGCTTGGATATGGCGAACGCGTTGGACTTGCCCGGCGTGCCGATAATCAGCTTGTAGGTCGGGCGCAACGTTTCGATGTCGAACTCGCAGGAGGCGTTCTCGACGCCCGGCGTCTCGAGCGCGTAGGCCTTTAGCTCGGCGTAGTGTGTCGTCGCGGCGCATATTGCGCCCTTCTCACGCACCGACTCAATGACTGCCACCGCCAGAGCCGCGCCCTCGATAGGGTCGGTGCCGACGCCCAGCTCGTCGAACAGCACCAGCGACCGCTCGGTCAGCTGTCCCATGATGGCCACGATGTTGACCATGTGTGCCGAAAACGTCGAGAGCGACTGCTCGATGCTCTGCTCGTCGCCGATGTCGGCCAGCACGTTGTCGAACATGCAGACGGACGAATGCTCCTCCGCAGGGATGTGCAGACCGGCCTGCGTCATGAGCGAGAACAGTCCGAGCGTCTTAAGCGTGACCGTCTTACCGCCGGTGTTGGGGCCGGTGATGATAAGCGTGTCGTGCCCGTGCCCGATGGCGACGTTTATAGGGACGACCTTGTCCCGGTCGATAAGCGGGTGCCGCGCGCGCTTAAGCTCAAGCGAGCGGTCGCCTGAAATCTGCGGCTGAACGCCCTTCATGCGGAACGACAGCTCGCCGCAGGCAAAAATGAAGGCAAGCTCGGTGATGTTCCGGTAGTCGAGCTGAAGCGCCGAGGCGCACCCGGCCACCTCGCCGGACAGCGTGTAGAGAATCTTGTCGATCTCGTGCTGCTCCGCGGCCTCAAGCTCGCGCAGCTCGTTGTTCGCGTCGACAACGGCGATGGGCTCGACGAACAGCGTCGCGCCCGAGGCGGAGGTATCGTGCACCAGTCCCTTGACCTCGCCGCGGTACTCAATCTTGACCGGCACAACGTACCGCCCGCCGCGTTGTGTGACGATATTCTCCTGAAGATATTTCGAATACGCCCCGCCCGTGTACTTGGACAGTATGTCCTTTATGCGGTTGTTGAGGCTTTTTTCCTTGCGGCGGATGTTGGCGAGCTCGGCGCTCGCCTCGTCGGCAATGAGGTCCTCGGCAATAATGGAGCGCGTGATTTTGTCCTCAAGCGGACGGTTGGCGATGAGGCGCTCGAAAATCTCGTCGAGCGAGGTCTCGAACGTCCGGTTGGTGCGTATGTAATCGAGCAGGCCGCGGCAGGTGCGCAGGACGTTGGCGGCGTCAAGCAGCTCGCGCGCGGTGAGCATGGCTCCTTTGCCCGCGCGGTCGCAGATGCCGCTCATATCCTGAACCATGCCAAACGAGGGCGTGCCCTTGACGCCGAGCAGGCGCACGGCGTCCGTCGTGTGGCGCTGATTGCGCAGCACGACCGTCACATACTCACTCGGAACGAGCTCCATCGCCATGGCACGCGCGCCGTCTGTCAGGGCGCAGTCGGCGAGCATGGCGCGGATCTTATCAAATTCAAGTGTTTTAAGTGTTTTTTCAGAAAAGCTCATAATCCTTTATTTTGTAATCGTTTTGTAGAAGTCCAATGAGGCGAAGCCGCATTCGAGGTGGTTGAGCAGATACGTCTCACCCGCGCGGCAGAAGTCGTCCTCGTCCTGCGCGTCCTTTATGCGGAAGGAGTAGACGCGCTCGGGCAGTGCGTGCAGCACGTACCCCGCGGCGGCGACCGCTCCGAGCCCCATCGGGACAAGTATATTGTTGTTGTATGCCGTGTCGTCGTAAGCGGATTGAACGGCTCCCTTCTGCGCCGCGTGTGCAGCCTCGCGCGTGGCCGCCGCGGACATGCGCCGCAGACACTCGCCGCACAAAAGCCGACCGTTCATGACGTCGAGGTACATGCCCTCGGTAATCTCGCCGTGGCAGGCGCGGCAGTGCGACATGTCGGGCATATACCCGGCGTACCCCGCCGTGCGCCACTCGTAAACCGCCTTGACTATACGCGGCGTCACCTTGTCGCGCGCCAGCGCGTAGAGCGAGTTGAGTGTCATGCGCAGTATATCGACGCCCGCCACGTACTCACCCGTAACCTCCTGCGCCACGTCTGCGAGGTAGACCGCCAGCGACAGCTTGACTATGTCCTCACGCACGCCGGGAAAATATTCAGTCACCGAGCCGCCGCGCAGCCAGTTCATCTCGCCCTTGCGGTATATCTCGAAATTGCCGTAGACGAACGGCTGTGTCAGCGCCGCGTACTGGCTTTTCTGCGACCGTGCGCCCTTGGCGAGCACCGTTATCTGGCCGTTCTCCGGCGTCAGAAGTATCGCGAGGCGGTCATGCTCGCCGGTGTCGACCGTGCGCAGCACCAGCGCATCCGTTGTAAAAACCACGTCAAAGCTCCTCCCGACGCGGCCTCACTCCTGCTTGTAGCCGAAGTTTGCGACAGTCTGGAGGCTATCGCGCCAGTTTTCCTTGACCTTGACCCAGAGATTGAGGTAAACGCGCGTGCCGAACAGCCGCTCGAGATCCTGACGTGCGTAGGTTCCGACCATTTTGAGCCCTGCGCCGCCCTTTCCGACGATAATCCGCTTGTGCGACTCCTTTTCGCAGAAAATCTCGGCGCGTATGCTGATAAGTCCGTCGGATTCCTTGAATTCCTCAATGACGACGGCGATTCCGTGCGGAACCTCCTTGTTGAGCGTGCGCAATAGCTTCTCGCGGATTATCTCGGCCGCAATCTGCCGCTCGGGCTGGTCCGTGACCATGTCGCCCGGGAAAAACCACTCGGATTCCGTGAGGAACTTCGCGCATTCGTCGAGCAGCTCGTCCACCTTGTCGCCGTTGCGGGCGCAGGTAGGCACGACGGCGTCGAAATCATGCAGCGCAGAGTATGCCATAATAGTTTCGGCGATCTGCTCGCGGCGGTAGAGGTCGGTCTTATTGAGCACGAGTACCGAGCCGCAGCCCGACTCCTTGATGTAGTCAATGACGTTGCGCTCGACGTTCGAGACCGGCTTGCCGGGGTCGACCACAAGCACGACGGCGTCCGCCTCGCGCATGGTGTCGTCCGCCGCCTTGACCATATAGTCGCCGAGGCGATCCTTGGGCGTGTGAATGCCCGGCGTATCGAGAAAGACAAACTGCGACTCTCCCACAGTATGTATACCGATAATGCGGTTGCGCGTGGTCTGCGGCTTGTTGGAGACTATCGCGACCTTCTCGCCGAGTATTTTGTTCATAAGCGTCGACTTGCCCACGTTCGGACGGCCGACGATAGCTATAAATCCTGTTTTTTTCATTATTCCTTTATTCCTAATCCGATAGAATCAATTATTTCGTGCTGACGCCGCCTCATGTCGGCGTCCTCAGTCTCGCCGAGCTCGTGATCGTAGCCCAGCAGGTGGAGCATTGAGTGTATGCAGAGGAAGGCGACCTCGCGCTCATAGCTGTGACCGAACTCCTCCGCCTGCGCCGCCGCGCGCTCAAGCGAGATGACTATGTCGCCGAGCACCAGCAGGCCGCGGTCGGTCTGCTCCTCAGCGTTCTCCTCGAGCGGGAAGGACAGCACGTCGGTCGGGCGGTCGATGCCGCGGTATTCGAGGTTTAAGCGGTGGATGGACTCGTCGTCAGCGAACGTCAGCGACACCTCGACGTCGCGACCTACGCCCTCATATTCGAGCGTCGCCTCGATTGCGCGGCGCATGAGCAGCTTCAGCTGATAGCCGACCGGCCGCTTTGACTGTATGTTGTCGAAATAAATGCGTAGCTTCATTATTTGTTCTCTTTTTTCAGGCGGTGGTAGCGCGTGTCGGGTCTCGCCGGCTTGTCCTGCCAGCGCGCCTGCTCCTTTTCGAATTTTTCGTATGCGAGTATTATCTTCTGCACCAGCTTGTGGCGCACGACATCGCGCTCGGTAAAGCGGTGTATCGCAATATCCTCGATATTATCGAGTATTTTGACCACCTGACCGAGTCCGCTCTTCTGCCCTCTCGGCAGGTCGGTCTGCGTCAGGTCGCCCGTGATGACGGCCTTGGAATTGAACCCGAGGCGCGTCAGGAACATTTTCATCTGCTCCGGCGTGGCGTTCTGCGCCTCGTCGAGGATGATGAAGGAGTCGTCCAGCGTCCGGCCGCGCATGTAGGCCAGCGGCGCTATCTCGATGGTCTGCTTCTCGAGCTGGCGCGCGTAGTTCTCGGGGCCTATCATCTCGTACAGCGCGTCGTAAAGCGGGCGGAGGTAGGGGTCTATCTTGCTTTGCAGGTCGCCGGGCAGGTAGCCTAACTTCTCGCCCGCCTCGATGGCAGGGCGCGTAAGTATAATGCGGCTGACCTGCTTGTCGCGCAGCGCCTTGACGCCCATAGCGACCGCCAGGAACGTCTTTCCGGTGCCCGCGGGGCCTATACCGAAGGTTATGGTGTTCTTTTTGATTTTGTCGACGTACTGCTTCTGCCCCATGGTCTTAGCCTTGATGGGACGGCCCTTGGTCGTCACACACAGGCAGTCGTCGCCTAGCGCCGACAGCTCCTCCTCGTTGCCGTCGCGCACGCTGTCGATCACGTACCTGACCGACTGCTCGGAAATGGTCTCCTCATACTCGGCCATCTGACGCAAAAACGTCACGACCGTCGCAGCCATGTGCACGCCCTCGCCGCTGCCGCTGACCACCACGGCGTCGCCGTCCTCGGAAGGATGCGTCTGTATCTCGACCCCGAATTCCTTTTCGATGGCTCTGATGTTCTCGTCAAAACAGCCGAAAACGCGCGAGGTCAGCTCGCTGTTCGAAATGTATACAGTTTCAGCTTTCATTTTTCTCCTCTACTCCGAGACCTGAAATTCAACCGTCCCGGCTATATTTTCTATCAGCGTCAGCGTGCAGTCGAGCATGTAGACCGACTCGCCCGGCTGACATATTATATCCTTGCGTAAAAATGTGGCGCCATTGGCGCTCAGCGCCGCGAGTTCGTCGGCGAGCACCGCGTAGGCAAGCTCCATTGCCTGCTCGTTGCTATACCGCCTCGGCTCGAGTGTGTAGGGGCGGTATTCGGTGTTGTCGAGCCACAGCGGCAGCCGCTCACCCCCAAAAAGGCAACACCTATCCACATTACATATTGTATCATATGTTACCCCTGAAAATCCAGTGTTTTTGTAAAGTTTTATTCGTTTCCCGAAAAAAATCAGGCTTTTTTCACACATGACCTTGCCGGTATAGCATTTTTCCTCGTAGTCCATGGGAATCTCGATGTGTATCTCGCGCACCGTCCGCGCAAAGACAGCTCCGCGCGCCCGAATGTAGCGCCAGCCGACGCTCGCGCTGTCAACAAGCCCGCTGACAAGCAGCTCGCCGCGGCTGACGTACTGCCCCGCCCTCACCACGACCTGCCCGTCATACGCCTCGACCTGCTCCACTCTTCCGTCGCGCAGTGCCACGAGATTTGCGGGCGTTGTCGGCTCGGGGACGGGCTCCGGCAGCCGCTCCCGTACCTCGACGGACGCCACGCTGCCCGAAATATTGACCGCTACCCAGCTCAGCTCCCGGCTGTTTATCAGCAACCGGTTTTCCACCGAGTCGACGTCAAGCACAGCCTTGCGGCAGCCGATATACAGCCCCTGCTCGGCGAGCGCCGCCGCGATTTCCTCCTCGCCGAGCGCCGTGTTGCCACTGACGCGCACGTCCCATATGTACTGCCCCGACAGTATCACAAGCGCTATCGCCAGCACCGCGCCGACGGCGATTCCGTAACGCCGACGGTATCTGTAAAGCAGGTGCGGCAGGCCGAAGCGGCGGTCGCTGGTGACGCGTATGCCAACGCCGCGGCAGAGCTGCGTGATGAGTCCCGCCGTGTAGGGCGTGCAGACAAAGCGGACGCGGTCAGCCTTGCGGTCGAGTTTCAGCCCGTCGTAGACCAACCGGTGGTGCATACACATATTCATAATGGTCTCGGTGTGGCAGATGTGCGCAGACAGCTCGCATCCGCCGAACAGCGTATATTTCAGCATTTCCCATCCTCCTCCGCAAAGCTGACCGAGTCAATACGTCCGCCTATGTCGGCCGTTCCCGTGTGATAGGCCGTGCAGTACAGCCCCTCGCCGCGCACACATACCGCACAGCCGCGCAGGCGCAGTCTGACCTCCTCCGGGGTGTAGAGCAGTATCTCCCGACACCCGTGAACGACGACGTTCGTCCGCCCGCGCATCTCCACAAAAATACCGCTCACGACATCCGGCGGAATATCAAGACGGCTGTACAGCCGTTCCAAAAAACCGGGCTGTACGCCTTCGTCCTGATTCTTTTTACTCATAGCACCTTACCTCCGGAGAATATAATGTGGTGATGTATCCCTATATTTTATGCCGGAGGCTTTAACATAATGACACATATCCGCCGTCACTCGCCGGGTCAGCTGGTATTTTGCTTTATCTGCGGGGGCTGTCTCGCGCTCACGCTTTACTACTCGGATTACGCCATCGAATACATGAGCGCGGGGCTGCTGCTCTGCGTCCGGACGGTCATACCGTCGCTGTTTCCGTTCATGGTGATCTCGGGGCTGATGGTGTCCGTCGGCCTCGGCGAGATGATAGGACGCGCCTGCGAGAGACCCGTGCGGCGGCTGTTCGGCGTATCCGGCGCGTCGGCATGCGCGCTGTTCATGGGGGCGGTCTGCGGCTTCCCCATCGGCGCGCGGACCGTCGTGGCGCTGCTTGACGCCGGGCACATCTCGCGGCGCGAGGCCGAGCGCCTGATGTGCTTCTGCAACAACCCAAGCTCTGCGTTTCTCATCAGCGCCGTCGGCGTGTCGCTTTACGCCAACCGCCGCGCCGGGCTTGCTTTCTACCTCGTGACGCTCTCAAGCGCGCTGCTTCTCGGCGTCGGAGCGCGGATTATTTTCGGCCGCGTCGACAGAGGCCCGGTCGCATCGAGACCGGAGCGGCCGCCCGTGCCGGGGCTTGACAGCTTCACCGGCGCCGTCTCCGACGCCGCGACGGGAATGCTGACTGTCTGCGCCTACGTCGTCTTTTTCTCGGCAATTATGGGCTGTCTCGGGCGGCTCGTCACGCAGCTCGGCTGTCCGGCGGCGCTCGGCGCGCTTCTTTACGGTGCGGTCGAGCTGTCGGGTGGCGTCAGCGCGTCCGCCGCGCTCGGGACAGGGCCGCTCGGCGTCTGCCTGACGGCCTTCATCATCGGCTGGTCGGGGCTGTCGGTGCATTTTCAGATAATGTCGCTCTGCCGTGGGCGCGGACTCTGCTTCCGGGGCTACTTTGTCGCAAAGATGTGTCAGGGGACGCTCAACGCGCTTATCATCGCCGGGCTCTACGCGCTTTTCCCCTGCCTCTTCATGCCGCAGGACGACAGCGCCACCGTTGTGATAAGTCCCGCGGTGATACGCCCTATCGGTGCGGTCGTGCTGGTGATATTCATCTGCGCGCTGGCACTATCCGTAATGCGGAACGCCAAACGTGACAGACGCGCCCGGAGTATACACAAATCGACGACTCACGTCATATATTGACATTAGAAGTGTAACAGCGCGCCGCGCCGGACGTTCGTCCGGCCGGCCGCCACCGATCAACAATGAAAGGAGGCTGAAAATGAGCGACTGCACCGCCGTTATCGGCTCCATGACAACCGCTCTCAAGGCACAGAAAGCACTTCTGAGAGCTTCTATACGCTCCACCGTTGTCAAGCTCGACTCATCCGTCACCCGCAAGGGCTGTGCGTACGGCGTCGAATTTGACTGTGTTCAGACTTCAAACGTGCAATACACGCTGGACACTGCCGGGATCAAGGTCTCCCGTTATCTGGCAGGGGGCGGCTGAATGTGATATATCTTGATAACGCCGCCACCAGCTTTCCGAAGCCCCGTCCGGTCTGCGACGAGGTAAACAAATGCATGCGCCAATACTGCGGCAATCCCGGCCGCGGGGCGCATGCGCTTTCCATGGCGGCCGCGACTGCGGTCTTTGGCTGCCGTGAGAGTCTGGCGAGGCTGCTCGGCGTCCCCTCGCCGGAAAATGTGATTTTCACGCTGAACACCACCCACTCGCTCAACATGGCAATCAAGGGACTGCTCCGCCCCGGCGACCACGTCATAATCAGCGACCTGGAGCACAACTCCGTCTGGCGGCCGGTCTTTCGGCTGGCCGAGCAGGGGGGAATCGAATATGATGTTTTCCGTTCGTTCGCAGGGGACGAACGGCGCAGCAGCGTGCGCATATGCGCCTCGATAGCCCGGCTTCTGCGTCCTGATACGCGGATGGTCGTCTGCCTGCACTCGTCCAACATCTGCTCGGCGCAGCTGCCGGTGGACGACATCGCCGCCTTCTGCCATCGTCACGGGCTGCTGTTCGTGCTCGACGCCGCCCAGTCGGCGGGGCACCTTCCGCTTGACATGACCGCCTCCGGCGTTGATGTCATATGCGCGCCGGGACACAAGGGACTGCTCGGCCCGCCCGGCTGCGGCGTTCTCGCACTGCGCGACGGACTCACGCTCGACACACTGACCGAGGGCGGCAACGGCATAAACTCGCTCGAGGGTGAAATGCCCGAAAACCCGCCCGAACGCTACGAATCGGGCACACTTCCCCTCCCTGCCGTCGCGGGGCTGACGCAGGGCATACGGACAGTCGAGCAGATTGGCCTCGATAACATCCGCGCGCACGAGGCCGCGCTGTACACCGCCCTGCTTGACCGTCTGTCCGGGCTCCCCGGCGTGCGGGTCTACGCGCCGGAGCACGTGGGCTCGGTTCTCCTGTTCAACGTCGGAGATATGCCGTCGGACAAAGTCGGACGACAACTGGACAGGCGCGGCATATGTGTGCGCAGCGGTTTTCACTGCGCGCCGCTCGCGCACCGGACACTCGGCACGCCCAAGCACGGCGCGGTGCGCGTCAGCTTCGGCATTTACAACACGCTCTCCGACCTCGACGCGCTCTGGAACGCGCTAAAGGACATTACAAAATAACGACAAAAGCAAAAAAGAGCCGCTGCCAGAGGCAGCGGCTCGGTTTTTATCAGTTGTCGTCGACGAGACGGATGATGGCCATTTCGGCGCCGTCACCCTTGCGGGGACCGATCTTGAAGATCTGAGTGTATCCGCCGTTTCTGTCGGCATACTTGGGAGAAATCTCAGAGAAGAGCTTGGTAACAACGCTCTCTTTGGTGATATACGCCATAGCAGCGCGGTGGTTAGCCAGAGTATTCTTCTTCCCGAGAGTAATCATCTTTTCGGCAATAGAACGAACTTCCTTAGCTCTTGTAACGGTGGTCTCGACCTGTCCGTTTTCAAGCAGATAAGTAACAAGCCCGCGGAGCATCGCCTGTCTCTGAGACGTTGTTCTGCCGAGTTTTCTGGTTCCGGGCATTTTTATTCCCTCCTTTTGCTGTACTTATTCTGAGCAATAATTCCCGGTCATTCCTCTTCCTTTTTGAGGTCGAGGCCGAGTGAATGTAGTTTCTGAATAACTTCTTCAAGCGATTTCTTTCCGAGGTTACGAACCTTTATCATGTCCTCCTCGGTACGGCTGGTCAGATCTCCCACCGTGTCAATGCCGGCGCGCTTCAGACAGTTGAAGCTGCGAACCGACAGGTCAAGCTCCTCAATGGTCATCTCAAGAACTTTCTCTTTGACGGTTTCTTCTCTTTCAACCATTATCTCTGCCTTCTTTGCTTCATCGGACAAATCCACAAACAAGTTGAGATGCTCGTTGAGAATCTTGGCTCCGAGTGAAATCGCTTCCTTGGCAGTTATCGTTCCGTTAGTCAAAACTTCAAGTGTGAGCTTATCCAGGTCTGTGATGTTGCCGACACGGGTGTTCTCAACCGTGTAGCTGACATTGTATACCGGTGTATAAATGGAATCGGTGTATATAGTTCCGATAGGTGCGCTGACAGTCGGGCCAAGCTGTGCGCTGTGGATCTGCTTGTTGCGCTCTTGGGACACATAACCGCGTCCGTGGTCAAAGGTAAGCTCCATATAAAGTCTCTCGTTCTCACCTATCGTTGCGATGTGATGGGTGGGGTTGAGGATCTCTATGTCGGAATCATGCTTAATGTCGCCTGCTGTGATGTCGCGCTCGCCGGTGACGTCAAGAATGACAGTCTTCGGAGAGTTGGTATGCAGCTTGGCGGTGATGCCTTTGATGTTGAGGATAATCTCTGTGACATCCTCCTTGACACCGGGGATCGTGGAAAACTCATGGAGAACGCCGTCTATCTTCACGCTCGTAACGGCGACGCCGGGAAGTGAGCTGAGCAGGATTCTGCGCAGCGAATTACCGAGGGTAATGCCGTAGCCCCGCTCCAGCGGCTCTACGATGAACTTACCGCTTCTTCCGTCCTCACTGAGGTTGACCGTGGTGATATTGGGCTTTTCTATCTCAATCATTCCAAATAAATCCTCCTGTTTTAATAATGGGGTACCGCTTCCGATCCAAAAGCAATTCCGTAATGACCCACAGGCACATCACGGAGATGCCGGGAACGGATATTACTTGGAATACAACTCGACGATGAGCTGCTCGTTGAAATCGATATCGATGTCGTCTCTTGCAGGAAGAGCGATGACCTTAGCGGTTGCCTTTTCCTTGTCGACAGTCAGCCACTTCGGAATGGACTTGCCGCCGAAACTGTCTGCCAGACCGGCGTTCACAACTTCCTTGTCGTCAACGGTCTTCTTGGTACCGGTGAACTTCTTGGAAGCCTTGAAGCTGTCGGTAATGGAAATAACGTCGCCAGCCTTAAGAATAACGGAAGGAATGTCGACCTTCTTGTCGTTGATCTTGAAGTGGCCGTGGATAATGAGCTGACGTGCTTCCTTGCGGCTGCTTGCCAGACCGACTCTGTAAATCACGTTGTCGAATCTGCGCTCGAGCAGGAGCAGCAGGTTTTCACCGGTCATGCCCTCTTTTCTGTCGGCCTCATCGAAGTAGTTTGCGAACTGCTTCTCCATAACGCCGTAGTAGCGCTTGGTCTTCTGCTTCTCACGAAGCTGCATTCCGTATTCTCTCTGCTTCTTGACGGCAGCGCCATGCTGTCCGGGCGCCTTGGAACCTCTCTTGGTGTCAAGTGCGCACTTTGTAGTGCAGCGATCGCCCTTAAGGAAGAGCTTTGTGCCTTCTCTGCGGCAGATCTTGCATACAGGTCCGGTATATCTTGCCATTTTACTTTATACCCCCTATTGAATTAAACGCGACGGCGCTTAGGCGGTCTGCAACCATTGTGAGGAATGGGCGTCACGTCCTTGATCATTGTGATCTGGAGACCAACGGTCTCAAGCGCACGGATTGCGGATTCACGTCCCGATCCGGGACCTCTAACATAAACCTCAACAGACTTAAGTCCATGTTCAATAGCAGCCTTAGCAGCGGTTTCAGATGCCATCTGCGCGGCAAACGGTGTGGACTTTCTGGAGCCTTTGAAGCCAAGCTCACCAGCCGATGCCCAGGAAATTGCGTTTCCGTCCTTATCGGTTATGGTGACGATAGTGTTATTGAAGGTTGCGCGAATGTGAACCTGCCCTTCGGGTATGTTCTTCTTTTCGCGGCGTCTCTTGACTACCTTCTTTCCAACATTAGCCATCTTTATGCCACTCCTTTAACTACTCTTCTTCTTGTTAGCGATTGTCTTAGCGGGACCTTTTCTGGTTCTCGCATTGGTCTTTGTTCTCTGACCTCTTACCGGCAGTCCCTTTCTGTGACGGATGCCGCGGTAGCAGTTTATCTCGACCAAACGCTTGATGTTCAGTGCCACGTCCCGGCGAAGATCGCCTTCAACATGATAATGAGATTCGATCTCATCACGAAGCTTTGCAACTTCTTCTTCCGTCAGATCCTTCGCACGGGTATCGGGATTGATACCGGTCTTGGCGAGGATGTCGTTAGCGCTCTTGCGGCCTATACCGTAGATGTAGGTAAGGGCTATCTCGACGCGTTTCTGATTCGGAATATCAACGCCTGCTATACGAGCCATTCTGTTTTACACCTCTCAAATTCGGTAGATTTATAGGGTTCAACCCTGTCTCTGCTTGTGCTTGGGATTCTCACAGATGACCATTACGCGGCCTTTTCTCTTGATAATCTTGCACTTCTCGCAGATCTTTTTTACGGATGGCTTTACCTTCATTGTATTATACCATTCCTTTCATAATGTTTTAGCGTGTGGCGCCAATCACTTGGCTCTCCACGTTATCCTGCCCTTGGTGAGGTCGTAAACGGAGACCTCAACAGTTACTTTATCGCCGGGCAGTATGCGAATATAGTTCATTCTCAGCTTCCCGGATATGTGAGCCATGACTATGTGCCCATTCGGGAGCTTGACCTTGAAGGTTGCGTTGGGCAGTGCCTCAAGCACAACGCCTTCAAACTCAATTACGTCATCTTTTGCCAGAATAATCCCTCCCTGCTATTCTCTTCGCGTGTGACAGATTTTATTCACCAATCTTTGTCAATCAGTGTTAGTATTCTCGGTCCGTCCGGCAGGATTGCCACCGTGTTCTCATAATGTGCGGAGAGCTTTCCGTCCGCGGTTTTGACTGTCCAGCCGTCGGGGAGATCCTTGACCTCCTTGACACCGGCATTTATCATAGGCTCTATCGCTATGGTCATGCCGCTGCACAATCTGACGCCGTGTCCGGCGGTGCCGTAGTTGGGGACGTCGGGCTGCTCATGCAGCTCGTGCCCGACTCCGTGGCCGACGTACGGCCGCACCACCGAAAAGCCGAAGCTCTCGGCATATTTCTGAACCGCGCTTCCGATGTCGCCGATACGCATACCGGGACGGGCAGCCGTCGCGCCCTCGAAGAAGCTCTGACGGGTCACCGCAATGAGCCGTTCCGCCTCCTCGCTGACTTTTCCGACCGGTATCGTTCTTGCCGCGTCACCGTGGAAACCACGGTAATAGGCGCCAACATCGACCTTGACGATGTCGCCCTCATGAAGTATTCTCCTCTTCGAAGGAATACCGTGAATGACCTCATCGTTTATGCTTATGCAGGCCGACGCCGGGAACCCGGCATAATTCAGGAAGGAGGGACGCGCACCGTTCTTTTCGATAAAGTGACGAATCAGTTTATCGAGCTCGTAGGTGCTCACGCCCTCGCGGACGTAGTCCCGGATGAAGACCAGAGCCTCACCCGTTATGCGTCCTGCTTCCTTCATCAGCGCTAACTGTTCTGAATTCTTGATCTGGATCATGTTCCGCCTCAAAGATTTGACAGAGCTTCGGTCACCAGCCGGGTTGTATCGGCCAGCTCCTCCTGCCCCTCGACCACCTTCAGAAGGCCTCTCTTAGCGTAGAACTCCTTGAGCGGTTCTGTCTGTCTGTGGTAGGTGTCAAGTCTGTTCTTAACGGTCTCGGCGTTGTCGTCACTACGGATAATGAGGTCAGCCGAGCATTTGTCACAAACGTCATCGACAGCAGGCGGGTTGTAGCTGACGTGATAGGATGAACCGCACGTCGGGCAGACTCTGCGTCCGCCCATGCGCGCGATTATCTTCTCATCCTCGACCTCGATTGCGAGCACAGCGTCGATGTGGACACCAAGGTCCTCGAGCACCTGCGCCTGAGCTACCGAGCGAGGGAAGCCGTCAAGTATGAACCCGTTTTTGCAAGCATCTGACGAGAGATGCTCCTTAATGATACCGATAACAACCTCATCGGGCACGAGATCACCCTTGTCAATGAAGGACTTTGCCTTCTTGCCAAGCTCGGTGCCCGCCTTGATGGAGGCTCTGAGGATCTCGCCCGTAGAAATGGTCGGAATTTGGAATTTTTTTGAAATGATCTCGGCCTGCGTGCCTTTCCCGGCGCCAGGGGCTCCCATTAAAATCAAATTCATACTTTTCCTCCGGTTAGCTGTTATCAGTCAAGGAAGCCTTTGTAGTTACGCATTGTGAGCTGTGCCTCGAGCTCGTGGACAGTCTCAAGCGCAACGCCTACCACGATCAGCAGAGACGAGCCGCCGAACGCAAGACCTGCAAACGTCAGCGTACCGTCATGGATCGCGTAGTCGACAACGGAGATGAGCATCGGAACGCCCGCGATAACGCAAAGGAACACACCGCCTATCAGAGTGACACGGTTGAGTATCTTCTGAATATACAGGGCAGTGGGCTTGCCGGGACGAATACCGGGGATAGCGCCGCCGTTGTCCTGAATGTTGTTCGCAACCTCTACGGGATTGAAGGAAATCAAGGTGTAGAAGTACGAGAACGCAATTATCAGCACGAGGAACACCACAAGGTAGGGCCAGGTGTAATAATTGAAGTTGTTGGTTACCGCCTGGAGCCACTTGGTGTTCGGGAAGAACGCCGCGATGGTTGCAGGGATAGCAACGATGGAGTTCGCAAAGATGATGGGCATAACGCCTGTCATGTTGAGCTTGAGGGGCAGATTGGAGGACTGGCCACCGTACATCTTGCGGCCGACAACTCTCTTTGCGTACTGGATCGGGATTCTTCTCTCACTGTTGGTGAACCACACAACCAGCAGCACGGCTGCGAGCGTGATAGCCAGCGAAACAATGACGAGAATCAGTCCTGTCCACTTGAATTTACCGTTGTCAAACATCATGCCGAACAGCGAGTTGCAAAGAGCAGGCAGTCTTGCGATGATGTTGGCAAACAGAATGATGGAAATACCGTTACCGATGCCGAACTCGTTAATCTTCTCAGCCAGCCACATGATAAGTGAAGCGCCGGCGCAGAAGCAAGCGATGATGATGGCATACTTGAAGAATCTACCACTGTCGCTCTTGTCAAAGGCCAGCATGTTGTAGCTTCTGAGGTACATAGCATAGCCGTAAGCCGTAATAAGGCCCAGGATTACGGTGCACCAACGGGTGTAACGGGCAATTTTCTTCTTGCCGTCCTCGTCCTTGGCCATTCTCTCGAGGGCCGGGATAGCGACGGTCAGAAGCTGAATAACTATCGATGCGGTGATGTAGGGCGAGACGGAAAGTGCAAACAGCGTTGCCTTACCGAAAGCGTCACCGGACAGTATATTCATGAACTGGAAGATGGAGCCTGCTGCGTACTGGTTGAACGAATTGAGCACATCCGCGCTCACATACGGAACCGGGATAGACGCGCCAAGGCGATACAGGAGAATGATAAGAAGAGTAAAGAGCAGCTTCTTGCGAAGCTCAGGAACATTCCAAGCGTTCTTTATAGTCTGAAACATCCTTATACCTCCTCGGTCTTTCCACCTGCTGCTTCTATCTTCTCCTTAGCACTTGCGGAAAAAACGGTTGCCTTAACAGTTACCTTTTTGGTGAGGTCTCCGTTGCCGAGCACCTTCAGTCCGTCAAATTCCTTGCGGACAATCTTCTTCTCGAGCAGTGCGTTCAAGTCGATCACCGCACCGTCCTCAAAAGAATTGAGCTCGGACACGTTGACTATTGCGTACTTTGTAGCAAACTTGTTGTGGAAGCCTCTCTTAGGAAGCTTACGGTAAAGCGGGAGCTGACCGCCCTCAAAACCGGGACGGACGCCGCCGCCGGCTCTGGCATTCTGACCCTTGTGGCCCTTGCCTGCTGTTTTTCCGTTACCGGAGCCTACGCCTCTGCCCTTGCGGTAAACAGGGGTGGTGGAGCCGGCAGCGGGAGATAACTCATGGAGCTTCATTGTACTGCCTCCTTTATACGTTTTCGACCTTGACGAGATGAGCGATAACGCGCACCTTGCCTGCAAGAACTGCGTCGTCCTTGCAAACAATGCTGTCACCGATCTTTCTCAGGCCCAGCGAATGAGCAGTTGCGAGCTGATCTGCCTTAGCACGGATGAGGCTCTTGACAAGTGTAACCTTTTTCATTTCAAACCCCTCCTCAGCCTTTAACCTGTTCAACGCTGATGTCGCGGATCTTTGCAACCTCATCAGCGGTACGGAGTGCCTTCAGACCTTCCATCGTAGCCTTGACAACGTTGGTCGGGTTGTTGGAACGCAGGCACTTTGCACGTATATTCTTGATACCGGCCAGCTCGAGAATAGCTCTCACCTTGCCGCCGGCGATGATACCGGTACCGGGGGCAGCGGGCTTCAGGAGAACCTTACCGGCTCCGTAGATACCCGTTACCTCGTGAGGTATGGTAGTTCCCTTGAGGGAAACGTGGATCATGTTTTTCTTTGCGTCCTCGATACCCTTGCGGATAGCTTCGGGGACTTCTGCTGCCTTACCGAGTCCGACGCCGACGTTACCGTTGCCGTCGCCCACAACCATAATAGCTGCAAAGCGAGCGATACGACCGCCCTTGACTGTCTTTGATACACGGTTCAGCGCAACCATAGACTCGCGAAGCTCGTTCTCTTCTTTTGCACGAGGCTCGCGGTCCTGTCTGTTGTTTCTGCTGTAAGCCATTTTTTACTCCTTAAATTTGTTCAAAATTGTGATTTGAACAGTGTACAAACCGGAATTCAGTCTTGCGACTCAGAACTTCAGGCCACCCTCGCGAGCGCCTGCAGCCAGTTCCGATACACGTCCGTGGTAAAGATAGCCGCCGCGGTCGAAAACGACTTCGGAGATACCCTTTTCAATTGCTCTCTCGGCGAGCTTTTTGCCGACGAGCTTTGCTGCTTCCTTGTTGCCTGTTGCGCCTTCAAAACCAGCCTCGTGGGTGGACGCGCTTGCAAGAGTTATGCCCTTGACGTCATCAATGATCTGAGCACTGATGTGGTCGTTGGAGCGATAAACAGACAGGCGGGGACGGGCTTCTGTACCCGAAATCTTAGCTCTTACTCTCTTATGTCTCTTGAGACGAGCTGCATTGCTGTCTTTTCTTGAAACCATATCATTCCACTCCTTTCAATTACTTACCGGTCTTGCCGACTTTACGGCGAATGACCTCATCGTTATACTTGACGCCCTTGCCATGGTAAGGCTCAGGAGGTCTCTTGCTTCTGATGGTCGCGGCGGTCTGACCGACCAGCTGCTTATCAATACCCTTGATAATGATCGTGGGCACTGCCATCTTATCCGGCACCTCGAACTTGATGCCCTCGGGAGCCTTGATGCAGTACTTTTCCTGCGGCTGGCCGTTGGCCTCGAGCGAGTAGCCGAGATACAGCTGAAGGGTCTGACCCTGCAGCACTACCTTGTAACCTACACCGATTATCTCCAGAGTCTTGGAGAAGCCCTCAGTGACGCCGACCACCATGTTGTGGATCAGCGCGCGGGTCAGTCCGTGCAGGCTCTTATCAGCCTTATCGTCGGTAGGACGGGTGACGAGAATCTCGTTGCCCTCCACCTTGATTGTCATACGGTGGCTGAAGCTCTCAGTAAGGGTACCCAGGGGACCCTTGACTGTGACGGTATTGTTGTCATCCAGCGTAACGGTAACACCGGCGGGGATAACAACAGGCATTCTACCTATTCTTGACATATCCTTTTACCTCCCGCTTACCAGACGAAGGCAAGGACTTCGCCGCCGATTTTCAGCGCGCGAGCCTGCTTGTCGGTCATGATACCCTTGGAAGTGGAAACGATTGCAACGCCGAGGCCGTTCATGACCTTGGGCATATCCTCGTAGCCGGCGTAAACTCTCAGACCGGGCTTGGAGACGCGGCGGATACCGCGAATGACCTTCTGCTTGCCGGCCTGATACTTAAGGGTAACGCGAATGGCTCCCTGCTTGCCGTCCTCGATGATCTGATAGCTCTTAACGTAGCCCTCAGCAACGAGAATCTTGGCAATGGATTCCTTCATTTTGGATGCCGGGATGTCAACAGTGGGATGCTTAGCGTCATTAGCGTTTCTGATCCGTGTGAGCATATCGGCGATTACATCTGACATTTGCATTGTTTTTTCTCCTTTATGCAAGTTATTATCTTGCTGCCGGAGCTTTTCCGGCGGCATATCGGTGGTTAAACCTTGCGGTTTCCTTCCGATAGTAAGGGGTATTTACCAGCTTGCTTTCTTTACGCCCGGAATCTCGCCCTTGTAGGCAAGGTTACGGAAGCATATACGGCAGATACCGTACTTGCGCATATAAGCGTGGGGACGGCCGCAGATCTTGCAGCGGTTGTACTCACGGGTGGAGTACTTCTGAGGTCTCTGCTGCTTGAGTATCATTGACTTTTTTGCCATTTCCGTGTCCCTCCTCTTAGTTTGCGAAGGGAGCGCCCATCAGCTTGAGCAGCTCCTTGGCTTCTTCATCGGTGCGTGCGGTAGTGACGAAGCAAATATCCATACCGCGGATCTTGTCGACCTTGTCGTACTCGATTTCAGGGAATATCAGCTGCTCCTTGAGGCCGAGAGCGTAGTTGCCTCTGCCGTCGAAGGCGTTGGGGTTGATACCCTTGAAATCGCGGACGCGAGGAAGCGCGAAGTTGAACAGTCTGTCGATAAACTCGTACATTCTCTCGCCGCGAAGAGTGACCTTTGCGCCGATCTTCATGCCCTCACGGATTTTGAAGTTTGCGACGGACTTCTTAGCGACAGTCGCCACGGGCTTCTGACCGGAGATGATCGCGAGGTCCTTCAGAACGCTGTCGATGACCTTCGCGTTATCCTTTGCATCACCGCAGCCGACGTTGATAACAACCTTGTCGAGCTTCGGAATCTGCATGGGGCTCTTGTACTCATACTTTTTCATAAGGGCGGGAGCGACCTCAGCCTTGTAGAAATCACCAAGTCTTGCCATTGTTTTCCCTCCCTTAGAGTTCCGGGTAGCCGCACTTCTTGTGAGCAGCTACGCGAACCTTTTTACCTTTTTCGTCAACCTTGTGGCCGACTCTGGCAGCCTTGCCGCACTTCGGGCAGACGACTGCAACCTTGCAGGCGTAAACTGCGCCGTCGGTGTCGACGATGCCGCCGGTCTCGCCCTGCTTGCGGGGCTTGACGTGCTTGTGAACGGTGTTAACGCCCTCGACGATGACCTTGTCCTCCTTAGGAGAGACAGCGACCACCTTGTGGACGATAAGCTCGCCGTTCTTATCTTTTCTTTCCTCGTACTTGCCAGTAAGGAGGACTACTTTATCGCCGGTTTTGATATTCATGATATTTCTCCTCCTCAATTAAAGTACTTCGGGAGCCAGAGAAAGAATCTTAAGATAATTCTTCTCACGAAGCTCTCTTGCCACCGGCCCAAAGATACGGGTTCCGGTAGGATTCTGATCTTCTTTTATGATTACCGCGGAGTTTTCGTCAAACTTAATGTAAGAACCGTCGGCACGCTTGATACCGTGTCTGCTTCTCACAATAACAGCTTTGACTACCTGACCCTTTTTCACCACGCCGCCGGGAGCTGCCTTTTTAACGGTAGCGACCACGACGTCACCGATGTTGGCGTAACGGCGGTCTGTACCGCCGAGGACGCGAATGCACATCAGCTCTTTTGCACCGGTGTTATCGGCAACCTTCATCATTGACTGCTGCTGTATCACTTGTGTTTTCCTCCTGATTCAATACGATATTGACGTATCTACTTTGTGTGTGGATTGATTATTTAGCCTTCTCGATGATCTCGACGACGCGCCATCTCTTTGTTTTGGAAAGAGGTCTTGTCTCCATGATCTCGACCTTATCGCCGATGCCGCAGGCGTTTTCCTCGTCGTTGGCGTGGACTTTAAGGGTGCGCTTGATGATTTTGCCGTAAATGGGGTGTCTGACGTTATCCTCGATGGCAACGGTGACGGTCTTATCCATCTTGTCGCTGACGACGATACCGACACGGGTCTTTCTGAGATTTCTTTCTTCCATGACCTGTCCTCCTTATGCGTCCTTCTTTTCAGAAAGGATGGTCATTACGCGCGCGATGTCACGCTTGACCTCGGGAATACGATTTGTGTTTTCAAGCTGATTGATCGCAAGCTGGAAACGGAGGTTAAAAAGCTCGGTCTTGAGTTCTTTGAGCTTGGCGTTGAGCTCGTCAACGGAAAGTGCTCTTATTTCACTGATTTTCACGACTTTATGCCTCCTGTTCCTTTACCATGAACTTGGTCTTGATAGGCAGCTTGTGGCCGGCAAGACGCATAGCCTCGCGGGCTACGTTCTCCTCAACGCCGTCCATTTCAAACAGCACTCTGCCCGGCTTGACCACGGCAACCCAGTACTCAGGAGAACCTTTACCGGAACCCATTCGGGTCTCAGCAGGCTTCTCGGTGATGGGCTTGTCGGGGAATATTTTGATCCAGACATTACCGCCACGCTTGATGTAACGAGTCATAGCGATACGGGCTGCTTCAATCTGATTGCTGGTAATCCAGGCGGGCTCCAGAGCGACAAGACCGAAACGTCCGTTGCTGATGGTATTGCCGCGAGTGGCCTTACCCTTAAGTCTGCCGCGCTGTACGCGACGGAACTTAACTCTCTTAGGCATTAACATTTTTACTTCTTGCCTCCTTCTCTGGGAGCTCTGTCGGAACGCGCACCGTCGCGGGGAGGTCTGCGATCACCGCGGTTGTCTCTGCGGTCGCGGTTGTCTCTGCGATCTCTGCGGTCGCGGTTATCTCTGGGGTTGTAGCCCTGTCTGTTGACATCGTTGAGAACCTCGCCGATGTAGATCCAGACCTTGATGCCGATCTTACCGTAGGTGGTATTAGCCTCCCAGAAACCGTAGTCGATGTCGGCTCTCAGTGTCTGCAGCGGGATAGTACCCTCGTGGTAGTGCTCGGTACGGGCAATCTCGGCACCGCCCAGACGTCCTCCGCAGGATATCTTGATACCCTTAGCGCCAAGACGCATGGTGTTGCGGATAGCCATCTTCATTGCACGGCGGAAGGAGATACGTCTCTCGAGCTGAGAAGCGATGTTCTCTGCGACCAGCTGTGCATTGAGGTCGGGCTGTCTGACCTCGACAACGTCGAGTCTGACTTCCTTGCCCAGCATTTCCTTAAGAATTTCCTTGTATTTTTCCTTCTCAGAGCCGCCGTGACCGATGATCATGCCGGGCTTTGCGCAGTAAATGGTAACCTTGACCTGCTTCGATGTGCGCTCGATCTCGATCTTGGGAACGCCTGCGTTCTTGAAGGTTTCCTTGAGGAATTTTCTGATGTTATAATCGGAGACGATGGTATTGCCGAACTCTTTGTCCTCGACGAACCACTTGGAGCTCCAATCTTTGATTACGCCCACACGGAGACCGTGGGGATTAACTTTCTGTCCCATTCAGCTTTACCCTCCTTATGCTCTTTCCTTGACAGCTATTGTCACGTGGCAGGTTCTTCTGAGAATCCTGTCAGCGCTGCCCTTTGCACGAGGGCTTGTGCGCTTGTTGTACTTCATATGTCCCTGACATACGAAGCACTCGGAGACATAGAGCTTGGATGTGTCCATATGAAAATTGTGTTCAGCGTTTGCAACAGCGCTTCCCAGCAGCTTGACCAGGTAGGGCGACGAACCCTTAGGAGTGTTCTTAAGGATCGCCATAGCGACACCCGCATCCTTACCTCTGATGAGGTCGAGAACGAACTTGACCTTGCGCGGGGAAAGTCTGGCATCACGAAGATATGCTTTTGCTTCCATTTTGATGTTATCCTCCCTTTGCATTACTTACCGTTGTTGGATGTCTTGGAGCCTGCATGGCCCTTGAAGGTACGGGTGGGAGCGAACTCACCCAGCTTGTGACCGACCATATCCTCAGTCACATAAACGGGGACGTGCTTCTTACCATCGTGAACTGCGATCGTGTGACCGACGAATTCAGGGAATATGGTAGATGCGCGGGACCAGGTTTTGAGAACTTTCTTCTCGTTCTTTTCATTCATGGCGCAAATGCGGGCGTAGAGCTTTGCTTCTACGAAAGGCGCCTTTTTAAGACTTCTGCTCATTCTACATTCCCTCCTTATTTAGCGTTTCTGCGTTTCACGATGAATTTGTTGGTTCTTGCCTTCTTGTTTCTGGTCTTATAACCCAGAGCAGGCTTACCCCAAGGAGTCAGCGGGCCGGGATGACCGACGGGAGACTTACCTTCACCACCACCGTGAGGGTGGTCGCAGGGGTTCATGACGGAACCGCGGACCGTAGGACGGATGCCCTTGTGACGGGTCTTACCGGCCTTACCGACCTTAACGGTGTCATGCTCGATATTACCAACCTGACCAATGGTAGCCTTGCAGTCCAGGCGAACGATTCTGACCTCGCCGGAGGGCAGTCTGACCTGAGCGGAGCCGTTTTCCTTAGCGATGAGCTGTGCGAAAACGCCTGCGGAACGAGCCAGCTGAGCGCCCTTGCCGGGGTAGAGCTCGATGTTGTGGATCATGGTACCAACCGGAATATTAGCAACAGGCAGCGTGTTGCCGGGCTTGATGTCGGCATCAGCGCCGGAGTAAACCTTATCGCCGTCGGTCAGACCGAGAGGAGCGATAATGTAGCTTCTGTCGCCGGCCTCATTCTCAAGCAGAGCGATGTAGGCGGAGCGGTTGGGGTCGTACTCAACACCGATAACGGTTGCGGGAGAAGTGTTCTGACGCTTGAAATCGATGATTCTGTACTTGGTCTTGTTGCCGCCGCCTCTGTGACGGACGGTGATGCGGCCGTAGCTGTTGCGGCCGGCATTCTTCTTCTTGATGACGGTCAGCGACTTTTCGGGGGTATACTTGGTAATCTCCTCGAAGGTCGGGACGGTCATATTTCTTCTTGCCGGGGTAGTCGGCTTATACTTAATTGTAGGCATTCTGCTTCAACCTCCCCTATCAGTTCATACCTTCGAAGAACTCGATGGTCTCGGACTCAGCGGTGAGCGTGACGATCGCTTTCTTCCAGGCAGAGGTGTAACCCTCATGAACGCCCATCTTCTTGGGCTTTCTCTTCATGTTGATGATGTTGACATCCTTGACGCTGACGTTGAACAGTTCCTCAACTGCGGCCGCAACCTCGGGCTTGGTAGCCTTTCTGTCAACCTTGAAGACGTACTTCTTGCAGATGGGAGCGGGAGCAAGCGGCTCGCGCACGGTCTTGCCGGCCTTCTCGGCGCGGGCAACCTTGTTCTTATATCTGTCGGACTTCATTACATCCTTGGGGTCTTTGCGTACCTTGTTCTTCTCGCCGGACATCTGAGCGAAGCTCTCCTCGGAAATGACGGGAGCAATGATAATGTCCTGTGCCATTCTACTCATTACGCATATACCTCCTCAAGCATTTTGACCGCTTCCTTAGCAATGATGAACTTGTCAGCATTGAGGATATCGTACACGTTGATGGTGTTGTAGAGTGCGGTCTGTACGCCGGCGATGTTCGCGCAGGACTTGATGACCTTTGCGTCAACAGCGGGCAGTACAACGAGAGCCTTTCTGTCAGACCCGACAGCATTCAGCATGCTGACCATGGTCTTGGTGCTGTAAGCGTCGCACTTGATCTCGTCGATAACGATGAGGTCGCCTGCGGCAACCTTAGCAGACAGCGCGCTGTACAGCGCAACTCTCTTGGTCTTCTTGTTCATGCCGGTGCGGTAGCTTCTGGGCTTGGGGCCGAGAGCGATACCGCCGTGCGTCCACTGAGGCGAACGGGTGGAACCCTGACGGGCTCTGCCGGTGCCCTTCTGTCTCCAGGGCTTCTTGCCACCGCCGGAAACCTCACCGCGGGTGAGTGTGGACTGAGTTCCCTGTCTCTGATTGAGCAGGTAGGCTCTTACTG
>CAKRSS010000015.1 GCA_934401725.1 uncultured Eubacteriales bacterium | reverse complement strand
CCTTCATGAGCGGCGAAGCCGCAATATGACGGCGCGGGTCGTGCAGCGTGAGCTATCGGTTCTATCAAACCTCATCCAAGCGGTGAAGCGCCCTCCGAAAACTTCATTCCAACAGCCATTTGTACCGCAGACGCTCCCACCGAGACGCACTTAAGGCCGCCGGGGCGGGGCGTCAATGGTTAGCCTGCCCCGCTCGGGTTTCAGTGCACTTTCCGGCGAGTACGGGCGGGGACAAAGCCGTACTTTAACAAAGGCGCGGTAGAGCGATTCTGACCGAGCCGCGCCGGATGCGAGCCTCATGGAGGCGGATTCCGCTCCCTTAAGCCATCCCACGGGAGTGGGGGAGTCCAGAGGGGGCGAACCGTAGGTTAGCCCTCTCTGGGGCGACTCTTTTGAAGATAATTATGCCTTCGGCATAATTATCTTGCTCTTTCTCTGCTCGCGGCAGAAAAGAACAGTTAAAACTCGTCCCGCCGACGTTCGGCGAGTACACTTCTCCACCGTCGGTGGCCTTCACGGCGAGAGCCTGCCAAGGCTAAAGAACTTTTTTAAAAAACGTTTTCCGCCGACGCTCGGCGAGTACACTTCTCCACCGTCGGTGGCCTCCACGGCGTGCGCCTGCCAAGGCTAAAGAACTTTTCTTAACAAAAAAGCGGCTCCCGCCGAGCTTACCGGCGGAAACCGCAAAATTCAATTCAATCTAACCGCCCACAGCCATATGCAATACGTCTACCTCACCCTCACAAGCCGCTCTACCCCATCGTGCAGCGCGCTGACGAGCGCGTCAATGTCCGCTGCGGTGTTCTCGGGGCAAAGGCTTATCCGGAGCGAGCACATAGCTTCCTTTTGGGTCAGTCCGAAGCCGAGCAGCGAGGGGGACACGTGCTGGCTGTGCGACGAGCAGGCCGAGCCGCCCGAGACGGCAACTCCCGCCGACGACAGAAAATGCACCATCGTCTCGCTTTTGATGTCCGGCAGCGTCAGATTGACGATGTGCGGCGCGCGCGCGCCGGACGGTATGTTCATCCGCACGCCCGGAATGCCCGAGAGCTGCGCAACGGCGTAGTCGCGCACCTCCGTCATGTGCGAAACGTCGGCCTCGAGGCGTGGGCGGTAGGTCTCGACCGCACCCATGAAGCCGCAAATGCCGATCATGTTCTCCGTCCCCGAGCGCATGCCGCCCTCCTGACCGCCGCCGCGTATTATCGGGGCGAGCCGCCGGGTCTTCAGAATGTTCTTCGAAACGCAAAGCGCCCCGACGCCCTTCGGGCCGTGAATCTTGTGCGCGCTGACCGTCATGAGGTCCGCGCCAAGCCGCGCGGGCGTCAGTCCGACAACCTTGAGGTAGCCCTGCGTGGCGTCGCAGTGCGTCACGACGTCGGGGTTCGCCCGCCGCGCCGCCGCGAAGGCCGACGCAACGTCGTAAAGTGCGCCGGTTTCGTTGTTGACGAGCATCAGGCTTATGAGCGCGACTCCGCCCGAGAGCGCCGCGTGCAGCGCGTCCATGTCGAGCACGCCGCCGCGCGTCGGTATGCGAACTACGTCAAAGCCCTGCCCCGCAAGCCACCGCGCGGGTTGCTCGACCGACGGATGCTCCGAGTCCGAAATAATTATGCACCGTGAGGGCTGCCGCGTCTTCGCCGTAGCGACGCCGCAGAGCGCCATACTGTTCGCCTCGGTGCCCGAGCCGGTGAAAAACAGCTCGTAGTCACCGTTTTTGCGCACGCCGAGCGACGCGAGTACCGTCTGACGCGCCTCGCCGAGCATAACCGAGGCCTCATACCCCACAGAATGAAGCGACGACGGATTGCCGAAACAATCCATCGCCTCATTCATTCTTGAACGCGCGCCCTCGCACAGTACTGTAGTGGCGCTGTTATCAAGATATATCATTTGAATTTGAAAACGCTTGCCATTCCCTTGACGGCCTCTAGGTGCGAGTCAAACTTCTCGGGAGTGGACATGTAGGTCATGGTGTAATAGTAGTCGCCGTAGCCGGTGACGATCTGAAGAATCTTGTAGTCGCTGCCGCTGATGCCCGCCGTGAAGGTGAAGGCGCGGGCGTTGCGGTCGCCGAGCATGGTGGCCTCCTCGGAAACCAGCTCGTAGTTTGTGTACTGATGCTTGTACTGATCTTCAACAGACGCCCAGAAATTCTCAAGCGTGGCCTCTTCGCCGTCAGGGCGATAGAATGTCACCATAACGACCGACGGATCGGCCGTCGAGTAGTAAACGCTGTACGCTCCGCCGACATTGTTCTTTGTCCACTGGGTGGGCGCGTAGAAGCAATAGGAAACCTTGTCGTCGGAGACCAGCTGATAGCCGTCAGGCACGCCGTTATCTTTAGAGCATGATGCAAAGCTGAGGCAGCAGACAACCGCCAACAGCACGCAAATCATTTTTTTCATATTTTGGTTGGCACCTTTCAAATGTATTTATTATATTATAGCAGATTTTTTTCAGATGTCAAGAGCGCGCTGCCATCATTGCCGCCGCGGCACTCATAATTCCGATGCGACCGCTCTCGTAGGTAAGACCGCCCTGGAAATACGCCGTGTAGGGCGGACGCAGCGGGCCGTCGGCCGACAGCTCAATGGACGCGCCCTGAACAAACGTGCCCGCCGCCATTATGACCTTGTCGGAATAGCCCGGCATGTCCCACGGCTCGGGGGCAACGAAGGCGTCGACGGGCGAGCCCGCCTGAATTCCGCGGCAGAAGCTGCACAGCCCCTCGGGGCTTCCGGTGATGACGGTCTGAATGATATCGGAGCGCGGCGTGTCCCAAGACGGCTCGACTCGATAGCCGAGTTTGCTGAAAATATACGCAGCAAAATGCGCAGTCTTTATCGCCTGCGCGACGGTGTGCGGCGCATAGAACAGCCCCTTGTACATGTTGCGCGTCTGCCCGATCGATGCGCCGACCTCAGCGCCCGCGCCGACCGTCGTCAGGCGGTAGGCCGCAAGCTCGACGGCTCGCGCGCTGCCTGCAAGGTAGCCGCCCGTCTCGGCCATGCCGCCGCCGGGGTTCTTTATCAGCGAGCCGATAAGCAGGTCGGCGCGCGGCTCGTGGTCCTCGGTGAACTCGCCGTAGCAGTTGTCGGTAACTACAAAAATGTCGTCTCTCAGCTCGTGCACGAGCTCGTGCACGCGGCTTATTTCGTCCGCAGTCAGCGTGCGGCGGTTGAGGTAGCCCTTGGAGCGCTGTATGAACACCACCTTGATGCGGTGCTCAGCGTCCGCGCGGACAGCCGCCTCGACAGCGGGATAGTCGACACTTCCCTCACCTGTCATCGCAAGCTCGCGGTACTCGACGCCGAAGTCGGCGAGCGAGCCGTCGCCGGTCTTGCCGTTCATGCCGATGACCTGCTCGAGCGTGTCATACGGCCGGCCGGTCACGGACAGCATGACGTCGCCCGGACGCAAAAGCCCGAAGAGTCCGGTGCTTATTGCGTGTGTCCCGTTGACGATATTGTGACGCACAAGCGCGGCCTCGGTGCCGAACACCTGCGCCCAGATTTTCTCGAGCGTATCGCGGCCGTGGTCGTCGTAGCCGTAGCCGTTGGTGGGAGCGAACAGCGCGTCGGAGACGCGGTTGTCTCTGAACGCAGCCATCACACGCGCGGTATTTTTGCGCGATATTTTCTCTATTCTTTCGAATTGTGATTGCAAAGCCTTATCTGCGCTGTCCGCCAGCACTTCGAGCTCAGGCGAAAAATCGTAACCTGACATACCCTTATCTCCTCAAATACGCCAGCGTCAGCGCGACGGTCGCCTCGACGTCGTCGAGGTCTATCATTTCAACTCCGCTGTGGATGTAGCGCGACGGCAGCGATATTGCCGCGGCGGGGCAGCCCGCGCCTGACATCTGAATCGAGCTTGTGTCCGTGCCACCGCTGACGAGCACCTCGCACTGATATTTGATCTTGTTCTGCTTGGCGACCCCGATAAGCTCGTCCACCATACCGGCGTGGCAGATGACGGAGGAATCCTTTATCTTAATAGCCGCGCCGCCGCCCAGCTTGACAGCCATGGGCTTGGAGCCGGGCGTGTCGCCCGTTCTCGTGACGTCGTAGACCAGCGCGCGGTCGGGAGCTATGGCGAAGGCCGCCGGTCTCGCCCCGCGGCAACCGACCTCCTCCTGCACGGAGAACACGAAATAAACGTCGTCCTCGCACTCGCCGAGCTGCTCGGCGACCATGACGAGCACAGCGCAGCCTGCTCTGTCATCGAGCGGGTGGCCAACGACGCGGTGACCGCCGAGGCGCGTCACGCCGGGAAGCACGCCGAAAACGTCGCCGATTGAGACGCGGCGCTCCGCCTCGCGGCGGCTTGACGCACCGATGTCAATCGAGCATTTGTCGAACGTCAGCTCGCCCGCCTTGGCATCGCTGTCGGGCACCATAACGCCCTTGACGCCCTTGTCCGAAACGACCTGAACATAGCTGAAGGCGGTGAAGTTTATCCCGCCGACGGTTGCGAAGCGGACGAGGCCGTTCTCCTCAATGAACGTCACAAGGAAGCCGATTTCGTCCATATGAGCGCACAACATTGTCTTTTTGTGATGTGCAGTCGCGCCGCCCGTGCCGTGCTTGACGGCGATGAGGTTGCCCATAGCGTCGTTGTAGCACTCGTCGCAGAGCGGCTCCATGATGGCGCGGATGGTGTCGGATATACGTTTTTCACAGCCGGAAACGCCGAGCGGCGCGACCAGCTTACTTAACAGTTCGGTTTTCATTTCAAGCATCCTCCTGTGTATCTGTCAGCTTGCCCTCGCGAAGAAGGACGCTGACCAGTTTTCTTATTGCCTCGCAATCCGCCTCGTCGGCGACGCAGGAGGCACTGTGGATATAGCGTGTCGGGCAGGATATTGCCAGCGAGCGGACGCCCTTGCCGCTCTTGTGTATGTGTCCGGCGTCGTTGCCGCCGGAGACCAGCCGCTTTATCTGCGCGGGAATTCCGTTGTCGCGCGCGCACTTCAGCGCGTAGTTTACAAGCGCGCGGTCGTACAGCGTCGAGCGGTCGGCGAGCGAGATAGCGCCGCCATCTCCCTGCGTCGCGACGCGGGAGTTGGTGGCCACGCCCGCGATGTCGGCGACGGCTGTCGACTCAAGCACAATGGCGACGTCGGGGCACAGCCGCTGCGCCGTCGTCTGCGCGCCGGAGAGCCCTATCTCCTCACGCGTGGTGAAGCAGAAGTAAACGTCGTAGGGCAGCTGCGCGCCGCCGTCTGCCAGCTCGCGCGCAAGCTCTATCATGACGGCGCAGCCGAGGCGGTCGTCGATGGCCTTGCTCTTTATCTTGCCCTTGCCGAAGCGGATGAAATCCGAGTCAAACGTGGCGCTGTCCCCGAGGCTGACGTACTTTTCGGCGTCCTCGCGCGAGGCTGCGCCGATGCTGATGTACATCTTGTCCACCGTCGTCACCTGACGGCGCTCCTCGGCCGACTGATGGTGTATCGCCTTGGAGGCAATGACGCCGGGCAGATCCCCGTTCTTGCCCATGACGGTGACATGCCGCCCGCACAGCACGCGCGGGTCGATGCCGCCGAGATTTGAGAACTTGAGATAGCCCTCGTCGGTAATGTCATTTATTATCATGCCGACCTCGTCCATGTGCGCCGAAACCATAACGCGCGGCGCGCGCTCGCCGCCCGCCGTGTGCGCGGGATAGAGAGCCGTGAGGTTTCCGACGCGGTCGCAGTTCACCTCGACGCCATCGAGGTCACTCAGCTGCTCGCGGATAAGCTCCGCGACTCTCTCCTCCGCCCCGGTAGGCCCCGGTACAAGGCACAGCGCCCGGAGCAGGTCAATTCCTTCAAGCCTTTGCATTTCCGAATACCTCCGCAATTTTCTCCGACGTGACAAACAGCGTCACAAGGTCGCACAGCGCGCGGCAGTCGTCCATCCGGACGGCCTCGCAGCAGGTGTGCATGCTTGCGAGCGGCAGTCCCGCGTCGACGACAGGGATGCCGCCGCGTGTCAGCGCGACCTCGGGCGTGTTGGTTCCCGTGTGGCCGGAGCAGACGCTGTACTGCACCTTTATTCCCTGCTCGGCGGCGAGCTCGCCCGTCATGCGGGTCAGCTGCTTGTGGGTAATAGGCGACAGCGTCAGCGACGCTCCGCCGCCCATTGTGACGGTCTCACGCTTCTGCGTGTCGGGCGTGCGACCGAGGTTGACGTCAATGACCATGGCGTAATCGGGGTCTATCGAGTAGGCCGCCGCGGAGACACCTCCGAAGTGCCCCGTCTCCTCGCGCGCCGAGAAGACGAGATAAACGTCGCCTGCCAGCTTGTCCGCCGGCGTATTCATGACCGCAAACGCGGCGCAGGCGGCGCAGGACTTGTCGTCAAGCCCCTTGCCGGTGAGGTTTCCGCCGAGCAGGCGGCTGTACTTCGGCAGAAATCCTACCGGCGAGCCTATGCGGATGATCTGCTCAAGCTCCTCGCGCGGAAATCCCGTGTCGATGAGCAGGTCGCCAATCTCGGGCAGCTTTTTGTTGTCGCCCGGCTTTTGCAGGTGGGGCGGCGTCGAGGCGACGACGGCGTGTATCGGCCGCGTGCCGTAAATCACCACCTCGGCGGCCTGCAATATTCTCGTATCCAGCCCGCCTACGTTGACGACGCGGACAAACCCGCCGTCGAGTATTTCGCTGACTATCATGCCGATCTCGTCCATGTGCGCGTCGAGCATTATGCGGGGCGCGCCGGGGCGTCCGCAGCGACGCACGAACACCTGGTTGCCGACGCCGTCCTCGAGGCACTCGTCAAAGCTGCCGCCGATGAGGTCAAGCAGTGCCGCCCGGTCGTAGGTCTCGTAGCCCGACACCGACATGAGCGAGCACATGTCAATTATCAAATTTTCAAGCTCCATGTTGTTTCCTTTCTCTACGTTTGCTCCGCTGTGAGCCCGGCGGGCGCGCGACGGAGACTGTTTACTTAAGGCTTCACCGCGTAATTCCGATGGTGCAATTGCGCAGCCAGATTTTTCGTCAGATGAAACAAAAATGCGAAGGCTGCAGCAGCGCTACAGCTAAGAATTTTTGTGAAATACGACAAAAAAGATGCAAGCAAGTGGGCCACTCGGGCATTGCGCGGTGATGCCTTATTTTTTTCAAAGCCCGTTCACTATCTCTTTAAACACCCGGCCGCGCTCGGCGAAGTTGCGGAAGCGGTCGAAGCTGGCGCAGGCAGGTGAGAGCAGCACTATGCCACCAGGCTCCGCCATGCGGCGCGCCGCGAGCACAGCCTCGCGGAAGTCCCCGACGCGCTCGACGGGCAGCCGCTCGGGCGAGTAAGCCGGGCAGTCGTCAAGCGCCTCGGCGATCTTGCCCGCCGTAGCTCCAGTCAGCACGACGCCGGCCGCACGCTCGCACAGCGCCTCGGCGAGCGGCGCAAACGGAATATGCTTGTCGTAGCCGCCGCATATGACGACAGGCTTCACCGGCAGTGCCGACAGCGCCGCCGCCGTCCGTGTGGGGCTCGAGTCAATCGAACTGTTGTAGTATTTCACGCCGTCCACCTCGCGGACGAGCTCCAACCGGTGCTCAACTCCGCGGAAGGTGCGGGCGATGTCCCTGTATATATCCTTGCTCACAATGCCGTAGGTATTGGCTATCGCGGTCATGTAATTTTCGACGTTGTGACGTCCCGGAAGCAGTATGTCGCTGACCGCGAGCAGCTCCTCGCACTCGCCGCCGAGGCTGCGGACAATGACGCCGTCCCGCTCGAATATGGCCGGACTGCCTCCCCGCCCCTTAGGCACAACGTCCTCATAGCGGTGTCCTCCCGACGAGAAAAACGTCACCTCAACCTGCCCGGCGTCGCGGCCAATCGCGCGCGTTGCGTCGTTGTCGGCATTGACTGTGAGGCGCGCCGCGCCGTGGGTGAATATGTTGGTCTTGGCGGCGGCGTACTCGTCCATGCCGCGGTGCCAGTCGAGATGGTTCGGCGTGATGTTTGTGATGGCGGCGCGGTTGGGCGAACGCTTCATGGTCATGAGCTGAAAGCTCGACAGCTCTACGACGGCAAAGTCGTCGTCCGACATTTCGTCGACGCGTGGCAGCAGCGGCTCGCCGATATTTCCGCCGACGTAGGCGTGCCCGCGGCCATTCCGGTGCAGTTGCGCGTCAAGAAACATGTAGGTCAGCGTGGTGGTGGTCGTCTTGCCGTCCGAGCCCGTGATGCCGATGACGGTCGCCGGGGTGAGCTCAAAAAACAGCTCCATCTCGGACGTCAGTATCGCACCGCGGCGCTGCGCCCCGACGAGCTCCGGCACGTCAGGTCTGAGCCCCGGAGTGCGGAAAATCACACCCTCGCAGATGTCCGAGAGGTACCCCTCCCCGAATACGAGACGGACGCCGCGGCTCTCAAGCCTCGCCGCCAGCTCCTCGCCGATGTCCTCGCGGCTCTTGCGGTCGCGCGCGGTGACGCCTATGCCCCGCCCCACAAGAAAATCTATCAGCGGAAGGTTGGACACGCCAACTCCGCACACCGTCGCGCCGTCAGTCCGCGCGCGGGTAAGTATTCTGTCAGCCTCACTACCGGTTCTCATTGCGGCCCTCCCGAAAACAGTTTACACTCTATTATATACCATATCTGCCCGCTTTGCAATAGCGTCGTGCCAATTCGACACAATATTTTGTGCCGCCGATTGTGAAGAAATTGAAAACTTTATATTTTGCCCCTTGTAGTGCGGGCGGAAATGTTATATAATATAAGGTAACCGATATTTTTGTGAAAAGCAGAGGTCAAAATGCCGACAAACAAAGCAGAAGTCAACGAAAAGCAATACAACGATCAGAATATAAAGGCGCTCAAAGGCGAGGACCGCGTCAGACTCCGCCCGGCAGTCATATTCGGCTCGGACGGGCTCGAGGGCTGCGAGCACGCATTTTTCGAGATACTGTCAAACGCCGTCGACGAGGCGCGCGAGGGGTACGGCGACGAGATAATCATCACCGTCTTCAACGACCGCTCGCTCATGGTCGACGACCACGGGCGCGGCGTCCCGCTCGGCTACAACGAGCGCGAAAAACGCTGGAACTGGGACCTTATCTACAACGAGCTGTACGCCGGCGGTAAGTACGACAACAACGACAGCGGCAGCTACGAATTCTCGCTCGGCACCAACGGACTCGGCGCCTGCTCCACGCAGTACAGCTCGGAGTACATGACGGTGCAGTCGTTCAACGGCACGAGTGAGAGCAGCATAAAATTCAAAAAAGGACGCCCCGCTTCCAAGCTGACCGTCCGCGAGCTCGGCAAGAACGAGAAGCGCACCGGAACGGTCGTGCACTGGAAGCCTGACCTCGAGGTGTTCACCGACATAAACATACCGCGCGAATTTTTCGAGGACGTGCTGCACCGCCAGGCGGTAGTGCTGAGCGGCGTCTGCTTCACGCTGCGCTACCAGAACGAGGACGGCAGCTTCGACGAGAAAAAGTTCGTCTACTCAAACGGCATCGTCGACTACATCAACGAAATCGTCGGCGACACGTCGATGACGGAGCCCGTCAGCTGGCACCTCGAGACCTCCGGCCGCGACCGTCCGGACAAGCCCGAGTACAAGCTCAAGGCCGACTTCGCCTTCTGCGTCTCGAACAAGGTTGAGCGCATCGAATACTACCACAACTCGAGCTTTCTTGAGCACGGCGGCTCGCCCGAACGCGCCGTCAAGAGCGCCTTCACCTACGCGCTCGACAAGTACCTCAAGGCCAAGGGCAAGTACAACAAAACCGAAAACAAAATCACCTTCGCCGACATCGCCGACTGCCTCGTCCTGATAATAAACAGCGTCTCGACCATGGCCTCCTACGAAAACCAGACCAAAAAGGCCATCACCAACACCTTCATATACGAGGCCATGAACGAGTACCTCCGTCGCAACCTCGATATATACTTCACCGAGCACCCGACCGAGGCCGAAATTTTCGCCAACCAGGTGCTCATCAACAAGCGCAGCCGTGAGTCGGCCGAGTCGGCAAAGGTCAACTACAAAAAGAAGCTGGCCGGAACCATGGACATCGCCAACCGCGTCGAGAAG
Source organism: uncultured Eubacteriales bacterium (assembly GCA_934401725.1). Classification (GTDB taxonomy): domain Bacteria; phylum Bacillota; class Clostridia; order Oscillospirales; family CAG-272; genus UMGS1002. Next base: position 29,425 of record CAKRSS010000015.1, on the reverse strand, counting down.
TTCGTCTCCTGCCGCTCAAAGGATCCCAACCTGCGCGAGCTGTATATCGTGGAGGGCGACTCGGCGCTGACCTCCTGCAAGCTGGCGCGCAACGCCGAATTTCAGGCGATAATCCCCGTCCGCGGCAAGACGTTCAACTGCCTCAAGGGCTCGTATGACAAGCTGTTCAAGAGCGAGGTCATAACCGACCTGCTTAAGGTCATCGGGTGCGGCGTCGAGATCAGCGGCAAAATCAAGGGCGATATCGTTCCCTTCGACCTTGATTCGCTGCGCTGGTCGAAAATCATAATCTGTACCGATGCCGACGAGGACGGCTTCCACATCCGCACGCTGCTGCTGACGCTGTTCTACCGCCTGCTGCCGACGCTCATCCGCGAGGAGCGCGTCTTTATCGCCGAAACGCCGCTGTTCGAAATCACGACCAAGGACGAGACGCTTTTCGCCTACGACGAGTTCGAAAAGGCGGAAATACTCAAGAAGTTAGGTAAGCAGAAGTACACCATTCAGCGCTCCAAGGGTCTCGGCGAGAACGAGCCCGAAATGATGTCGCTGACGACCATGCGCCCCGACACAAGACGGCTGATCTCTGTCCTGCCCGACAACGAGGAGAAAACGTTCGAAATGTTCGACATACTGCTCGGCGACAACCTGCCCGCGCGCAAGCAGTACATCACAGAATTCGGTGGCAACTACCGCAAGGACGCAGATATCTGACATGCCGCGCAACGATTTTGCCCCCTCACCGCCGTCCCGCCGCACTACACGCAGGACGGCGGCAGAATTTTTGCAATTTTTTCGGACTTTTTTTCAAAAAGGTATTGATTTTTGGGCGCAACTGTGGTATGATGTGAGAGTCGCCGCACAAAGTGACCGCACTGCGGCAACCGACATGGAGAAGTCGCCTAGCCTGGTCGAGGGCGCACGACTGGAAATCGTGTAACCGCCAAAATCGGTTCGAGAGTTCGAATCTCTCCTTCTCCGCCAATAGATAAGAGGACGTTTTCACGTCCTCTTTTCTGTTATTACATCAAGAAGCTGCTGCTGCATTGACACGTCGGGGTGGCTGTAAAGGTCGAGCGTTATGCCTATGCCGGAGTGGCCGAGAGCTTCGCTGACTATCTTAGGGTTGACGCGTGCAAGCATCATGGCTGTCGCGTAGCTGTGCCGGAGATCGTGGAAGCGGAGCTTGTGGAACGGCTTCGGCAGCATAGCTCTGAAGCGTGACCACCGTTTGTCAAGCATCTCCGAGGATATATTGACGACGTATTCGTCGCTGATGGACGCACTGGCGGAGAAAATAGGCGAGTGTTCCGGAGCTATGAGCACATAACGGCGGCTGTGTTTGGTCTTGCAGTCGGTCACTACGTCCTGGCCGTCAACCGTGTTGCGTGTGCGCTGGATGTACAGCGTACTGCTCGCGGGGTCAAAGTCCGATGGCTTGAGCCCGAGAACCTCACCGCGGCGGAGGCCGTACATGGCCGCCAAAACGAGCGGAGCATACATAACCGTGCCTTCAGCAGCCTTAACCGCAGCTCTGATCTCCGTCATGGTTACTGTTTTGTGGTGATATTCCGGCACTCGCGGCAGGTCGTAGGCGTCGTATGGGCTAACCATTAGATAACCACGGCGGACGGCAAAAGCAAACATTTTACGGGCGGTCGCGTGCACGTAAACGACGGAACGAGCTGACAGTCCTTTGTCAAGCAGCTGGTCGGTTACGTTGTCGAGTGTGTGGTAATTAATATCATACAACTCGAGCTCACCGACAAACGGCAAGTAATGCTTTTCAATGTTTACCCTATACCCGCGCTGCGTGTTCGGCTTAAGGCGTGTTTTTATGTAGTACCAATAGAATTCTGTGTATAGTGTTTTGACGTCCATTTTGTTAATTCCTCTCGTGTATCTAAGATTTCATATACGGGTACTTCCCGTCTGATCATGTATGTAAGAGTATCAAGAAAAGTTATAGGATCAATATCAATGCGTTCGAACTCGCTATGAGTCATCAAGTCGCGGTATTTTGCTCGGTGATTGACACTCATCATAGAGATAGCAGTTTTCGCTGTCTCTTGATCAACGTTATTGAGTAGATAAAGAATAACCGGATTGTATTTGCGGTCATCACCCGGAATCACAGCAGTTCGACGTCTGACACTGATTTCACTGAGATAACCGATATAGCGGCTAATATCCTGCACGTAAAGTTCGTGCACCAAATTATACTGAAAAAAGTCAGGGTCTTTAATAGTCATTTCCACGCGCAAGGTTTGAGGGATTTCAATTCCGAGTTTTGCGCGTTCTTTTGTTTTGTCATAAATTTTAATACGGCCTTCACCGTTCGGGCGTATGTAATAAGTCCGGTTAATGCCGGAGCTATACACCATGGTATCCGAGCGCGTATCTACACGGTAATCATCAATAGCCAATCCTTCGAAATCCAATGCAACATCTATGCTTTGCACCTTTACTAATCGGCAATGTAATTGATTAATCAGAGACGTAACAGGCACCGGCAATTGTACCTTGTTCGGATTATATTCAATCTTGAAATATTTTGTTTTCGGTATAGGGGCATTCAAAATAAAGCCTAAAAATATAGTTCCTTCGGGTTCTTCAGCTTTACAGTAAGTATAGTTCTTTTGATACGTCCCATATCTTGTTGAGCCAAATTCTTCTTTCATCCAAAATCCGTATTCGTTCATCTGATTGTCGAGTGCATCAATATTTACTGTGTCGTGCATAAAGCTTATTTTATAGACCATTGAGATTTTATCCAACGAAATCTTGAAAGGGTTTTGCATAGTCTTTTTTTTCTCCAACTCACTTTTAAAGTGACTTAAAAGCACCTATTGTAAGGGGTGCTGATATCCAATTATCCTTTTTATCCCTCTGACCGCCTCCGGAGGGTTCCGGGAGGGGGGGGGGCTGAAGCTCTCCCCCTCCCGGAACCCTCCCCTCCGTTCTGACGGCGGTCAGAGCCCCGTCAGGGCGCGTTTCTCGCGGGCTTTGAGCATGGCCTTATATTTCGCCTTCTCCTCAACTGTGAGCCTTATGTCCGGTACGTAGTTGGTCGTGAGCTTGTCCGGCATCGTGTTATCTGACCAGCAGTCAAACGAGACCTCACGGGCAAAGCCGAGCGTTCGGACCGGCTTAAAGCAATGGCTATCATAATGCTTGACCGACATCCACCGATAAGGCAGCCAGCCAAAGTAATACTTTTCCTTGACTTCTTCGCCAATCTGAAGGGCGTTATTATTTTGGACGCTGTCTTCGGCCATAAAGAGCCGGGTCACGTTGACCTTATAGAATGGCAGCACAAGCAGCCAACGACCGAACCCGGACAGGTTATCTATAAAGCCAAAGCGACGACGCAGCGCGATACAGATGTCGCCCGTGGCCTGATCGGTAACGTAGAGCCGGACATTGTCGCCACGGTCGCCGTAGAAGTGGCGGAAGAGACGGATAAACACCTCGACGCATTGCCACGAGTCGTTTATATTTTCGCTGACAACATTCGGGTCATCGTAGCTGTATTGGTTACAACTCAGACCGGCTTCGTCCCACAAGACAAGCGGTAGCTCGTCATCCGGGAACAGCTCCTGAAGCAGTAAGTGTTCGCGCTTAAGCACCTTAGCCCACCGTTTACGGGACATCCGGAAAGGGATATTAGAATAGATCACCGGGCGTCGGAACTTCTTTTTGTTGCGCTTCCAGCGCTTATATAGCCGTTTGTAATCTTTGAGAATGTCTATGCTGCAAAGAGCAGTCTTGCCGGAGCCAACAGCCCCGGAGCGCATTTTCACAACCTCTTCGGTTTTCTTTTCCGAGCCGAGAAACTGCTTGATTATGACAACGAGTAAGATCACGACAGCCAGTATTATTATCCACTGCATGGTTATCCTCCGGAAGGAAGAGGTATAGGTTCGCCACTAACCACAAACTCTCCCTTGAACATGTTATAAGAAAAAATAGAGTTCGGCCACTTCGGTGAATAATATCGAACAAACCCCGTTGAAAGATCATTTCTCGAAAAATTCGGATTAACAAGCCAACCATATACTTTGCTATAACGATATTGCCGACGACCAAGATTGTAGTAATCTTGAGACGGAGTAGCTGTAGCTAAAAATCGCGTTGCAGCAACACAATCAACAAACCAAGCCGGTACAGCAAATACCAATGAAAGTTTCTTTAATATAGACTTAATACCGGCAAGAGCATCGTTAGGGTCGTCAGCAACATCGCTTTCATCAAGATAATCTAACTCAAGCTTGTAATAAGCAACGTCTAATTTATCCCACATTTCGTCCGGTGTGCACTTAGAGCCATAAACGGATAACAACAACGCAATAGTCATAGCAATAACAATAATGCGTTTAATCATTTTTTACCTCTCAAAAAAGCAATAACAATAAACACGATAATAATTGTTATAACAAAACTAACAATCGCCCAAACATTAAATGTTCCTCCACCAGGCATTGGTATATCAAAATTAAAAATCTCACGAAAAGCCGTCACAGGAGATACGATTATGGTTTGGACAAGCTTATAAAATGACGGATCATTATCAATAGCTTCGGTCAGACCGTCTGCGCGGCCTTTGAGGTAGCCCTCTTTATACCCCTTGTCGTAACCGTCGCGGTAAAACGTCCGGTCGACGCTGTCCTGCAAGGAAAACAGGTGACTAACCAGCGCGAAATAATCGACCTTGCCGTCTTTGGTGAACTGCCTGCACAACTTCTGATACTTATCCCAGTAACTATTCTCACCGGCCCGATACCTGAGTAGGTCAAAGGTTACTGTGCGAGAAAGGTATTCGTTTGGCTCATCTGGGTCATCACTCTCACTTTCGCAATAGATTTCAAACGTATGTCTGACTGTAACATCAGCAAACTCAACCACATTCCACTTGTAGACCATAACATCTTCACCGTAGTCATCGCTGAAGTAGCCCTCGCGCCCGATATACTCAAGTCCGGTAAGATAACGGGGGTCAAAGTTTTTCAAGAATTCAGAGTTTGGACAGTACACAAGAGTAGCGACATCGCCGACATAGTACACTTCAAACAGGCGTTCATAAGAGGGGGTAGGATCGGGGTCAGGATCCGGATTCGGCTCGTCTATCGGGTAAGGGAAATTAAAGAGGGTCAGATATATTACTAGAGCAGTGTACTCTATATCGTCTTCTCCGTCTCCGCCTTCAGAGTAATAGCCTTTGAAAGGATACGTATAAGTTACCCCAGAAGCGCTGCCGCCTCCGGTCACGAGAAAGTCATAAACCATGTAAGTAGAGCCGTCATTGTCAGTGTAGCCCCATCGGCCTTCATACTGGAGGCCGGTCATGGAGGACGGCGACCATCCGTCAGGCAGATAGCTAGACGGAACCGTAATGTGAACATAGTCGGTGTAATAGCCGTCAATATACTGGTAGTTGGTGGCCGGAGCGGCCGCCAGAACGGGTGGAGCGGCGCCGATCAGCGTCGCTGCCATGATAATAACCGCAAAAGCAGCGGGAAAAATGCGTTTACTTGTTTTCATTTCGTAGTCTCCTATTTAAGCACTTTTTTAATAATTGCCCACGGGATAGCTATGACCATGCCGCATAAGGACAGGCAGGACACAAGGGTAAGCAGCTGCAGGGTGGTCGGGTCGGTAAGGCCGGAGCCAAGAAACGACGTCCAAAAATCCGTTAGTATTTGCCACATATCGTCTCACCTCCTCCGTCCGGCAAAGCTGAAAATAACGGCAATCACAAGCCCGACAATGAGAGCGACGCACAGTATAGCGATAAGCTGGCGGGTAGAGTCAACAATGAAGTTGAGTATGTACTCATCAGATAGCACAGCTTTGCAGTGCGCAGCGGAGCTTATGAGCAGCGTGATAAAGGGCTGCAGAATGTTAATATTAATCACCTCCTAAGAAGAAAGCGGGGCGCGGAATGTCCGCACCCCGCAAGGAATGGGTTAATGATGAGTCTTCGACCGGATGAAGCGGAACGTACCCCACACTATGCATATGGCCAGTGTAACGCCGCCGAAGATAAAAGCAAACTCAACGATACCGGAGAGCTCTTTCGTCGTCGCGGCGGGGTCAACGTAAATGAGGTTCAAGAATCCGGTTTTAATGCCGCTGGTAAGTCCGGTTATAGCGTCAGTAAAGCCCGAAAACATCTTGCTAATCAAATCCGTCATGGTGGTTTATCCTCCTTCCTTCAAGAATCATGCCGTATGTATAACAATCTCGATCATTTCACCGCCCATTTCGGGAGGTATGACCATAATAGATTGGACGACGTCTGTCGGCTTGCCGTTGCTCATGCGAGCCTCTGTCAGCAACATAACTTCATGGCCAATGAGGTCTTGCACGTCGTTGCAGCCGATAAGCACTATATCGGTATGCTTTCCGGTATACGTTTTAGGGATAAGGCCGCGCTCCTTATCAAGTACCTGACAATAGATCACGTCCTTGTCGTATTCGATTGTTTTACCCGAGCTATCAAAGCTCCCGCAGTTCCGGTAAACGTTTGTTACATAGATTCCTGTAACCATTTTCTTTTGCTCCTTTGTTTATTGATTTAATACAACATAAATGTTGTAGTAATAAAATTATAACAACATTGATGATGTAAGTCAAGTACAACAATAATGTTTTATGATATAATCTCCATAATGCACAAAAAGAAAGATGCAGCTTAAGCTGTTTAGGAGGTGATTTTTATGCAATTTTACCAAAGGCTCAAAGACGCACGTAATGACGCAGATAAGAGCCAACAGGAAATAGCCGATATATTGCACACTTATCAACAACAATATGCAAGGTGGGAAAGTGGGCGCTATCAAATGCCAATTGAACACTACAAAACACTTGCACGGTACTACAACATATCAATTGACTACCTATCAGGACTTTCAGATACCCCAAAAACATTAGATGGAAAACCCTATATAGTGACAAAATCAATCGGCGGTAACACTACAACCATAACAGGAAACGGAAACAAAATAAATATCAAGAACTAACACGGAGGAGCATCATGTCCAAAAATTGTGGCTGTTTATTTTCTTTTCTGTCTTTTTTCTTCCCAAGTAGCCAATCCCGAAACGAACAAAATTATAGGGAAACCAATTTTGAAAGAAATGAGTACCCGGCAAACAACTTCGAAAGAAACAGGTATCCGGAAAGCAATTTCGAATACCATTACAGGTCAAAATATTTCCTAACAAAGAACGAATACTATTTTTACAAAGCGCTAAAACCAATTGCAGACGCTTTTGATCTGACAATACTCAGCAAAGTACGAATGGCTGACTTAGTTGAACCAACGTGTCCTTACAACTCAAAGCAGTACAAATACAGCTTTGCAAAAATCAAGTCAAAGCATGTCGACTTTGTTTTAGCCGATCCGGCAAACTTAAGGCCAAAACTACTTATAGAGCTTGACGACTCATCGCATGATTACAATGATCGCGACGAATTCGTCAATGCCGCTTATGAAGAGGCCGGATATAAAATATTACACGTCCGAGGGCCGGCAGGTTTGGAAGCAAAAATATCGGCAATGTTAGAAAAATAAAAAAGCGCCTACGGCGCAGTTAATAGGGGAGGTGACGTGTGTGGCACGGCTGAACATTAACTGGCCTGATGAGGCGCTGTGCACAGTTTAAGCGTCATTCAGAAATGATTCTGGGGGCAACCCCCAGCCCCTCCGGGTTAGTCTGTTATAACTGGAAATCGTGTAACCGCCAAAATCGGTTCGAGAGTTCGAATCTCTCCTTCTCCGCCAAAAAGTGGGTGTAGGGCTCGTCCCTGCACCCACTTTTTCGTTGAAAAGTATGATGACAAACTCTCTCAATTTCGCGCAGCGAAATTGATAATTTTGCGGCAAGCCTATGCGAAAAACCGGTTCCCACCATGCGACGCCGCAAAATGTGGTTCAGAATCTCTCCTTCTCCGCCAAAAAGTGGGTGTAGGGCTCGTCCCTGCACCCACTTTTTCGTTGAAAAGTATAATGACAAACTCTCTCAATTTCGCGCAGCGAAATTGATAATTTTGCGGCAAGCCTATGCGAAAAACCGGTTCCCACCATGCGACGCCGCAAAATGTGGTTCAGAATCTCTCCTTCTCCGCCAAAAAACACAGCAGTACCGCGAGGTGCTGCTGTGTTTTTTCGTGGTGACGGCATGATGACAAACTCTCTCAATTTCGCGCAGCGAAATTGATATTTTGCGGCAAGCCTAAGCGAGAAAACAATACCCACCCGGGCGCCCCGTCGGCGGGGCCCTTACGGAGGTCGGTGAGCTTGGCCTCGGCGGTGCTGAACGCGACCCCTTCGTCGTAGAGCGCTCTGAGATGCTCCTGAAGGCTGTCGTTGGTGTTCAGAAAAAGCGAAAGCTCAACTCCGCTCGGGTAATCCTCGAGCTGAATCTGACCGGTGGCCAAAAGACCGTAATATTCAAAATTGCACTGGTCGACGAACAGGTCCATAATCAACTTGTTAATATCGTCACGAGCCTTGAGCGAATTGTGACGAATTTCTTTTTATATGGGGTTCATGTATTTTCCCTCATTAAAGCCGGTAAGCTGCCTGTATGATATACCCTATAAGGCGTGTCATCAATACACTTGATAAGATGTATTGTATAATCAGCTTAATGCACAAAAAGGCTGCCATCTATGGCCGCGCGGAGAGAAATATTTATGTGTTTTTACCAAAGGATCCGGGATTTACGGGAAGACAAAGAGTTAAAACAAGAGGACATCGCCGTTCTGCTGAAGACCACTCAGCAGCAATACAGCAAATACGAAAACGGCCATCAGGAATTTCCCATGCACCATTTTATCACCCTCGCGCGCTTTTACAACGTCTCGCTCGACTACCTCGCCGGGCTGACCGATACGCCGCGAAAGCTGAATCGATAAAAAAGCTGTCTCGAAAAATGAGACAGCTTTTTTGTTGTCATTCAGACAGGGCGGCGGAACAGCAGGGCGGCGAACCCCAACGCCCCGCACTCTCCTTCCGTCACGCTTCGCGTGCCACCTCCCTCCCGGAGGGAGGCAGGTGTTAAGGTGGAGTTCGCCTTAAATAATGCAGTTACTCTCTTCCGTCAAGGCGGCAACAGCGCAGCGTTTTGCCGCTGAACTCTGACACGGTGAATAAACGTTTTCCCCGTTCCGAATGGGCAACGGACGCGAAGCAGGGCGGTGCTGAACCATCGTGTGATTCCGCACCGCCCGCGCTTAAACGCCTAAAGCCATATGTTCTGTTTGTCCTCGGACTTTAACCCGTCCTTTTTTGAAAGTTTCGCCCGCCTTGGGGGAGGCGGCGCGGGGGCAAGGGCGAAGCTCTTGCCGTTGCGCACGCGTAGCGCTGGCCGCGCTCCGCAGAGCACGGAATCCCCTGCGCTGGCCGCCGCAGACATCGAACCTCTCCTTAAATCCCCGCCGCGAACCAGACTCGCATGTCGGTCTCGCCGCGGTTGGCGAACGCGCTGTACGGGATCATGTGGAGTATGGCGGGAGCTTTGGAGGGCGCGCGGGAGGTGTAGAGATCGCCCTCGCATACGAGAACCTGCGCGTCAACGTCAAGCTCCATGAGCCCGCTGGCCACAGAACCGCGGCACTCGCAGTAATTGAAGCCCGACGCTATCGAATAACGGTGTAACCCGTACGCGTTGTCAATGCCCTCCGCACAGTAGAGCACCGGCCCGCGCATGACGCATAGCCGGTACGCGTCGCGCGCAACGTCGCTGCTCGCAAATACAGCGCGCGGCGTGAGCGACAGCTCGAGCTCAATCGGCTCGCCGTCAACCTTGACGTAGGCGTAGCCCGAGCGCATGTCGTATTCCTTGTTCAGACTGAATAAATCACACCAGCCCGGTATCCTCAGCGCAACTGTGCCGACACCCGATACCGTCACCGAAATCCGCCCCTCGTTCGGGTAGTCGGTCCTGACGGAGCAGCTTATCCCACCGTCAGTGAGCGACGCCGACGTATATTGGTTGATGTATAATACACCCTCGCCGCGCCCGAATATGTAGCCTCCAAGCGACGGCAGCAGCCGGTTGATGTTGGGCGGACAGCAGGAACAGCCGAATATCTCCGGCCGCTGCGTTATCGGAAAACGCGGCTTGCCACGGTCGCCGACAAAGTGCTCGTTGAGATTGATCTCAAGCGCGTTTTCGTAGAAAAATCTGCGCCCGTCGAGCGAAAGACCCGAAAGCACACCATTGTAAAACTCACGCTCGATGACGTCGGCGTACCGCGCGTCATCCTCGTTCTCAAGCATGGCGCGGCAGAAAAACATCATCGCAATCGACGCGCAGGTCTCAGCGTAGGACGTGTCGTTCGGCAGGTCGTAGGCGTTGGTGAACGCCTCGCCGATGCGGGTCGAGCCGATGCCACCGGACACGTACATCTTGCGCCCCGTTATATCGTCGAAAAGCGCCCGGCAGGCCGAAAGCAGCTCTGTGTCGCCCGTCTCGCGCGCCAGCATGGCCATGCCCGTGTAAAGATAAACCGCCCGCACGGCGTGCCCCACCGCCTCGCGTTGCTCGCGTACCGGCAGGTGGCTCTGATTGTAGGCCTCGTTCTTGGGGAAGTCGTCAGATGTCCCACGCGTGTTTATGAAATGCGCCGCGAGCTCGAGATACCTCCGCCCGCCCGTGTGACGGTAAAGCCTCAGCAGCGCCAGCTCGATCTCCTCGTGCCCCGGCGTCGCAAACGCCGCGGTTCGCTCCTCCACAAACACCCGGTAAATGTAATCAACGTACTTTTTCATGCACTCGAGCAGTACCGGCTTGCCTATTCCGTCGCAGGCGATGGCGGCCTCAATGAGGTGCCCTGCGCAGTACAGCTCGTGCCGCGAGCGATCGGTGAACCGCCCGTTAGGCTCGACGACGGTATAGTATATGTTGAAATATCCGTCCGCACACTGGTGCTGACGGATTTTTTCAATGAGCGTGTCCAGCCGCGCCTCAAGAACGGCGTCCGGCGACTTGGCCAGAATATATGCCGCACCCTCCATCCACTTGGCGACGTCGCTGTCCCAGAAAATGTGTGGCTTGCCCTCGGCGCCCTCCGTCCAGTCAAAATCAAACGCCTTTATGCGCCCGCTCTTGGCGAACTGGTCGTAAACCGCGCCGATAGTCACCTCGCGGTTGAGCTTTTCCTTCTCAAACCAGTAGCCGCTGCCGAGTTCTACCTTGTCAAAATCAATTATCTTCATAGCCGTCCCCCGGCGTGTAGATTGTAAACACGTCAACCCGGAGCTCCTTTTCAATATTTCGCGTTAAAAAAACAAACAGCAGCGACACACACATAAGCCCCGCTGCTATCCATGTAAGCCCACTGTGCGCTGTGGTCTGCAAATACAGCGCGCTGCTGTACGCGCCGCTGAGCCAGTACGGAAACAGCACCGGCAGAATTATCAGCAGCTGCGCCCCGCACATCCAGACGCGACCGGGAAAGACCCGGCGCAGTCCCGCCTTGAGGCCGGTCGCCTCGGGGCTCGCCGGGTCATAGCCGAGTATCCGCACGCAGCGAACCGTCGCCCACACCGACAGCGAGACCGACGCCACCGCCGCAACTGCGGCTATGGCAAGTCCCGCTATCGTGCGCCAGGCGAATGAGGTCGTCGCGCCGTCCTTGGTGGCCATGGGGTCAGACAGGTATTGCCTGCACTGCGACCACGCGTCCGCCATCACGCTCGCGAGCGAGCGCGCCCCGAGCGGATTTTTCTCCAGCTCAAACGACACGCAGGGCAGAAACGCCGCCGCCACAACCAAAATAACCGCCGCCGTGGGAAATATGTACCTTAAATAAACTAACTTCTTCATACCGAAGGTATATGTTACGACTGAAAATCAACTGTGATATCGAGGTCGTGCATGACGCTCTTGTCGGTCGAGACCTTGATCTCGCCCGCCACTATCTTGGCGGCGATGTTCTCGTACGCGTCTATGGAGAACGCGCCGAAGCGCCACGCGTCGGTTGCAAGCCCGACCGCGCCGTCGTCAAGGCCGAGCAGAACGCTCTTTGCGGAGTGGTCGGCGTCCCACTTGTAGCTGTTGCCCTTGAGCGAGTTCAGCGCCTCGACGAGCGGCTTTTCAAGCATCTTCATGGCCGACGTCACAACAAGATTGGACTCGCTCGAGTGGTCACTGTCCGAGCAGATAACGCGCCCGTTGCACTCCTCGGCCGCCTTGATGACGCTCGCCGAGGTCTCTCCCGACGCGAACACCAGCTCGGTGCCCGAGCGGTACCAGCTCTTGGCCGTATTGTAGAACTCGTCCTCGGTGGTGCCGTTGCCGCTGTAGCGGAATATGACGTTCACGCGCGCCGTAATGCCCATGTCGCGGGCGGCGTCCTCAACGCCCTGAAGAAAGCCGCAGCCGTAAAGCAGGTCCGCGTCGGAGTCGCGCTCGGACATAAAGCCGAAGTGCGAATAGCCGTTGCGCGTCGCAACGTAGCCTGCGAGATATCCCGCCTGCTCCTCGTGGAAGGTTATGCAGTAGACATTTGCGGATATTTTGGTGGTGGCGGCCGTCGTCTCCGGGGTCACGGTCGTGACGGCAGCGGAGGTCGAATTCGAGAAGCTGTCGAACAGCGAGTTGGACTTCGTCGTCTTCTGGTCGACGTCGGCGGGAGCCGTCGGGATGCCGTCGACAAGCAGGAAGGTGACATCTGGGAACAGATCCTGCACCTCGTAAACCGCCTCGGACAGCGCCTGTCCCGAGCAGACAACGAGCACAGCGCCCTTGACTATCGCATGCATGATTATATCAACTCTGTCCGCGCGGGACGAGGACGCGGGCTGATATGCGTCGTAGCTCTTGCCGTTTGCGATGGCGAAGTTGGCCACAACATCCCACACCGCCTGGTTCATCGACCCGGCGCCGACGCTGCCTCCGTCCGTAATCATGGCGATCTCAACCGTCTCCCCACCGAACAGATTTCCGCACGAGGAAAGCATGGTGCAACCGAGCAGCAGCACGCAAAGCAGTGCCGCAACAATTCGTTTTTTCATTGTAAAATACCTCTCTGAGTGATTCTCTCACCTTGAGCAATAATGTTGTATGTCACAAAAAAGACATACAAATTTGATTATAGCACACATTTATCGATTTGTCAACTGTCGCATGCCGCACCGGCCGTTACAGATTGCCCGAGTCAAAGCGAAGCGGGAGCAGCTCGTCAAGCGTGTACCGACGCAGGCCGCCGCACCAGTCCTCGAGCAGAACATAAAAGCCCTCCTCGCGGCACAGCTCGGCCATGACCTGCCGACAGCTGCCGCACGGCGGACAGCACCCGCGTATCTCACTGTCGCGTCCTCCGGCGATGGCGAGTGCGGCGAAATTCCGCGCCCCCTCGCTGACGGCCTTGAACATAGCGCACCGCTCGGCGCACACCGTCAGCGGATAGGACGCGTTCTCAATGTTGCAGCCGGTAAAGACGCGCCCGTCGACCGAGAGCAGCGCCGCGCCAACGCGGAAGTCCGAGTAGGGCGAATACGAGCGCTCCATGGCCGCAACGGCCGTTTCCATAAGCTGTTGGTCTGTCATAAAATCAGCCCTCCTTACAAAATGTCCGGCTCGCGCGGCGGGCGGCCGGTTCTCTGTATCACGTACGCCATGTCACGGTTCAGAAACTCGCGCACGCCCGTGACCTCGCGTATGACGCGCAAAATTTCTGGCAGGCTGAATTTCTCATCCTCCCGCCCGAGCTCAACCTCGGCGACGGCGACCCGCTGCCAGAACGGGTAGATGTCCACCTCGGCGACGTGCCCGCCGCAGGGCAGACACCACCGCGTTTTGCTTATCGCGGCGAGCGGAGAGGCGGCGGTGGCGGTGCCTTCGGTGGAATAGACTGCGCGTTCGGCGACGGTCGCGGCGTCTCCGTCAGGCGCGGCGTTCCTGCCGGTCTCCGACCTCAGCGCCTCGTACTCCTGCTCCGTTATCCCGCGCTCGATTTCGACGCGCGTCATGTTCGTCAGGCGGCGCTTGACGGTGTAGAAGCACTCCGACACCCCGTCGCGACGACGGCGGCGTATTCTCGGCGCTTCGCCATCGGAATTTTGGGGGAGATATATCTGCTCTATTTCGTAGCTGTACGCGCCCGGCCACGCGGCGAGCGTCATCTCGTCGGGGCGCAGAATGAGAAACTTGCGCTCGATTTCAAGCGGCTCGCTCACTTTACCACCTCTGCGGAGAAGTCCGTGCCGCGGGTCTCGTAGCTAAGCCCGAACAGTCCGGCAACGGTAGCGCCGATGTCCGCGAACGTCGCGCGCGTGCCGAGAGACACCGGATTTATGCCCTCTCCGTACATAACAAGCGGGATGTACTCGCGGGTATGGTCGGTTGTTTTTGTGAAAGCGGGGTCGCAGCCGTGGTCGGCCGTAATCATGAGCACGTCGTCGGGACGCATGCTGTGGACGAAGCCGTCGAGCCAGCCGTCGAAGTCGGTCAGCGCCTGCGCGTAGCCGTCGACGTCGCGACGGTGGCCGTAAAGCATATCAAAATCCACAAGATTGACAAAGCACAGGCCGGTAAAATCCTGATTTGTGATGTCGGATGTGATGCTCATGCCCTCTGCGTTGCCGTGCGTGACGTAGGACTGGCTTATGCTCTTCCCCGCGAAAATATCGCTTATCTTACCGACGCCGATGGTAGCGAGCCCCGCGTCGTGAAGGCTGTCGAGCATGGTGGGGCCGGTGGGCTCGAGCGAGAAGTCGTGGCGCTTGGGCGTGCGGACGAAGTTGGGGTACTCGCCGACGTAGGGACGCGCGATGACGCGTCCGACGGCGTTCTTACCGGTCAGTATCCTGCGCGCGATGCGGCAATACTCGTACAGCGTCTCGACAGGCACCATGTCCTCGTGCGCCGCTATCTGGAAGACGCTGTCGGCCGAGGTGTAGACTATGAGCTTGCCCGTGGCGAGCTGCTCACGGCCGTAATCGAGTATGACCTGCGTTCCGGAGTAGGGCTTATTGCACAGCACGCCGCGTCCGGTGGCCGCCGAGAAGGCGTCGATGACGTCCTGCGGGAAGCCATCGGGGTAGGTGGGCATGGCCTGCTCGGAGACGATTCCGGCGATTTCCCAATGCCCCGTGGTGGTATCCTTGCCGCGCGACTGCTCGACAAGTCTGCCGGTAGCGGCGAGTGGGGTTGCGGTGTCGCCGAGGAAGTCGAGCCCCTGTATATTGCCTATGCCGAGGCGGCGGAGGGTCGGAATACTGAACTTCTGCGAGCGCGAGACGCTGCGCAACGTATTCGAGCCGACATCGCCGAACTCTGCCGCGTCGGGCAGCTCGCCCGCGCCGCAGCTGTCAAGAACTATCAGAAATACTCTTTTGGTTTTCATGTTTTTCCTTTCCGCGCCCGTGGCATCAGCTGATTCTGCGGGCGGTTTCGAGTGCGATTTCCATCATTTGAGTGAACGAGGTCTGTCGCTCCTCGGCGGGCAGCGCCTCATGCGTCACAAGGCTATCCGAGACGGTGCATATTGCGAGCGCGCGCTTGCCCGCTCTGGCGGCGTTGAGGTAGAGGCCTGCGGCCTCCATCTCGACGGCGAGGACGCCGAGCTTTTTCCAACCGTCGTTGGCGGCGGGGTTATCGTCGTAAAACGTATCCGACGACACGAGGTTGCCGACGTGCCACTGCGCGCCCATTTTCTCTGCGGCGCAGACGGCGGCGGTGAGCAGCGCGAAATCCGCGATGGGTGCGAAGGTACCGCCGGTCGCGAACTGCGAGGCGTAGTTTGAGTTGGTGCATGCGCCCTGGCCGAGCACGATGTCGCGGACGTGGACATGCTCCTGCAGCGCCCCCGCCGAGCCGACGCGTATTATGCTCTCGACGCCGAAGAAGTTGAACAACTCATATGAGTATATGCCCATCGAGGGTATACCCATACCACTCGCCATGACCGAGACGGGCACGCCGTGCCAGCTGCCGGTATAGCCCTGGACGCCGCGGACGTTATTGAACAGCCGTGCGCCGTCGAGGTAATTTTCGGCGATGAATTCGGAGCGGAGCGGGTCGCCGGGCATAAGGACGACGGGCGCAATATCCGCAGGTGCAGCTTTGATATGAGGTGTAGGGTAGTTTGCCATAACAGATCCTTTCCGGAATGCAGATTACTGCTTCCCTTCCATAAAGTATGCGGCCTCCATATCGGCCACGCTGAGTGCGAATGCGAGAGGGAACATCTCCAGCGCCTGACCGACAGTGCCGTTATCCTCGTTGCCCGAGAAGCCCATATGGTAGCGGATAGCGAAGGCCTCGTCGCGCGTGAGCTTCATATACCCGGACACGATATAGACCGACTTCTCGCCGTGTCCGTAGGGCAGCGAGTCCTCGATGGTATAATACGGGACGCTGTTCCAGCGGCCGTTTTCGTCCTTGACGTTTCTGAAGGAGGTGCGGTAAAAATTAATCTTACACAGGTCGTGCAGCAGCGCGGAGATAGCTATGCTTTCGTCCGAATACTTGATTCCGTACGTCTCTCTCATGCGTTTACGCGCGAGCTGGTCGACGAGACAGTCATAGACGTTCAGACTATGCTCGCACAGTCCGCCTTCGTGTGCGCCGTGGTAGCGCGTACTCGCCGGCGCGGTGAAAAAGTCGCACGCGTCCGAGCACAGGAACGCAAGCAGCGCATCCGCGCCCTCGCGCTTGATATTCGTCTTGAATATGTCGATAAAACGTTCTTTGTTTGTCATGATGGGCTCCTTGGGATTATATTTTTTAGGAGATTCCGCCGCCTGCGGGCGGCGGCCAGCGCTACGCGGCGCTGGACCCGCGCCGCCTTTTGAAAAAGGCGGGCGAAAACTTTGAAAAAGGACGGGTTAGAGTCTGTGAGACGCCGGAATGTACGGCTTTGGGCGTTTAAGTGCGGGCGTCACGTCCGTTCGCAGACCTTAACCCGTCCTTCTTGAAAGTTTTTGCGGGTTCTTAGGGAGCTTTTTTCAAAAAGCTCCCTAAGCGGGGTTTGGGGCAGCGCCCCGAGAGCAATCGATCCCCACTTACTTCACCCCCTATTCTATCATTTTTAATCCCCCGTGTAAATAGTTTTTTGCGATTTTGGGGCAGGGCGGCGAAAAAATCGGCGTTGGGCGTAGACAGAGGGGGCAATGTGTGATATAATTATGGTGAATAATTATTTTCATTCAAATTTCCGTTTTGGAGGACATATGAGTACACCATTACTTTCAGTTCAGCCCTACAAGGGCACACGCGACTTTTACCCGGCAGACATGCGTCTGCGCAACTGGTTTTTCGGCAAGATCCGCGGGGTGCTGGAATGCGCCGCGTTTGATGAATACAATGGCCCCATGCTCGAGTCTCTCGACATATACGCAGCCAAGAGCGGCGTCGAGCTTGCGAGCGAGCAGACCTACAACTTCACCGACCGCGGCGGACGTCAGCTGGCCATGCGCCCCGAGATGACACCGACCGTCGCGCGCATGGTCGCGGCAAAGGTCAACGAGCTGAGCTACCCTCTGCGCTGGTTCTCCATCCCCAACTTTTACCGTTACGAGCGCCCCCAGCGCGGCAGACTCCGAGAGTTCTGGCAGGTCAACGCCGACATTTTCGGTTGCGACTCGTACGAGGCCGACTTTGACATAATTTCAACCGCCATCAAGCTGCTCCGCGTCTTCGGCGCGGACGAGAGCATGTTCCGCGTGCACATAAACAACCGCCGCTTCTTCAACGACGTCATCGCCGCCATCGCTGGCACCGACGCCGAGGGCGCGAAGGCAGTCTCCAAGGTCGTCGACCGCAAGGGCAAGGTAAGCCGCGAGTCCTACGAGAAGGACATGGCCGCGCTCGGCCTCGACGCCGACCGGCTGGCCAAAATCGACGAACTCTACACCATGAGCATCGACGAGGCGACCGCTCTCTGCCCCGATTCGCGCGGCTCCGCCGAGCTCGCCCAGCTGTTTGACGCACTGCGCGCCTGTGGGCTCGATAAATACTGCGTCTTCGACTTCGGCATCATCCGCGGTCTCGACTACTACACCGGCACCGTTTTCGAGGTGTTTGACGAAGCGCCAGAGAACAACCGCGCCATGTTCGGCGGCGGCCGGTACGACAATCTCGTCGGGCTGTTCGTGCACAACACGGCGGTGTCCGGCGTCGGGTTCGGCTTCGGAGACGTCACGCTCGAA
This sequence comes from uncultured Eubacteriales bacterium, assembly GCA_934401725.1. Classification (GTDB taxonomy): domain Bacteria; phylum Bacillota; class Clostridia; order Oscillospirales; family CAG-272; genus UMGS1002. The sequence continues at coordinate 11,259 of CAKRSS010000015.1, read as the reverse complement.
AACTTCCTCTACACGCACAAGCTGGTGCCGGAATCGCTGTCGGCTTACAGCGTCAAGGTGCTCGTCACGCGCTTCCCTGACGTCGACTTCACCGAGTACGAGGCGCTTTCAGACAGCCTCGTGAACGCGCAGATTCCCTGCATGTGCTACCTCGGGACCAAGAAATTCGGCAAGCAGATCGACTACGCCGTCAACACCGGCTGCACGCACGTCGTCATAATGGGCGGCAGCGAGCTCGCCGAGGGGACGGTCAAAGTCAAGAATCTCGCCACCCGAGAGGAGACGGCAATACGCCGTGGCGAGCTGGTTGACTTTTTCAAGAACGCCTGATTCGGCGTCACAAATCAAAAAATCGGAGGGTACAAAACTATGATTTATATGTTTTTGGCACACGGTTTTGAGGAGACCGAGGCGCTGACACCGCTTGATCTTTTGCGTCGCGCGGGACTTGAGGTAACCACCGTCGGCATTGGCGGCGAGCTTGTGACCGGCTCGCACGGCATCACCGTGCAGGCCGACATCGTCGACAGCGTCTTCCACGACGACAAGCCCGACATGGTCATTCTGCCCGGCGGAATGCCCGGCACGCGCAACCTTGACGCCTCTCCCGTCGTCGACGCCGCGCTCAAAGCGACCGCCGCGTCCGACGGCTATCTTGCCGCCATATGCGCCGCCCCCATGGTGCTCGGCAAGCGCGGACTGCTCAAGGGCAAGCGCGCCATCTGCTTCCCCGGCTTTGAAAAGTTCCTTGACGGCGCGATTCTTTCGAACCGACACGTAGTCCGTGACGGCAAGACGGTCACGGCCGCCGGAATGGGCGTCGCGCTTGACTTCGGATTGGAGCTTGTCGCAATGCTGTGCGGCGACGTTGCCGCCGAGAACCTGCGCGCCTCCATCATCGCCGGCTGAGACAATGACAGGCGCTGAACCTGAACGCCGCGGCGGCTTTGTGTCCGCGTGGGCGGTGCTGTTCGGGTACGTCATGCTGATTGTCGCACGGCTTGTCGACTCGCGCGTGACTAACCCGCACCTTTCAACCCTTCGCGCGGTGATTTTCGAAATCGCGAGATTTGTCATCCCCGGCGTCGTCTGCGTCTGCCTCATGCAGCGGCTGCCGCAGCAGCGGACACGTCTGACGCCGTCGGCGCTGTTTCTCTCGCGCCCGGACGCGCGCCGGATTCTCCCCTGCGCGTCGGCGCTGGTTGGGCTGTGCTGTCTCGCTTTTCTTCTGACGATACTGATCTGCGGCGACAGCACTCCCGCAGGCGGGTTCGACCTTTACAACACCTTCACCGCGCGCGGAGGCGAGGGCTTCTTCGGCAACGTCCGGCTGATTGCCTGCTACGCGCTGCTCCCGGCGGTGTGCGAGGAGTTTATGTTCCGCGGGCTTGTCTGCTTCGAATACCGGAGCGGCGGGGTCGTGCGGTCGGTGGTCATGAGCTCGCTGCTTTTCGGAATGCTGCACCTCGAGCTCAAGCTGCTGCCCGTCTACATTGTCAGCGGCGTCGTGCTGTGTCTGGTGCTTTACGCGACGCGCTCGCTTATCGCATGCGTTGCGGTGCATCTGCTCTACAACATTTTTGCAATTTACCTTCAGCCCTACCTGTCGTCGTTTTATCTGACGACGGCCAGCCGCGCGCTGTTTCTTATGCTGCTTGTGTCAATCATGCTCATCGCCGCGCTGGTATTCTGCATGAGCTCGGCACGGCTTTACGGGCACTACCGCGCAAATGCAGTGTCTGATTCCGGCAGTTGTGCTGACTCCGCCGAGCAGTCCGACTGCCACGACAACCCCGAACAGTCTGCCGATACCGACTGTACCGGTCATTCCGACCGCCCCGACTACCCGGTCGGGCTCACGCCGGAGGAACTGTTACGGTCGTTACGCGACGGCGCGCTCAGTCTGCCGTTTATTCTTTCGGTAGCGATATTTTTTATTGGTGTAATTATATTTTGAAAAACTTTCAGGAGGTCATTATGACGTACGCACAAGGTCTTAAGAAGGGTTCCTCGCTTTGTTTTTGCCGCAAGCTGGACGCTGAAGCGCTGCACACGCTGAAGTCCGTCGGCATCGACGCGGCGGAGCTATAGTTCAACTTCGACTACTACATGAACAAGCTGGATTTTCCGCGCAACTGGCAGAAGTACGCCGACATGGCGCGCGACGAGGGTGTCGGGCTATGGTCGATACATCTTCCCTTCTCGCGTTCGCTCGACATTTCGAGCATGAAGGACGAATTCCGCGCCATCACACTCTACACCAACCGGACTCTCATCGAGGCGGCCGGTAAAGCCGGAATCAAGGTTGCCGTACTGCATCCGAGCAGCGAGCCCATTGACGACGAGGCGCGTCCCGAGCGTCTGCGCCGCAGTCGTGAGGCGATAATCGAGCTGCGCAAAGCTTGCGACGCGGCGGGGATGAGGTTAGCGGTTGAGAATCTGCCGCGAACCTGCCTATGCAACCGTGCGGCCGAGATGATTGAGCTTGTGAGCGGCACCGGCGCGGGAGTTGTATTCGACACCAACCACTCGCTGATTGACGAGAACGTTTCATTCCTGCATTCTCTCATCGACGCAGGTCTTGAAATTCTCACTCTGCACATATCCGACTACGATTTTGTGGACGAGCGGCATCGTCTGCCCGGCGACGGTCTGAACAACTGGGCGGGCATACTCGCCGAGCTTGAGCGCTGCCACTACTCCGGCCCGCTGATGTACGAGGTGCCCTGCCAGCCCAAGGAGCGTGACGTCATCTCCCCCGAGCAGCTCTCGCAGAACATGAACGACCTCGCCGCGGGGAAGATTTAAGGCTTCACCGCGCAATTCCGATGGTGCAATTGCGCAGTCAGATTTTTCGTCAGATGAAACAAAAATTCGCAAAGGATTTTTGTGAAATATGACGAAAAAAATGCCCGGCAAGTGTGCCACTCGGGCATTGCGCGGTGATGCCTTAACGGCGGTCAGCGATACCAACGCCAAGAGAGTTTCGCGTTCTGCGGAGCGCGACCAACGCAGAGGATTCCGCCGCCTGCGGGCGGCGGCCAGCGCTACGCGGCGTTGGATCCGTGCCGCCTCCCCAAAGGCGGGTGAAAACTTTGAAAAAAGGACGGGTTAAAGTCTGCGGACAAACGGAATGTATGGCTTTAAGCGTTCAAGCACGGGCGGTGCGGAATCACACTGTGGTTCCGCACCGCCCACACTTAAACGCCCAAAACCATACGCCCCGGCGTCCCACATACTTTAACCCGTCCTTTTTGTGAAAGTTTTTGCGGGTTCCGAGGGGGCTTTTTTCAAAAAGCTCCCTTGGTGGGGTTCGGGGCAGTGCTCGGAAAGCAAACGTTTTCCGATTACTTCATTCCGTTCCCTGCCCCTTTTTCGAAAGTTTTTGCGGGTTCCGAGGGGGCTTTTTTCAAAAAGCTCCCTTGGCAGGGTTCGGGACTTGCCCAGAGACGCTTCCCTTGGGATCTGGGGCTGCTCCCCAGATTAATCATCAAACCACGGATGCATTTTTGTCAGCGCGGCGGCGGGGCAGGGGGTGGGCAGCGTCATGCACCAGAGCGCCTCACTTCTTTTAGCTAGCGTCCAATGACGCTCGCCGCCGCACACGCCCACCGCATCGGCGGGCTTTGTTATTACCGGCAGACCGCCGGCGCGCCGACGCGACGCAAGATAAGTGCGCCCGCGGCTGTTCGCCGCGAGCAGCTGAACGTATGCAGCTTCGCGACGCCAGTCGTCAACTGTCACGCCGAGCATAAGGCCGAGCACCGTCCTGCGCACGCGTGCGTCAGTGTAATTCGACGCCGACGCACGACGAATGAGCTCATCGTAACCGCATACCTCGCGCGCTGCGGCAAATATCCGGTCGGACAGACTGCTGTCGGTGTCCGGGAGCTTGACCGAATTGGGGTCACTTACGCGCAAAAAAGTCAGAATGTCATGTTCAATATTCTCAATTCGTGACATGCACAATCCGCTGTTTCTCGCCTCTTCAAGTGCCTCCAGCGTAGCGTCCGGAACGTATCCCCGCAGCGCGTCGACTCCGCCTTCGCGCATGAGCGCGCGCAGCGCGCGCGCCGACGGGTACCCGCTCGCCCCGATGCTCGTCTCGTTGTACCCGTCGCCCTTGCGGCGCACCGGGAAAATGTCAGCCTGCCGCCCAAGCCGCAACAGCTCCTTGACGTAATTTACCGCCAGTATGTCGTTCGGACTGTCGGAAAGCGGCACGCCGGTGACGGCGCGGTAGGCCTCGAAATATGCCGCCGCACTTCCCTTTCCCGCGCGGCACAGCTGCCTGTAACGCTCCTCAAAATCGGCCATGAGCAGCACGCGGGCGGTCTCCCGGAGTGAGTCGGCATCGAAGGACTCGCACCCGAAACCCAGCGTGTCGACGCCCATGCGGGTCAGTATGTCGACGCCCGCCCGGGCAAAAAATTCGGCGCTCGCCATACAGTATGGGAACGGCAGCTCAAGCACAACGTCCGCACCGCCCCCGAGCGCACAGCGCGCACGGGTAAATTTGTCCGCTACAGCCGGTTCGCCGCGCTGGACAAAGCTGCCGCTCATCAGACACACGACGACCTCCGCCCCCGCTTCCCTCAGTGTCCTGATGAGGTGCGCATGGCCGTTGTGAAATGGGTTAAACTCGCAAATAATTCCACAAACTTTCATTAATTCTCCCTCAAACGGTCAAAAAATGTGCCGATTTGACCGAAAATGTGAAATAAACTATTGTAAAATCCAATACAATATGATAGAATAGAAGCAGTATATAAATTAACCGGAGGTTATATTCTTCTTTATGAACGTACTTGTTGTCAACGCCGGAAGCAGTTCGCTTAAGTATCAGCTTTTCGACACGAATACCGAGGCCGTCTACGCCAAAGGCATCTGCGAGCGCATCGGCGCAGCAGGCTCCTGTATTGACCATCGCCAGCTTGTCAAGGGCATCCGCCACAAAAAGGAAATGCCCATGAATAATCACGCCGATGCTATGCGTATCGTTGTTGAGGCACTGACAGATCCCGAGATTGGCTGCATCAAATCCATGGACGAGATCGAGGCCGTCGGCCATCGCGTCGTCCACGGCGGCCCCTACTTCTTTGAGAGCGTGCTCGTGACCGAGGATGTCATCGCCAAGCTCAATATGTGCTACGAGTTCGCGCCGCTCCACACCAAGGCGCACCTGATGGGCATCCGTGGCTGCACCGAGGTCATGCCGAACGTGCCGCAGGTTCTCGTCTTCGACACCGCCTTCCACCAGACCATGCCCGAAAAGGCCTACTACTACCCCATCCCCTACGACATGTACAAGGAGTACAAAATCCGCCGCTACGGCGCGCACGGAACCAGCCACCGCTACGTTTCGGGCGTCATGCGCGAGATTCTCGCCAAGGAGGGCAAGACCGAAGACACCAAGATCATCACCTGCCACCTCGGCAACGGCTCGTCCATTTCCGCCGTTCGCGACGGCAAGGTCATCGACACCTCCATGGGCTTCACGCCTCTTGACGGCGTCGAGATGGGCACGCGCTGCGGCTCCATCGACCCTGCAATCGTCACCTACATAATGAACAAGAAGGGCTTTACGCCCGACCAGATGAGCGGGTTCATGAACACGAAGTGCGGATTCTACGGCATCACCGGCTTCTCCGACTCGCGTGACATTGAGGACGCCGTGGCCGCCGGCCCCGATGCCAAGCCCGACCCCAACCATCCGCTGCCATCCTACGAGAGAGCCAACCTCTGCTCCTCCGTTCTGTTCTACCAGATCAAGAAGTACATCGGCTCCTACACCGCCGCTATGAACGGCCTTGACGCCATCGTCTTCACGGCAGGCCTCGGCGAGAACAACCCCCGCCTGCGCGAGGTCGTGTGCAGTGACATGGAGTATTTCGGCATCGAGATTGACAAGGAGCTCAACGCAAAGATGCTCCGCCAGTCCAACATCGTCAAGCTGTCGACCGAGCGCTCCAAGGTTCAGGTCTACCTCATCCCCACCAACGAAGAGCTGGTAATTGCAAGAGACACCGCAGACATCGTCTCGAAGCTCGGCAAATAACATCACATTTTAAGACATCACTGCGCAATTGCACCATCGGAATTGCGCGGTGATGCCTTAAGTCTCTCCGCAGCATGCAGGGAGACTTTTCCTTTTATGTGACCCAAAAGCATAACGCCCGCCCCGGCCACCGCCGGGACGGGCGTATGGCGCCGGGTCCTTATTTCTTTCCGCCGAGTGCGAGAATGCCGTCCGCGATGAACAGCACGCCGAGGACGATGAACAGCCAGTCGATCATAGCCCACTTGCTGACCACCAGCATAACTCCGGCGACAATGGTCAGAACAGAGGTGAGAAGCATCACGGCACTGCTCACCTTGAAGGACGCGACGAGATTCAGCACGCCACGCGCAATCAGCATAATGCCGAACACCAGCAGAACAATCTCGACGAACATCCAACCGCCCATAAGCACTATAGCGCCTATAGCGATGTAAACGATGCCCGGCAGCAGCGCCTTATTGCAGATGGACACGACACCGGCGACGATGAACACCACGCCGATAATGGTCATCAGCCAATTGAGCATGCTGGAACGGAAAATGATGAACAACACGCCGACAAGTATGTAAAGAATGGCGGTGACAGCGGCGTTGCCCCACTTTTTGAAAGACGAACTCATGAAAAAAGTCTCCTTAAATTAAGATATACATTTACCGCAAACGCGGAAAATATCAGAACAGATAATTCACGGCCAGTATTGCGATACCGAGCACCACCAGTATCACGCCCGTGACGCGGTTGAGTGTTGCCGGCTTCGCGCGGTTGGCAATGCGCGCGGCAATGAGCGCCCAGAGCAGCGTACTCGCAACGCAGACGACCAGCGCCAGCACGTCCGGCGAGCCGCCGATAGCGAAGTGACTGACCGCCCCGGTCAGCGCCGTGAAGGTCATTATGAACACGCTCGTTCCGACTGCGGTCTTGAGCTCGTAGCCGAGCACGGCGGTGAGCAGCAGGAGCATCATCATGCCGCCGCCCGCGCCGACAAAACCGCAAATAAAGCCGACCACACTGCCGCACAGAACCGACCGCACAACCTTCTGCCGCGTCGTGGCCTCGGTCAGCCGCGCCGCAGGCGCCATCACCGGGCGGACTATGAACTTGACGCCGAGCAGCAGCGTCATGACCGTCGAAAAGCTGCCCATGGTGGTCTTTGGCACGAGGTCGGCGACGTAGCTGCCGACAAAGGTGAACACCAGCACCGCCACCATCATGACAAGACCGTTACGTATATCGAGATTTTTGTTTTTGCCGTAGGTGTAGGCCGAGACGGCGCTTGCAAGCACGTCGCTCGCCAGCGCAATACCGACGGCAAGATACGGATCCATGCCGAGAAAAGTTATGAGCATCGGACTGATGACCGCCGCGGCGCTCATGCCCGCGAATCCGGTCCCGAGCCCGGCTCCGACGCCCGCAATAAAGCAGACGATTATTTTAATTACCGTTTCCATTTTTGACTTCCAGTTCGTCGAGATTTCCGAGCACGCACCCGATCACCCGGCGGAACGCTTCCCTGTCGTCCTCGCCGATGCCACGGCCAACCGACTCTACAAACTGTCTCTGCACCTCTGTGCCGTCACGTATGACATCCGCCGCTGCAGGAGCAATACTAAGCCGCCGGACGCGCCTGTCGTCAGCGTCATCCTCTGCGATAAGAAAGCCGCGCCGCACGAGCGTGTCGACCGCCACCGAAGCCATACCGGTCTTAATGCCACGCACCTGACACAGGTCGCGCGCGGTGTTGTAGCCGGGGTAGTTATGGAGAAACATCAGCACATCAAGGCAGGTGTTGTTGATGCCGTACCTTTTGCATACGGGAGCGCACAGCGCCGTGTACACACCAATGGTCTTGCGCCCGACCGTCATAAATTCAAGTGCATCCATACCGTCCTCCGGATAAATCAGAACAGTTCCGCCCCGGCCGCAGCCGCAGCGAGAATTATTCTAATATTAGAGTAATTATAGCACACGGCGTGAGTATTGTCAATACTCACGCCGTGAAAAAAGCAAAAATATTGCGGTTTTTTGACCAGTGGACGCGCCGCCTGTGAGGCATCCCCCTCCTCACCTCATAAAGATTCTCGCAATCTCCATCGTCAGAATTTTTGTCACCGCGCCGCCGGACATGATGAAAAACCACACCTGCCGCGCCTGCTGTGACTTTGCAATCGGCGTCGCGACAGCGGCCGCGATTATAAGCAGCGCGCCGACGCAGCCGATTACAGTCGGGATGCTTATAAGCGGGAAAATACCGGGCGCGCAGCTGCCGTCGATGGTGTGCTGGACGGTCTTGTCTAGCCCGTCCCGCGTCGCCGCGAAACAGCAGACGACCAGCCCGAACACCAAAAGCAGCGCGCTTCTGCGTCCCCAATACTGAATGGCCGCGTGATTTGCGACCGAGTAACCGACAAAGCCCAGAAGGGCGAGTATCATAAGCGTCGTGGCGGTCGTCACGACGTTGCCGAAATAGAGCTTCATTATGTACACTTTCTTTGATTAAGTATGACCTGCTTTAAGATTTGTGCCTTACGCTTTATGCCTCATGCTTCATACTTTATGTTTCATGCCTCACGCTTCCGCCGTATCCACCATCTGCCTGTCGCAGAACAGGTGGATACCGAGAGCCGCATTGAAGCCCGTCGCCGCAAAGACGCTGAACCGCTCGACCACGCCGAAATACGCCGCCGGGACTATCTTCATGCCGAGCGCGCCGACCAGCATCATCCCGAGCGCCACGCCCGCGCAGGCGCCGTACGACCGGCAGCCTCTGTCCCGTGCCCCGGCGACGATAATGACTGTCAGCGACGCTATCGAGAGCAGCACGACGATGACAGTAGCGAGAATGTGCATCTTATCCTGGAACGTCCCCGCGTAGCCACTGTCGCTGAGCGGGAACATGCGGTAGCCCACCGCCGACACGAGCTCCATGGCGGCGAAAAGGTAGATTCCGACGCGAAGCAGCTTTGTTTTTCTGCCCTGCACCCCGACGCACACCATCATCACGCAGAGCACCTCGCAGACGTTGTAAACGGCGCTGAGCTGATTCCATAGCGCCAGCGACGGCGCGTTCGCCGCACTCAGGTCGCTGACCGCCTGCGACAGCCAGTCGTAGCCCGGATAGGCCAGCGGCGAGAGCACAACCGCCGCCGTGTAGGAAAGAAAGCTGAGGACGCCGAGCAGTCCGAGCTTCTGAGGCAAGGTTCTTTTCATTTGCCGCCTCCTGACACCGAGATGTTGAACGTCCTGAAGAAAAGCCGGACATGGGCGTCCAGCGCCGCGAGACACTCGTCCTCGCGCTCGGGCTGCCTGTCGCACACGCCGAGCAGCGTGATGACAGGCGCGACGTACATCAGGGCAAGCTCGCGGGGATTTTCGGCCTTGAGCTCGCCCGCCGCCGTCAGACTGCGGAAAATCGCCGTGTGGTAGTCAATCACGCGCGAGACATACCGCTCGGAATACAGCGCCGCCAGCTCCGGCGAGCGGAACTGCTCGATTGTCATCATCCGGCGGAAGCGGCTGATATTCTCGTCGTGCAGCGAGTAGACGAACAGCTGCCGCACCTTCGCGGCGAGTGCTCCCTCCGTGATCTCGGAGAACTCCGGAATGTCCTGCCGGACGTCCTGAACGTGAATATTGATCTTGTCGGTGTCCCTTTCGTACTGCGCCGCCGTCGACTCGACAATCGCCTCAAAAATCGCCTGCTTGCTCGGGTAATGATTGTAAAGCGACGGCGCCTTGATGCCCACCGCCCCCGCAATCTCGCCGACGCTGACCGCCTCATACCCGCGCTCCGCAAACAGCTCCAGCGCCTTGTCGAGTATCCTCTTCTTTGTGTCTTCCTGTTTCATATGAGCCTCACTAACTAATATTCGTTAGTTAGATTATAGCATGGTTTGAGGCGATTGTCAAGGGGAAGGAGAATTATTTTTAAGGCATCACCGCGCAATGCCCGAGTGACACACTTTCCGGGCATTTTTTCGTCATATTTCACAATAATTCTTGACTGCAGCTCTGCTACAGTCAAGGATTTTTGTTTCATCTGACTAAAAACCTGACTGCGCAATTGCACCATCGGAATTACGCGGTGAAGCCTTAAATTTGGATTCTCAGGCCGCACGCTTTTTATCCGGATTTCTATAATTCGCTGTTGTTCTAACATAAAGAACTCAACCTGCGGCTACATAATAACCTCCAAAGCCCCCAGCCAAAAATTGGCCGGGGGCTCCTTTTTCAGCTTGCCGAATAAACGGCTATGGCTGAGGGATTACTTATTTGCTGGACTTAATGCTGTTCTCGTAGGACTCGATCATCTTCTTAGACGTGACACCCGTACGACTTCTACTCCGTGCATTGAGCTTTTTAAGCCATTTTTCGGTGCTTTTGCCCGTAAATATCTTGATTTCAAGCTTCGCCGTATCATCATCTGTTAATGTGACAAAGATTTTGTCAATATATTGGGCTACGAATTCGTTTGTTATAATGCCCGTACTTGCATCCTTGATGGCTGCATCAAGCCTTGCTTTTACCTCTCCGATATGCTTGCGGTATTCCTCTTTGGTGAATAACTGTTCCTCAAGCTCCGCGAGAGCTTTCTGCGCTTCCTCTACCTCTCGGTCACAGGTAGCGGTCATAGATTTGAAATTTGCCGTCGTAATGGCACCTGTCGTTACAAGCTCGAGAAGTTTATTTTTCTTTTGGTCGGCAAGCTCAATGATACGCTTCTGTTCTTCCATCTGTCCTGCGGTTTCATCATCTGCTTCCATTGACCGGAACATTTCTTCGTAGCTTGCAAGCAGGGCTTCCACATCCACGCGTGTTTCGCTGAATACCTCAAACAGGATGGGCTTAATCTCGTCCTCGTAGATCGGGAAAGATGGACAGGAATCAGCACCGTTGTTTATCTTTCCGGAGCAGACCCATTTGGAATTGACCGTTCCGTCCTTGCTTTTGGATTCGCGGCGGTAATATGCGGCACCGCAATGGGCGCAGTATAATTTTCCTGTCAGGAGATTGGCGTGGTTGCAGATGCCCTGACGGTTTTTAACATCCTCACTTCTGCGGGCCAATACCTCATTTGCTTTATCCCATAGTTCCTCGGATACGATGGCGGGAACAATTTCTCCCGTTTCATCTTTAAACATGACCCATTCTTCGGGAGGCAAAAACTTCTGCTTTTTTGTAAACATATCCACAATACGAAC
>CAKRSS010000014.1 GCA_934401725.1 uncultured Eubacteriales bacterium | reverse complement strand
GAGTCAAGCAGTGCGTCGAGGTTCTCTGCCTGGCTCTCCTCGCGCATGAACAGCAGCATAAACAGCCGCGGCTCGTTCTTTGCAAACTTCAACCACTGCATACCGCGTTTTTTATAGGCGGGATTAAAATCCTCGGCGACACGCATGTAGCTGTAAAAGCACTCCCACGCCTCGGCGCGCAGCGCCGCATTTAGCTCCTCCATGTCTCCAAACACGGTAAATATGGGGCAGACCGAGCATCCAAGCCGCTCGCCGAGCGCGCGGGAGGTCACGGCGTCGGCTCCCTGCTCGCGGACAAGCTCGAGCGCGGCCTTAAGTATTTGTTCTCTTGTATATTTAGGTTTGGGCGGCATTATTAAAGTCTCCTTGCTAAGGTAATATAACGCCTATTATTTTATCACAACTATCGCGTCTTTGCAAGCATAAACTTGCGGTTCAGACGCATATTTACGCTCATTTATACAATTTCAGCGTCTCATTATAGCTACGCACAATGTCACGCAGGAGGTCAAACTGCGTAAAATCCGCAGGATAAGCGATGTTTATCTCGCGCATCATACTGAGGTTCTCGACCGGCAGCGTGACGATTTTGCCTTTCTTGAGCTCGTCAAGGCAGACACTGCGCGCCAGAATCGACACGCCGAAGTCGCGGCGGATGAGGTCCTTTATCGTCGCGATGTTATCGACCTCGAGTATGACGTTGAAATCGTTGATGCTCATGTTGTTGCTTTCAAGGTGAGCGACGAACAGGTTTCGCGTGCCGGAGTTTGGCAGGCGCAGAATCATACGCTCTTTTTTGAGCTCGTTGAGCGTGACCATGCTCTTTTTCGCAAACGGATGATCCGGAGAGACGGCGAGTACGAGATAGTCGGTATCCATCAACAGATAGCGTATGCCGGGGTCGTGGCTGCGCCCCTCGACAATCGCGAGGTCTATCTCATACGTTTTAAGCATTGTATAAAGATTGCTTATAGTGTCTGTAATCATTTTAATGTTGGCGCGGGGGTTCTTTGAACAATAATTGGCAAGTGCTTCGGCTATCGGGTTGCTCTCCGCCGTGTGTGTGACACCTATTGTGAGGTGCGTTGTGAGGCTGGTTCCGTCGTTTATTTCCTTTTGGAGACTGGTGTATATGCCCACCATTTTCTTGGCGCATTTTATAGCCTCATCGCCCTGTTTTGTCAATACCAACTTGCCTTTTCCGCGTTCGAAGATGGTGATGCCGAGCTCATCCTCAAGCGCCTTTATATGCTGACTGACTGCCGGCTGTGTTATGTTCAGCTGCTTCGCCGCGGCAACGAAGCTGCCGCACTCGTTGACCTTGAGCAGTGTGTAGACCTTGTTATCTATCATAAGAGCTCCTGTATAAATTTTTTTTATGAATATAGATTTATTTATAATTTGACATTATCGCGTTGCTGAGTACAATTATAAACAGAAGCGCGGGAGTTGTCAAGTGAATTTTCCTCAGCGCCTCAAAAAAATCAGGAAAGGAGCTTTTCTGTGCAAAGGAAACGTAAGAAAAAATGGATGAAGACATTAAGCTGCTGCTGCACACCGGCAATTTCGCCATGCAGAGCGCGTTAGGCTTTTACACCGGCAACAGGGCCTATACAGATGATTACGATTGCAGGGACGAAATAATCATTCTTCACCCCGACCTCCCGACGCCGGAAAGCCCGCCAAAGCCCCGCGGCACAAAGCCCGCTCCGGGCACTAAATCTCCACCGGAGGACAAAAATGCTTGAGAACATACGGTACGACCAACGTTACGATTCCCTGCTCGTGGTCTACCGATTCGGGAGCTACACGCTCGCGGCGCGCGACCTCGCGCTGACACCGTCGGCGGTGTCACAGCAGGTGCACTCCGTTGAGCGTGAGCTCGGAACTACATTATTCGTGAGGAAGAAAAACCGGCTGGAACCTACCGCAGAGTGTCGGCTCGTCGTGGACAGCGTCCGGAAGATACGCGCGGTGTGCCGCCGCATGTCGGACGGCATAGACATGTCGCGCCGTCACATCGACCGGCTGTGCATCGGAGTAACCCCCAGCGCCGAGAACTACGCGCTGACCGGTATGCTTCGTGCTCGCCCCGGAGCCGATATTCCTTCCCAGATCAAAATCACATCGGGCACGTCCGAGGAGCTCTGCCGGATGCTTGGCAACTACGAGATAGACATCGCCGTCATCGAGGGCCAATGCGATACCAAAGGCTTCGGCAGCGTGATAATCGACACCGACCACCTCACCGTCGCCGTCCCGCCGGAAAGTCAGTTTGCGCATGACGGGATAATCACGGTGCGCCAGCTGATGTCGCAGAAGCTGATAATGAAACCTCAAAAGTCCGGCACGCGCGTACTTTTCGAGTCGAGTATGCGGAGCGCCGGTATACCGGCGGACAAAATGCACGTCATCATGGAGGTCGAGGGCATCGACACCATCATAAGACTTGTCAACTGCGGGTACGGACTGTCGGTGCTGTCCAACAACGCCTGCCGCGGCTACGTGCAGCGCGGCGACATCGCCGTTGCGAACCTTGAGGGCATCAGCATGAGCCGCACGGTTCGCCTGCTCTATCGCCCGGACGAGGACATGATGCCCGTCGTCCAAACCATCCAAAACTATTACAGCAGCCCGGCAAATGCGGGCACACAGGAGGATTACAACGCAAAATGAGATCTCGCGAAAAAGAAAAGTATCTGTTTGAGGAAAGCCCGGTGATGAAAGCAATCATCAGCCTCGCGCTTCCGTCGGTAATGGGCCAGATCATACTCGTAATTTACAACATGGCCGACACGTTTTTCGTCGGCCTGACCGAAAGCGACGCCATGATAACGGCTGTGACCGTCTGCATGCCCGCATTCATGTTTCTCTCGGCAATATCCAATCTGTTCGGCGTCGGCGGCGCGAGCGTTATATCGCGTCTGCTGGGTGCTCAAAAGCGCGACCAGGCCAAGCACGCCTCCGCCTTCGCAATCTGGGGCTGCATAGCCGTGTCGCTGCTCTACTCGCTGGGCGTGTTTGTGTTCATGGACGGCTTTGTCAACCTGCTCGGCGGCTCAGCCGAGGACGTCCACAGCTACTCCTGCCAGTACATGCTGGTGGTCGTGGTCGGCGGCGGAGTTGTCACCGCGCTCAACACGCTGCTCTCACACCTTATCCGCGCAGAGGGACGCTCCATGCAGGCAAGCCTCGGCATCATAATCGGAGGCGTACTCAACATAGTGCTTGACCCGCTGTTTATGTTTGTCATTCTCGAACCCGGCCAGGAAATACTCGGTGCCGCGCTCGCGACCATGCTCTCCAACTGCGGCGCGCTTATCTACTTCATCGTATTCATTCTTATAAAGCGCAAGGAAATGGTCCTCTCGCCCAAGCCCGCGCGTGATATGTTCAAAAACAAAATTCCGACGGACGTCATAAGCATCGGTATCCCCGCCTGCCTCATGACGCTGTGCGAGAACATATCCTACGCTGTGCTTGACAACCTCATGAGCGCCTTCGGCACCGCCGCGCAGGCCGGTATCGGAGTCGCAAAGAAGGTCAACATGCTGGCACACTGCATCGTGCGCGGCATGGCACAGGGCGTGCTGCCGCTCATCGGCTACAATTTTGCCTCGGGCAACCGTAAGCGTATGCGCCACACGGTTTATCTGTCGGCGGCAATGTCTATCACAATCTCGACTATCTGCATGGCCGTGTCATTCTTCTTCTCGGGCGAGCTTATCGACCTGTTCATAAAGGAGGGCGCGGAGTCGCACAACTTCGGCTCGATATTTCTCAGGATAATGTGCGTTGGCGCGCCGTTCTCGGCGTGGGCGTACACCGTCATATCCTTCTTCCAGGCAACGGGACACATGACAAAGTCCCTCATTCTCGCCCTGCTCCGCAAGGGCATCCTCGACATACCGCTGATGTTCATATTCAACACGATAAAGCCCGTCTACGGCATAGTCTGTGCGACTCCCGCGGCGGACATAATCTGCTGCATCACGGCAATCGTACTATTCGTAGCATTCATTAAGAAGCACGGACATGACCCCATTCAGGAGGCTGTCGCCGACCTCGAATACTCAGAGGATGGCATCCGAACTTGATCCCTGTGTTCCCCCGGCGTGGCCGGGGGAACTTTTTTCTACAGCCTTCGGGGTTGACAACAGCGCTGCGTTGTGGTATTATTTAGAAAATGCAAAAAACAGGAGACGGACATATGAAAAAAAGCAAAAAGAAAATTGACGACATGCTTGACGCGACAAAGGAGCTCGGAGAGGACGTCGAGAAAAAATCCCGCGAGTTCTGGACGGACTTCAAAAAGTTTGCAGTCAAGGGCAATATAGTCGACCTCGCCATCGCAGTTGTTATAGGTACTGCCTTCAATAAAATAGTGAGCAGTCTGGTGTCCTGCGTAATAACGCCGCTGACGAGTATGCTCATCCCAACTGGCGATCTCGCTTCGCTCAAGTGGGTGCTGAAGCCCGCCATTGAGGCAGACGAGGAGGCCGGCATTGAGGCCGTAGCCGAGGTCGCCGTGACGTACGGAACGTTTCTTCAAAGCGCCATCGATTTTCTCGTTATAGCGCTGACCATGTTCGTCGCACTCAAAGTTTATATGAAACTCAAGGAAGCCTTCCGCAGCCGCGAAAAGGCCGCCGCCGAGAAGCGCGCGCAGGAGCTCGCCCAAAAGAAAAAAGTCGAGGCCGAGGCTGCTGCGGCCGCCGCGCAGGCACGTCAGGAAAAGATCCGCCGTGATTTCATCGACGACGTCTCGGTTCAGGCCGACATGCTGACCGAGATGCGCGACATACTCCTGCGCTTCGAGAAAAAGCTCGACAACGGCGCACAGCTCAAGTAAAACGTGTCACCTCAACGTGTGCCAACCATAAATCACGGACAATAAAAACAGCAAAAAAGACGCACAGCTCCCGCTGTGCGTCTTTTTTGCTGCCACATGCCGCGAATTATCTATCATTTATCGCTGTGGACAATCTGCTCGTCGGGGTTTATCAGCCTGAGCTTGTCTTTGGCGACGCTCTCTATGTATTCGTCATCCATCGGCGCGGCTATGTCGTGCTGGTACCGGTCGATGCTTTGATTTACCCTTTCGATGTCGCGCTCCAGACTCTGCTTCTCCTTTTGTAGGCTGTTGTGCTCCATTATGCTGCCCACAAACACCACCAGTGCAAGCAGTGCCACGGCCGCGATGGCGCACCACACGGCTATTCTGTTTGCCCTGACCGTCCGCGACTGCACCACTGGCGTTTTTGCTTGTTCTGACACGCTTATCGCTCCCTTCACTGCCGCCATTTCCGGCAGCCTTATTTTTATTGCTTTCCTTTAGTTTTATCAACGCTCCGCGCGCGTGCCGAAACAGCCACCGCGCCGGAAAGACAATCACACCAGCCACGCCGTGCACCACGCGGCAAATCGCGCCACTCACACTCCTTAAAATCCGTCCCACTGTCGCATACCCGATGAAGAAACCAAGGAGCGCCCCGGACACCGCCGTAAAGCGCACGCGGCCGTCATTGGTGCAATACACGAACACAGAAAACGCAACTCCTGCCACGACAAAGAACAGCACATCGCGGAAAAACAACGCTACAATACCGCCGATACCGGACTTTGAACCGCTCTTCTCGGGTGCAGTGCCACCTTCCTCTGTGCCAAACAGGCACCAGACAAAGCGCAACACCTCAAGAAACAGGCTGAGCCCCACTCCGAACAGTACCGCGAGCCACGTCATGCGTGCCAGCGCCCACGGATCAAGGCGCATCAGTCACGACTCCTTCCGAAAAGGCCGCGGCGACGCCGAGGCGTGTCGTCAGCGTAATATATGCCGTTCACACGTCCGTCAACCGAGACCACGCCACGCTGTGTGTCAAGTGTACCGACCTTGAGGTCGCTGCCCTCAAGCGTCATCTCTCCGCACTCCGTTATAAGCTGAACGTTGTTCTCGTCGAAGCTGACCACCTGCCGCACACCCGTAATATCGGCATGCGACCGGGCGTTCATGTGCAGTTGGTGCTCCGGGGACGGCGTTTTGGATTTTTCGTTGTTCATAGACAAACCTCCGCATATGACTCATTGCTACAGCATATGCGGAAGCTGTCCCGATTATTATTCGATCACCTCATAAAGTGAGGCGGCGTCTGCCTTCGGCGTGTAATCCCTGACGTTAAGGACGCGAACCTTGAGCGTCCGCTGACCGAAAGTGATCTCGATGACATCATTCTCCTTGACGTCATACGAGGCCTTTGACCTCTTGCCGTTGACGCTGACATGCTCAGTATCGCAGGCGTCGTTCGCAACTGTACGGCGTTTGATTATTCTGGATACCTTCAGAAATTTGTCAAGACGCATAAATCAGTTGAACTTCTGCTTGAGAGCCTTACTTGCGGTGAAGGCGGGATATTTGCTTGCAGGAATAGTGACGATCTCGCCGGTTCTGGGGTTACGACCGGAACGTTCGTTGCGGGTCTTGATCGCAAACGTCCCGAATCCAGAAAGCTGAACCTTTTCTCCGGCTTCCAGAGCCTTTGTGATGGCCTCGACCATGGTGTCAAAAGCGGCTGCGGCTTGCTTCTTCGTGAGCTCGCCGGCGGCAACTACTTCATTGATAAGTTGAGCTTTGTTCATGTTTTTCACCTCTCGTATTTATTTTGGTCATAAACATTATATCATTATTTAACTGATAATTCAATAGCTTTTATAATTTTTTTATCAATTATGCTTGATTTTTTCCCAAATCTCATCGAGTTCTTGCATGTTTATGTCATTTATATCTCTTCCCTGCGCTATGACCTCGGCCTCGACGCACGAAAAACGGCGAATAAATTTGTCCGTCGCGTGCGTGAGCGCTTCCTCGGACTCAACGTTCAGCTTGCGCGCGACCGTGGTGACGGTCAGCAGCAGATCGCCGAGCTCCTCTTCGATGGCCTCGTGCGAGCCGCCGCGCATCGCCTCCCCGACCTCGTCTACCTCCTCGCGCAGCTTGACCATTGCCGATTCGGCGTCCGGGAAGTCAAAGCACGCCGCCTTGCGCCCTACCTTTTCGGCGCGTATGAGCGCGGGAAGCGCCGGCGGAATGGACTCGAGCCGCTGCGCCACAGTGCGGCGTGACTTTTCGTCGTTTTTGATTTTGTCCCAGTTGGTAAGCACGGCGTCCACCGTGTCGGCCTTGACCTCACCGAACACATGCGGGTGACGGTGTATCAGCTTGCGGCAGATGCCGTCGATTACGTCGCCAAATGTAAAGCGGCCGCTCTCACGCTCAATATCAGCGTGAAACACCACCTGAAGCATGACGTCGCCTAGTTCCTCACACATAAGACGCGGGTCGTCGTTGTCGATGGCCTCGATGACCTCGTAGGTTTCTTCGATGAAGCCCTGACGTATGCTCTTGTGCGTCTGCTCGATGTCCCACGGGCAGCCGCCGGGCGCTCGGAGTATGCCGACTATCATGTTGAGATCGTCAACCGTAAAGTGCTCACGGCTGACCAGATAAGCCTTTTTCGCCTGATTGTCCATTTTTATTTCTTCCTTTACTTAATAGTTCACCGACGCCAAGCACACCGCAAAGCGCAGTCATGGCGACATAAAGCGCGGCGGCAATAGCGACCGCCGGTATAACAGACGTGGCTGAAGTCCCGCCAAGCGGCGTAAAATACCAAAGCGCTCCTGCCGCGCCAACCGACACAACCGCGCACATTGCGGTAAGCATCACCGGTCGCCAGAGCCCGCGCGGCGCGGGCGAATTTGAGGTCAGCAAAAAAACGTTGACCGCAACGACAGTAACGTCGCACAAAAGCGTGCTCAACGGCGCGCCTGCGATGTTTATCTCAGGACGGCGCAGGAGCATATATTCACTCACGAGCTTGACCGCGGTTCCGCAAAGCATGGACACTATCGTGCCTCCTGCCCTGCCTTTGGCCTGGAGAACGGCGTTCGTCGTCGTAATAAGGCAAGCGGGGACGACCGAGAGCGCCAGCAGTGAGAGCAGTGGCGCTGCCGTGACCGCCGCCGACGTATCCGACGCGAATATGAGGCACAGCACGGGTCGCGCGAACATCGCGAGTCCCAGCGAAGCCGGGAGCGCCAAAAGGAGCGTCAGCCGGAGCGCGGTTGAAACCGCCTCACTCTCGCCGTCCGCATCACAGCGCCCGTGCGCTGACGACACCAGCGGCACCAGCGTCATGGCAATCGGCGATATGAGTGCCGGTGTAAGACTGAACAACGGAATGGCCATGTTGCCGTAACAGCTGAACAGCGTGTACGCCCGACTCTGCGAAAAGCCTGACGCGACAAGGCTTTTGGGTATCAGCGCCGTGTCAATCACGCCGCCGAGGCTTATAACAGCCGAGCTCAGAGTAACCGGTAGCGCCAGTCGCATCAACTGTCCGAGCACGGGCGAAGTCCTTGTCTGCCGGCCTCGCGGGCAAGCCGCGCCGTAGCGCCTGCGGTCAAACACACCCTTGACTACGGCAAGGTAGAGTGCCGACAGTCCGACGCCGAGCGTTATCCCGGCAATCGCCCCGGCAGCGACCGCTTCGGTTCCAAGCCCTGCGGCGCGCGTGACATACGCGCCCGCCAGTCCGAAGCACAGCTTGCCGCCCGCCTCCAGCATCTGCGAGACCGCCGTATGCAGCATTATCTGATGTCCCTGAAAGTAACCGCGCAGCGCTCCCGCCACACAGGACAGCGCCACCGCCGGCGATATTGCGACGATGCACAGCCACGCCTGCGGTATTCCGACAGCGCGGGAGATAATTCCCGCCTCTGACGCCATGAGCGCCGTCGCGCCGAGCCCGACCGAGCCGAACAGCGCGAACGCCGTGCGGTAGGTCTTGCGTACGGTATCGTACTCTCCGCGAGCGATAGCTCCCGACACCGTCACGGCTACCGCAACGGGCAGTCCCGCCGTCGAGATGACAAACAGCAGGACGTATATATGATTTGCGGCCAGAAAATAGGCCATTCCCTCGGTGCCGACAAGTGCGATAAGCGGCACTTTGTACAGCAGTCCTGTGAGTTTTGTGAGTATGGCGGACAGCGTGAGCACCGCCGTACCCGAGAACAGTTTTTTTATCGTCCCCGCAGAGCCCTCTGCGGCAAACGTGCGCTCTGGCATATGGCCTCCGTAGGGCCTCACCGCGCAATTGCACCATTTGAATTACGTGGCGAAGCCATGGCTTTATCTACCGTGAGCGCGTCGGCGTTCTCAGCCGAGCACAGTGTCGACCGCGCGGCGGAAATTGAAGATAACGCGCTCCGTATCAATAGATTTATACTCGCCGTTCTCGTACAATATGCGTCCATCGCACATAGTCATTCTGACGTTGGAAACGTCTGCGTTGTAAACAAGACCCGAAAGCAGGTCGCGTGCAGGCTGCATATTGACGGCCCCGCAGTCGATGAGCACCGCGTCCGCACGTGCTCCTGCCTCGATAAGTCCGCAGTCGTCGCGCCCCTGCGCCAGCGCGCCGTTGCGCGTCGCCATACAGAGCAGCTCGGATGCCGTCGCAAGCTCGGGGTCACAGCAATTTCCCTTATGTATAAGCGCAGCGAGCTGCATTTCGCGAAGTATGTTCTGCGCGTTGTTGGACGCCGCGCCGTCAGTGCCGAGGCAGAGACGCACGCCGGAGCGCCGCATTTTGGCGTATGGCATGATGCCGCTTCCCAGCTTCATATTGCTTGCCGGGTTGTGCGACACGAAAACGCCCTTGTCTGCCAGTATCTCTATGTCCCTGTCGCTCACCCAAACGCAGTGCGCCGCCGTCACGCGGGTGTCGAACGCGCCCGCGTGCAGGAAGAACCCGGTCGGCGTGCAACCGTATTTGGCGATGCAGCGCTCATGCTCACCGTTCGTCTCGGAAAGGTGAATCTGAAGCGCAATCCCCTCGTCGCGGCACTTGCCCGCGACGTGGGCCGTAAAGCCCGGCACATTTGTATACTCGGCGTGCAACGACAGCTCGATTTTTATGCGGCCGTCCTCCGCTCCGTTGTAGGTACGGTACAGCTCCATGGCCTCATTCAAACGGCTGTCCGCGGCGAAATCGGCGCTGTCATCAAACGACACAATGCCGCGTGCAAGATTTGCCTTCATGCCGCACTCGGCGACCGCGCGCGCCGTCTCGCCCTCGAACATGTACATATCGGAAAACGAAACCGTGCCGCCGCGCAGCATCTCGGCGCAGGCAAGTAGCGACGCCCAGTAGGTAGCCTCGGGCGTCAGTCTGTCCTCTGCCGGGAAAATACGCTCGTTGAGCCAACGGTCGAGCGGCAGCTCGTCGCCGTAGCCGCGGAACAGCGTCATTGCGGCGTGGCAGTGCGTGTTGTAAAATGCGGGAATCAGCAGGCCGCCGCCGCAGTCCTTGACGGTATCATATTCCCCGTCCGGGCACTCCGCGCCGACGTACTCAAAGCGCGCTCCGCGCACGACTGCGTTTGCGCCAGTGCCGTCCGCCAGACGGAAATTCTTCAATAGCGTGGTCACCGCCTCACTCCTCGCGCTTCAAAAATTCGTTGTAGAGCGAATCCGCCGAAAGCAGCTTGGGCGACACCGCCTGAATCCCCTCGATTTTCTTCAGCATCGCCTCGGCCTTTCCGCGGAATTTGTTGTCCGCAGGAACCTTTGGCAGTATCTCGCGCAGATAGGGCGCGAGCATGTTGATTTCAAACGGCATGGTTGAATTGATGAAATAGTCACAGTCGACGGCGTAGGGGAAGATGCTCAGTTCCTCGTTCGTGCGGACGCTCTCCCAGAGGTAAAGCGTGAACTCCGGCGCAGCGCCGCGGAAATTGTAGTCGCGCACAAGGCGACGCATGAGTCTTATCTCGTCGGTGCTGAAGGTGCGGTCCTCTATCTGAATTCCGCTCTCGACGCTGATATAGACGCTCTTGTAATCATATTTGCGGAACAGCTCTGTCACGGAAGGATATATCGCCTGAATGCCCTCGAATATGAACATGTCGTTCTCGTCCGCGTCAATGGTCACATACCCCGAGCGCTTGCCGGTGAGAAAGTCAAACTTTGGCACCTGCGTCGGCTCGTCGGTAAAGACCTGGGAGATGCAGCGACCGAGCTCTTCGAGATCTATCGTCTCCTCGGAGTCGTAGTCCACCTCGATGTTCGGGTCGTTGTTGGCGCGCGCGATGAGCACGTCGCGGTCGTAATAAAAGTCATCTATCGAAATAACGTGCACCTTTTTGCCCTGAGAGGCAAGATGTTTTATCAATTTATTGGCAGCGGTGGTCTTGCCGGAGCATGTCGGCCCGGAAAGACCGATAAGGCGCACTCCGCGGTGCTCGCAGACACGCTCGACCGCGCCGGACAGTCTCTCCTCAAACTCACGTTCGCATTTTGCTACAAATTCAGCCGCCTCGCGCTCGCTCGCGAAGCTCATATGTGATTGCATCATAACTAAAATCACAGCCTTTCCACGCCTCAGCTATCGGCGTTAAATATGTATTGGTTATAAAATTCCTCAGTTTTGCACCTGATGTCATCGCGGCGGTCGCCCGCCAGGTATTCATATGGATATTTGGGATTGAACAGTCGGGTGATAACCGACTTTTCCCTGTCGCCGTCGCCGTAGCGGACCAGCTTTGTAACGGCGCCAGCACCCGCGGCAAAAATCGAGTGAGTCTCCTCCATCATGTAGATGTTATAGCGCCCCTCAAACCCCTCAAGTGCGAAGCCGACGTTCTCGTAGTTACCCACGGTGTTTTTCTGACGGTACATATAGTAGGGCTTGTAGCCAGACTGAATCGACTTTATCTGCGAGTAGTCCACGCACTTACCGGCGTCGCCGCCATAGCGCGAATAGACATCACTCTGGCGTATTTCAGCCGCTCTTTTCACGCAAAATGTGTGAACCGTGATGTTCTCCGGACGCAGCGCCAGTATTTTATCGTAGCATTCGGAAAAGTTCTGGAAGCGGTCGCCGGGCAGCCCCACAATAAGGTCGGTGTTTATGCACGGCACACCGACGTCCCGCGCAATGCGGAACGCCCGAAGGAAATCCTCGGTGGTATGCGAGCGTCCGATAGCCGCGAGAATCTCGTCGTTGAGTGTCTGCGGATTAACGCTTATGCGGTTGACGCCGTGGCGCAGCGCGACCCTCAGCTTATCCTCCGTTATCGTGTCCGGGCGTCCCGCCTCGAACGTGTATTCCTCAAGCAGCGACGTGTCGCAGTTCTCCGCGACGGTTCCGAGCAGCACGTCGAGCTGATCGGGGGTCAGTATTGTGGGGGTTCCGCCGCCGATGTAGATAGTCTTGAGGTTCAGCCCGATTCGCCTTATCGTTCCGAACACGGTGACAAGCTCCTCGCGCAGCTGCTCAAGATAATCCGGTATCAGATTCAGCAGCCTGCGCGACGAATAGGACACAAACGAGCAATAGGCGCACCGCGTCGGGCAGAAGGGGATCGAAATATAGACGCTGCAATCCTTCCTTCCCGGCTTGCCGATTATTTTGGCCTCATTGACCGCCACATCCGTCGCCAGCGCCGACTTTTTAGGAATGACAAGGTACTCTCCCGTCATGGTCTTGCGCACACGTGTCTTGCTCATGCCCGAGCGAAGCAGCTCCGTCGCGACCTTGGACGGGCGGACGCCCGTCAGCATTCCCCACGAGGGACGGTAACCCGTCAGCTCGCCCGCGGCGGCAAGCACCGCCGCACCGGTCACCAATTTGTTGACCCGGCTGCGCGAGAGACGGTCGGTGTACTCGGCGTATTTTTTGGCCGAGCAGATACGGTCCTCGTAGCGAAACTCCGCGTAAGCGTAAATTCCGTTGTCCGCCGGGGTCAGGCGCAGCTCGAGCGTTGGATTGTCGGGCGCTTCGCTCTCGTCCTCACCAAAGCTTGCGCCGGGAAAAAATATCATGCACAGCGTCTGAACATAGTATATATTGATGTCGCCTTCTATAATCAGCTTCATGAGGCTGTCATTCCTTACCTTTCTTTTTCAGCTTCTCGCTGTCCATTACTATCGTCACGGGACCGTTTGCCTGAATATCGATCAGCATATGCGCGCCGAAAACGCCGCGCCCAACGTGCCCCACCTGCGATTCCATCAGCGAGGCAAAGTACTCATAAAGCTCGTTTGCCACACCGGTCTCCGCCGCGCCGAAATACTCCGGGCGGTTGCCGTGGCTGTAATTTGCAAGCAGTGTGAAGTTTGACACCACCAACACCTCCCCGCCCACATCGAGCACTGAGAGGTTCATTTTGTCGTTTTCATCGGTGAATATGCGCAGCTTTGCAATCTTGTTCGCAAGCAGCTCCGCATCAGTGCGGGTGTCCTCGCGTGCAACACCGAGCAGTATGCACAGCCCGCGCCCTGCGTGGCCTGTTTCCGCGCCGTCAACCGTGACGGCGGCGCTGTCTATTCTCTGAATAACGGCTATCATACTGCCTCCTTACATAAACCCACGGACAACGTCGTCAACGCCGTCGAGGCTTTTCAGTCTGTCGACTATGAGCTGATAATGGTCGATATTGCGACAGCTGATTTTGAGATTTATTATCCCGCGTCCGTTGTTACGCTTTTGAGAATTGATGAAAAGTATCGGAACCTTCATATCGGCGAGCGCCGCGGACACGTCCGCGATGATGCCGAGGCGGTCGGCTACGTGAAGCTGAAGGATTGCTTCATACACGCCCTGACTGCTGCCCGTACCCTCGCTCTCCCAGCTGGCCTTGACCCAGCGGTCAGCATCCTCCGCGCGTCTCATACCGGCGATGACGTTGGGACAGTTGGCCTTGTGTATCGAGATTCCGTAGCCCTTTGTGATAAACCCGATAACAGGGTCGCCGGGCAGCGGGTTGCAGCACTTTGCAAATTTGACGAGGCAGCCGTGCTCGCCGTCTACCACGATGCCGCTGTTTGACTTGATATTCTTGGGCTTCTCCGCCAGCTTGACCTGCTCGGCCTCCATCGGAGCCTCTGGCTCCTCGACCGGCTTTACGACGCGGTCAAACTCGTCGCGCAACTTGAGCGCTATCTTGGTTATGGCAAGGCCACCGTAACCGAGAGCGTTGTACAGGTCGTCTGCCGTGGTAAAGCCCGAGCGCTGTGCAACGTTCGCCACTATATCGGTGTGCTGAGCCTCAGTCATGGCGTGTCCCATGCGTTTGAGTTCGGCGTCGACCATGCCGCGGCCGACAACGATATTGTCCGACCGCTTCTCTTTCTTGAACCACTGGCGTATCTTTGAGCGCGCCTCGCTGGTCTTGACTATTTTGAGCCAGTCGCGGCTCGGTCCCTTGGATGCCGCCGAGGTCAGTATCTCTACTATCTCGCCGTTCTGCGGAACGCGGTCGATAGGCACTATCATGCCGTTTATCTTGGCGCCGACCATCTTGTTGCCGACAGCAGAGTGTATGGCGTAGGCAAAGTCTATAACGGTCGAGCCGGACGGCAGCGCGATAAGGTCGCCCTTGGGCGTGAAAATGTATGTCTCCTCTTGGAAAATGTCCGTTTTGATGGCCTGAAGAAATTCGTCGGGGTCGCGGGCGTCGTCCTCCGTCTCAATGAGACGGGCAATCCACTCGAGACGCTTGTCTATATTCTCCGCCGCCTGCTCTCCGGACTTGTACTTCCAGTGCGCCGCCACGCCATACTCTGCGACGTGGTGCATATCCCACGTGCGTATCTGAACCTCGAACGGCACGCCGTCGCGTCCTATGACGGTGGTGTGCAGCGAGCGGTACATATTGGCCTTGGGCGTCGAGATATAATCCTTGAAGCGCCCCGGAATCGAGCTGAACATCTCATGCACAAGGCCAAGCACTGTGTAGCACTCGATCTCGGTGTCGACGATTATGCGTATGGCGTAAAAATCGTATATCTCGTCAAAGCTCTTGTTGTGATTGTACATCTTTTTATATATGCTGTAAACGGACTTTACCCGTCCCTCAAGCGTATATTTGATGTTGTTCTCCTCGAGCTTTTCCTCGATTTTCTGACGCACGTTCTCTATGAGGTCGCGGTTCTGACCGTACTTGCGCTGAATATCGTTTTTGACCTCGGCGTAACCGATGGGGTCGAGGTAATACAGACCGAGATCCTCGAGTTCCTGCTTCATGCGCTGCATACCGAGTCTGTCGGCCAGCGGTGCGTAGACCTGCATGGTTTCGAGCGCTGTGACGCGCTGCTTTGCCTCGGGCTTTGCCGAGAGCGTGCGCATGTTATGCAGCCGGTCGCACAGCTTGATGAAAATGACGCGGATGTCCTTCGACATGGCGAAAAGCATCTTGCGGATGTTCTCGATGTGCGCCTCTTCCTTATCCTCAACCTGAATCGCGACCAGCTTTGTAAGCCCGTCGACCAGCACCGCGACTGTCGGACCAAAGCGCTTCTCTATATCCTTGAGATTGGTCTTGTCGGCGCAGTCCTCGACGGTGTCGTGCAGCAGAGCGGCACATATCGAGTCAGTATCAAGCTCCATCTGCGCCGCTATTTCGGCGACAGCGATGGGATGCGAGATATAAGCCTCGCCGCTCGCGCGGAACTGCCCCTCGTGAAGCGCGCTCGCATACTCAAAGGCACGCTGAATCTTCTCCGTGTCATACCGTTTGCCGGTATCGCGCAGTATCTCCAGCAGTCTGTCGATATTCAGATCAACTTTTTGATTTTCCATATGTTTTCCCTCCGGGAGAGCGTGGTTCATTTTCGTCCCGTGCACTGACTTTTCAGCTTTCTGAGCACCGAGGACTTATCTATACTCGTCTTTGACTGACAGTTTGCGATTTCAAAGCTGAGAAGCGTACCGTCAAGTCTTTCGACATCGCAAATCTGAAGCTCGCGGAATATGCGCAGAATGTACATCAGCTTGACATAGTTGACATTTCGTTGCGGCGCGGCGGTGTAGAGCAGCGAGAGCAGCGTGCGCTCGGTGAGCGCGTCGTGTCCCATACGGTACTCGCGGCGCAGAACCCTGTAAACCTCGGCGAGGTCGTCTCGGTCGGGAATAAAGTCTTCCTCCGGCGAGAATCCTCCACCGTTCTTTACGTCGTCGTAGCGGCTGCGCAGGCGGTCGTACTCCGCTTCGTTTTTCTCCGAAAGACGTATGTCCTGAATTATCATCTGGACGGTACGGTTATTCTGAAACTCGTTTATGTCAACGTTGAACAGCACGTCGGCGTACTCGCCCTCGTGCAGGTGCAGCTTTGAGCTCGGCATGTTGAAATACATGCCGCAGACGGTGTTCTCGCCGTCCGTGAGCATGAGCTTGGTGTGCTTGCCCGAGCTTATGGCGATAATCCGCTCTATCTTGACCTCTCGCGTGACGAAGGTCGGCACGGGGTTTGAAACTCCGAACGGCTCGAGGTGGTAAAGATCGGTGGCAAAGCCCAGCGTGACGTCCTTGAGCGGGATTTCGCAGTCGGCCTCAAGGCAGACGCTCATGGCCTCCTCGCTGAGGTTCTTTGCCGCATACTCGTTGATACGCTCGATAAACGCCGGAACCTTGGAGCGCTCAATCGTAAGCCCGGCCGCCAGTTCGTGACCGCCGAACTTGATGAGCAGATCCTCGCAATATGTAAGCGCGTCAACAAGATTCAGACCTTTGATGCTGCGCCCCGAGCCCTTGCCGGTGTCGTCGTCGCAGGAGTAGCCGCGCGTGCTTCCGTCAAACGAGATAAGCACGGACGGAAAGCCATACCGCTCGGTTATGCGGGACGAAACTATCCCGATTATTCCCTGCTGCCAGTTGTCGTCCTCGAGCACTATGACTCTGTCCTTCGAAAAATCGAACGACTTCTCTATTTTCTTGTACGCCTGCTCGGCGATACGGTTTTCCTCAATCTGGCGCTGGCGGTTTATCTCACACAGCTCGCCCGCGAGCTCGCGGGCAGTCTTCGAGTCCTCCGCCAGAAGCAGACGGACAGCAATCGTGGCGCTGCACATACGTCCTGCGGCGTTGAGCCGCGGCGCTATGCCGTAGCCTATATAATTTGATGTAATCTTGCGTTTATGCGGCGGATATTTCGACGTTCCGGGGCTCGATGACGCCTCGATGAGGGCGCTCAAGCCGTAGCGCTTGGTGCTCGCAATCATGCGCAGCCCCATAGCCACGATGAGCCGGTTTTCGTCGGCTATCGGCATAACGTCCGCGACGGTACCGATGGCCGCGAGGTCAGCATAATCATAGCATATGCGGCGAACGCCGTCAATGTCCTGCCCGCCCGCGGCTCTGATGCGGGTTATCTCGCAAGCGCACAACAGCTTGAACACCACTCCGACGCCTGCAAGCTCCTTGAAAGGATATTCGCAGTCCGGTCGGTGGGGGTTCACTACGGCGCAGGCGCGCGGCAGCTCGGCGCGGCACTCGTGATGGTCGGTTATGACCATGTCGATGCCAATGCGGGCGGCATAGTCCGCTTCGTCGTTGGCCGTGATGCCGGTGTCGACCGTGATTATCAGCCTGACTCCGCCGCGTGCAAGATTGTCAATTGCTCCGCAGGACAGTCCGTACCCCTCGCCGCTGCGGCTCGGTATGTAGTAGCTGACGTCCGCGCCGCGTGAGCGCAGATACAGCCACAGTACCGACACCGACGTGACGCCGTCGACGTCATAGTCGCCGTAAATAACGATCTTCTCGCCGTCTGCAATCGCGCGCTCTATGCGCTCGACTGCCGGGACTATGTCCTTCAGCAAAAAAGGATCGTGAAGTACGCTTTCTTCGTTTTTCAAAAAGCGGTTGGCAGCCTCGGGAGTTGCGTACCCGCGGTTGCATAACAGCTTTGCAATGGTTGGTGAAATATTCAGTTCATCACACAGCCTCTCTGCCGCTGTGCGCTGATTAACGTTTCCTTCATCGTACCGTATGCTCCAAATCTTCTCTCGTCTCTTGAGTTCCATTCTCTACTCCGTTCCGTTCTCGCACGGGAATGTCGGTCTGCACATTTCACATACGTTCAACAATATTTATTTAACCGGGCCCTCCCGGATGGTATTCAATTTATCAAAGCTCGGCGTCCGTAGCGTTCCCGTCGCCGAGAATCTCAACGATCTCCGCGTCGCACCTGCGGCTGACGAAAATTGCCGAATATATACCGACACCGACAAACGACAGTGCCATTCCGGCGGCGGCTCCGCCCGCGCTCCACGCTTCGCTCCCGCCGAAACGACTGCCCAGCCACCAGCCGAGCGCCGCCGCCAGAAGCGGAAGCAGAAACACAAGCCACGCATACCCCAGCACACGCCGCGAGTCGGTCTCGACACGCACACGCTGTCCGGGCTCTGCCCCGAGCGGGTTGCGAACCTTGAGCGACAGCTTTGCGTCGCCGCCGGTCAGGGTGCAGATGCTGCACCCGCTGCCGTCCTTGTTTTTGTGGCAGCCGTCACACGCGGCCTTGCGGCGAACCTCGACGACTGCCGTCGCCCCGCCCGCGCTTATAACCAATGCTTCTGTAATCATACTAACTCCAAATCAACCAAGCGGCGCAAAGCGGCTCATGATAGCCTGCGCCACGCGTATACCGTCAACCGCCGCGCTGGTGATGCCGCCGGCGTATCCGGCTCCCTCGCCGCAGGGGTATATGCGGTCATGTCCGGGGGAGGTCAGCGACTCGCCGCGCAATATCCGTATCGGCGACGACGTCCGCGTCTCGGCACCCGTCAGCACGCTGTCGGGGGCGTCAAACCCGCGGATTTTGCGGCCGAAGCTGCGCAGTCCGCGCCCGAGATTCCGCACGATAATGTCCGGAAACACTTTACTCAGGTCTGCCGGACGAACAAAACCGTCCATATAGGTCGGGCGGACGCGCGAAGGCTCATGCGAGCAGCGTCCCGCGAGAAAATCGCCCACCGTCTCGACCGGCGCACGGAATTCCCCGCCCCCGGCCTCGTACGCCGCCACTTCAACGCGGTGCTGATATTCAATCGCCGCTTGCGGCGTTCCGCCGTAATCGCACGGCAGCACGCTCACCGCCACGGCACAGTTGGCGTTGCGCCCGTCACGCGCGTGGTAGCTCATACCGTTCACGACCAGCTCCCCGGTCTCGGACGACGCCGCCGCGACAACGCCTCCCGGACACATGCAGAAGGTGTAAACCCCGCGCTCGCCCGTCGTATCGGACAACGTGTACTCGGCAGGCCCCAGCCGCGGGTCTCCCGCATGAGCACCATAGAGAGCGCGGTCAATGTCCGCCTGAAGATGCTCTATTCTGACCCCGACCGAGAACGCTTTGGGCTCGATCACAAGCCCGCGTCGGCCGAGCATTCCGTAGGTGTCGCGCGCGCTGTGCCCCGGTGCAATGACAAGCGCCCCACAAGCTATGTCTCCGCACGTGGTGTGTGCTATAAGTCCGTCGGCGCGCTCCTCGATGTCGTCAAGCCGACAGTTGAATATCATGCGTCCGCCAAGCGATTCTATCTCGTCGAGCAGACTCTGCGTCACGTGACGCAGCACGTCCGTGCCGACATGCGGCTTGGCCCGCGTCAGTATGTCAGCCGGTGCGCCGTGCCCTGCCAATGTACGCAGGACGAAGGCGCAGCGCGCGTCGGAAATGCGGGTCACGAGTTTGCCGTCCGAAAACGTCCCCGCGCCGCCCGCACCGAACTGAATGTTCGATTCGCTGTTCAGTATGTGTCGCGACGTAAATGTCTCCACCGCCGTCACACGCTCGTCAACCGAGCCGCCGCGGTCGATGACCACCGGCGCGTAGCCGCACCGGGCGAGCAACAGCCCGCAAAACATGCCCGCAGGACCTGTTCCGACCACGAGCGGCGGAGCGCTGAGGCGCTCGCACCCGCGTTTCAGCTCGAGCACCGGCTCGGCGTACTCACGTCCGCCTAGCGCCTTAAGCGCGTCGCCAGACGGCAGTCCCTCGCCCTCAACAAGAACCGCGCACATCAGCTTTATGTCGTCCTTGCGCCGGGCGTCGATGGCTCTGCGATACAGCGTTAATGTAAGACCGGCGGGAGTGTATCCCGCCAATCTGAGTTTTTGTCTTGCCGCGGCAAGTATGTCCTGCTCGGCGGCCTCGAAGCCGAGTCCGATGCCGTCGAGCAATATTTTACGGTTCTCTGCCATCAGTATATCCTCTCGATGTCAATGGAAACTCCGCGGTCGGAGTCGACCACCGACACGCCCTCCGGCAGTTCAAATTCGCTGATGTGGAGTATGAGCGGCTTGCCGACCTCTATGTCACCGTCGTTGACGGTGTACACATACAGCTCGCTTATGCCGCTGACCAGCTGCGGGTCACCCACGATAGTCACCTCGGACGGGTGCATACTGACATTGTAGTTCGAGCTTACACCGTTCGTAAACCTTATCTTGAGCGGCACCTTCTTAGTGGTCGTCACTTTGACGGACACCATTATTTCCGTGACATTGCACTTGACGTAGGGGTTTGAAATTATCATTCCGTATTCGTCGTACAGCGCCACCGTTCCGACGAGGTTCAGACTCTTGTCAATAACTCCGGCGTTGAAGGAAACCGCCGCGTACGAAACCGTATCGAGCACCGACGCCGGACCGCTGATAACAACCGTTTCGTGATCCGCCTGGGGCTCGCTTAACGAGTAGGCGGCGTTAAGCACGTAGTCCAGCTTGACCTTAACATCCACCGTGCGACTGGTGTTAACGTCGACATTAACCGAAATCTGGCTTGGTTCAATTGAAACAAGCGTCGAATTTTTGGGCACCTCGACCTGCACCGGCAGGTTATATCGGCCTGTAGAAGTAATCTGACTGACATCGACGTAAACGCGCAGGTCGTCCGCCGTGAGCGAGCTTATGTCGCCACGCTTGCCCGACAGTGTGACCGTGACCGTCCTGTCGTAGCCGTCGATGACGGACATGTTGCTCGTGCTGAGCGACGATGCGCCCTCGATTCCGACCGTAACGCCTGAAATTCTCTGCTCGTAACCTGTTTTATCGGTGCTCATGACGTACAGCCACACCGTCACAGCCATAAGCAGGCAAAGCGCGAACGCCCATCTGTCGCCGCGCGAGCCGCGCCTGCCGGTAAGCCAGTCACGGACTATCTCATAGTATCCCTTGACGGCCTCAAGAATGCGCCGCCAGAAGTCGCCGCGGCGCTTGCCGCCGTCGCCTCCCTCGCCGGGGGCTGCGGTATCTGTATCCCTGAGCTCTTTGTTATTGTTATTGTTCATCGTCGGCACCTCCCGCATTGTTATCGCGTCCGGCAGGACGCGCCGCGCTCACCATGCGCTGCCCGTTGTGCGACAGCAGCCTCATCAGCTCGTGCTTGAGCGTGTTGTAGTTGTAGTTGCGCGAGATTCCGCCCTCGCAGGCGATAGAGATGATTCCGGTCTCCTCCGAGACCACAACCACCACCGCGTCGCTCACCTCGCTGATGCCTATGGCCGCGCGGTGACGCGTGCCCATGCTGTTGTCAATGTTCTCAGCCGCCGTGAGCGGAAGAACACAGCCAGCGGCGTATATCTGCATATCGCGGATGATGACAGCGCCGTCATGAAAGGGCGCTTTGTCGTAGAAAATGTTCTGAAGCAGGCGCGAGGACAGCTTGGCGCATATCTCGTTGGAGGGCTTGATGTACTCACCGAGCTTCACCGAGCGCTCAATGACGATAAGCGCGCCGGTCTTATAAAGCGACATGTCGCACACGGCCTCGCAAATAGAGTCGATGCCCGCTGTGAGCGCGGCGAGGTCGCGAGTGTCGTTTCCGCCGATGTTGCGCAGACCCGTGAGAGGCGTGTTACCCATCTTCTCAAGCGCAGCGCGCAGCTCGGGCTGGAACACGATGATAAACGCAATCATACCGACCTGGTAAAAGTTTTGCAGAATGAACTTTATTGCGTGCATCTGGAACGCCGTGCTGACGACAAGCAGCGCTATGATTATGAAAAGTCCCGACATCAGCTTGCCCGCTCTGCGGTTCTTGACAAAATGGTAAAGCGCAAAAAACAACAGCGCCAGCAGCAGGATATCCACAAGGTCAACAAACCTTATGTCTGCTATCGGGGAGAAAATATATTCTCTAAGGTCGCCCCAAAAGGCAACGAACACGTTATCAGATTTCATCCGGCATTCCTCCGACAAATACGGCAATGAATAAGATTAAGTTATTATAACACAATATCTCTTGAATTTCAAAGGGTTTCGGGCATTGTTTACTATTTGTTTATATTTTATTTATACATTCGTTGCACCTTTGCGCTCTCCTTGTCCGGAAACCGCCGCACGGCCGCCGCGATATTAGTATTCTCACATATCGCGAGAAAAAACTGTGTGACTAAACGTATTGATTTTGCGCCGGATTTGTGATATACTGTTGATACCAAAATTTCACGGAGCGTAAGTTATGAGTTTCAACATCAACATTCCGGTTAAGATAATCTCCGGCCGCGGCTGTCTTCAGGATAATGCCGCCGCGCTCATTCAGGGTCACCGCGCCGTAATCGTCTGCGGGGCTCACGGCGCCGCCGCCAGCGGCGCGCTCGGCGACGTATGCCGGGTACTTGACGACGCGCAGGTTGGATACATGATATTCGACAAGGTGACGGAAAATCCCCCGCTTGCCACCTGTTTTGACGGCGGACAGGCCGCGCACGCCTTCGGTGCCGACTTTGTTATCGGCATCGGTGGCGGATCGTCGCTCGACTCCGCCAAAGCTATCGCCGCATTCGCGACCAACCCCGGCATTGAGCCCGAGCAGCTGTTTGACTCATCGGCGCTCAACTCTCCGCTGCTGCCGCTCGTTCTCATACCGACCACCGCAGGAACCGGCAGTGAGGCCAACCCGTATGCCGTCATGACGCTGCCGGACGGGCTGCGCAAGCGCTCGTTCAACCACCCGGGCGCATGGGCGCGCGTCGCGTTTCTCGACCCCGCCTACACGGATTCGCTTCCTCACCGCGCGACTGTCTCCTGCGCTCTCGATGCCTTCGCGCACGGACTTGAATCCTACATGTCGCCCAAATCGACCGAGCTTTCCTCCATGATGGCTATGTACGCAATGCGCGGCATC
Organism: uncultured Eubacteriales bacterium; assembly: GCA_934401725.1. GTDB lineage: Bacteria > Bacillota > Clostridia > Oscillospirales > CAG-272 > UMGS1002. The sequence goes on along the minus strand of CAKRSS010000014.1, from coordinate 17,961 downwards.
TGGGATGTCCTGACCCGCTACCCCAAAAACTTCGACGCCGAAATGCGCGCGACACTACTCTACTGCTCCTGTGCAGCAGGAATCGCGATAAGCGTCACCGGCACCGGCTTCCCGCACCCGCTCGGCTACCCGCTGACGCTGATTGACGGCATCCCCCACGGTGCGGCCTGCGCGATATTCGACGGCGACTACATCGAGTACAACGAGCGCACCGAGGTCGGTAAAGAAAAAATGCGCCGCATATACGACGAGCTGCACACGACAGGGCGCATTATGAAGGAGTATCTGCCCGCGCTTTCCGAGGTTGAGCTTGAGCTTGACGCCGACGAAATCGCGGCGCACGTTGAGCTGATATGCGGAGCCAAGAACTACGCAAACAGTCCATACGTAATCACAAAAAACGAAATGATAGAGATTTACAGCAAACATTTCTTGAAATCAGCACAGAAAGGCAAACACAAAAACAATGCTTGAACAGTTAAAAAAAGAAGTTTATGAAGCCAACATGCAGCTCGTAAAGCACGGGCTCGTGATATTCACATGGGGCAACGTCAGCGGCATTGACCGCGAGCACGGGCTCGTAGTCATCAAGCCCTCGGGTGTTGAATACGATCGCATGTCGCCCATGGACATGGTTGTAGTCGACCTTGACGGCAACATAGTTGAGGGGTATCTCAAGCCCTCGTCCGACACGCCGACGCACCTTGAGCTCTACCGTGCGTTCCCGCACATCGGCGGCGTTACGCACACGCATTCGCTCTACGCGACGTCCTTCGCTCAGGCAGGGCGCGGCATCAAGCCGTTCGGAACCACGCACGCCGACTACTTCGGCGGAACGGTTCCCTGCACCCGCAAGATGTCGCCGAACGAGATTTCCGGCGAATACGAAAAGAACACAGGGCTGATCATTGCCGAAACGTTCACCAACATAGATCCCGACCGCATACATGGGGTTCTTGTCTGCTCACACGGTCCCTTCACGTGGGGCGAAAGTGCCGCCGCGTCGGTTGAGACGGCGGTTGTACTCGAGAACATAGCCCATATGGCGATCAACACCGAGATACTTCAGGTCGCAGTCGGCGCTAACGGAGGCGTCCCGATGCAGCAGGATCTGCTCAACAGGCACTTCGACCGCAAGCATGGCCCCGGCGCATATTACGGACAGAAATAATATAAAGAAGTCAAGCCCCGCAATCTTTCGATTGCGGGGCTTTGTGTGTTAAAGGGGATTCCGCGCTCTGCGGAGCGCGGCCAGCGCTACGCGGCGCTGGATCCGCGCCGCCTTTGAAAAGGCGGGCGAAACTTTCACAAATTTGGGCGAGTTAGAAGCTGTGGGACGCCGGAACGTGAGATTTTAGGCGTTCCACAGACTCTAACCCATCCTTTTTTGAAAGTTTTGCGGGGTCTCGGGGGCTTTTTCAAAAGCCTCCCGAGCGGGATTCGGGGCAGTGCCCCGATACGTGCGCCCTTATCTTGCGTTTCTAGCCGACTTGAGCAGGTCGTGCTTGATTTGCCAGAGGCGCTCGGAGAGGTCGACGTAGTAATTGTGCGGGTTGGTAAAACGGCGAACCTCGTCCCACATGCCCTCGATCTCGTCGGCGCAATGACGGCGGATGTCGTCGAGCGCGGGAAGCTCGTATACCTGACGGCCGCCACGGAAGACCTGCACAAGCAGCTCGGTCGCGGTAAAGTCGGTCAGCGTCTTGCGCTTCCATGTGTACTCGGGGTCGAATATCTCAAGAGGACGGCTGTCGTCAATGACTTCGTCGTGCACGCAAAGCAGGTCGGCCTCGGCCTTGCCGGTCTCGCGGCCGCGCAGACGGTACACTTTCTTGAAGTGCGGAGTTGTGATCTTGCCAACGTTTTCGCTGATTTTTATCTTCGGTACAATTTCACCGTCGCGTTCGATGGCGCACAGCTTGTACACCGCGCCGAATACAGGATCGCTCTTTGACGTGATAAGGCGCTCACCGATACCGAACGCGTCAATCTCGGCCCCCTGACGGATAAGCTCACGGATTATATACTCGTCAAGCGAGTTTGAAATGACAATCTTGCACTGCGGGAACCCGGCCTCGGTGAGCATGGCGCGCGCCTTTTTGGTCAGGTAGGTGATGTCACCCGAGTCGATACGAATGCCGCAGCGCGTGATGCCGCGCGGGACAAGCACCTCCCGGAACGCCTTGATGGCATTGGGAATTCCGGACTCGAGCACATTGTACGTGTCGACGAGCAACGTGCAGTTTTCGGGGTAAATCTCGCAATAGGTCTTGAACGCCGTGTACTCGTCGTCGAACATCTGCACCCAAGAGTGCGCCATAGTTCCGGTCGCCGGAACGCCGTACGCCTCGTCAGTGATGGTGCAGGCAGTGCCGGCACAACCGCCGATGTAGGCCGCACGGGCGCCGAGAATGGCGGCGTCAGCTCCCTGCGCGCGGCGCGAACCAAACTCACTGATGGGTCTGCCCTTGGCCGCGCGGGTCATGCGGGACGCCTTGGTCGCAATCAGCGACTGGTGATTGAGCGCCATGAGCAGGTAGGTCTCAATAAACTGCGCCTCAATGGCGGGCGCGCGGACAGTGATAAGCGGCTCGCCCGGAAAAACGACCGTCCCCTCGGGAACCGCCCACATGTCGCCGGTAAAACGGAAGGAACGGAGATAGGTCAGGAATTCCTCGTCAAAACAGCCCTTCGAACGGAGATATTCTATATCGTCGTTGTCAAAATGCAGCTCGTTGATGTAGTTTACAATCTGTTCGAGTCCCGCGGCGATGGCGTAGCCGCCGTTGTCGGGGTTGTCGCGGTAGAAGGCGTCGAAATATACCATTCTGTCGCCGATTCCGGACTTGAAATAGCCGTTGCCCATGGTGATTTCATAAAAATCACACAGCATTGTAAGGTTTCTGTCAATGTTTTTCATAATATCAACCTCAGAAAATTCATATTGGCATAAGTATACCACAATTCGTTGAAATATGCAATTATATTATTGAAAAAACGCCCCGGTTGTGATAAAATGAAGACAAATAAAATTAAATCGGAGGATTCCAATGTCAAATAACATCGGTTACGAAAACGCGCGTGCGGCATACGCCGCGCTCGGCGTCGATACAGAGGCCGCGATAGCGCGCCTGAGCACACTTCCCATCTCGCTGCACTGCTGGCAGGGCGACGACATCCATGGTTTTGAGGGCTCGTCGTTGCTCGACGGCGGCATACAGGTCACGGGCAACTATCCCGGCGCGGCACGCACGCCGGAAGAGCTTATGGCGGACATCGACTTCGCACTCGCGCACATCCCCGGCCATCACCGCATCAACCTGCACGCCAACTACGCCATATTCGCCGACGGCGAGAAGGTCGACCGCGACGCGCTCGAGCCGCGTCACTTCGCGCCGTGGGTCAAATTCGCCAAGGAGCGCGGCCTCGGCATCGACTTCAACCCGACACTGTTCGCGCACCCGCGCGCAACCGGACTAACGCTGTCAAGCCCCGATGAGGAGACGCGCAAATTCTGGATACGTCACTGCATCGCCTGCCTGCGCATTTCGGAGTATTTTGCCACCGAGCTCGGCACGCCCTGCCTCATGAACATCTGGATTCCCGATGGTCTCAAGGACATTCCCGCCGACCGCATGGCGCCGCGCGCCCGCTTTGCCGAATCGCTCGACACCATCCTCGCCGCGGGCTACGACCGCTCCAAGGTGTTTGTGTCACTCGAATCCAAGGTGTTCGGAATCGGACTTGAGTCCTACACAGTCGGCTCAAGCGAGTTCTGCATAAACTACGCCGCATCACGCGGAATTCTTTCGCTCATGGACAACGGCCACTATCACCCGACAGAGTCTGTGGCCGACAAGATCCCGTCCATGCTGCTCTTCTCCGAAAAGCTGGCGCTGCACGTCACGCGCTCGGTGCGCTGGGACAGTGACCACGTTGTCCGCTTTGACGACGAAACCCGCAGCATCGCCGAGGAGCTGGTACGCTGCAACGCGCTTGACCGTACCTTCATAGCCCTTGACTATTTCGACGCCAGCATCAACCGCGTCGCCGCCTGGATTATCGGTATGCACAGCCTTCAGAAGGCGCTGCTCTCCGCCCTGCTCGCGCCGCACGCCAAGCTCGCAGCGCTTCAGGAAGCCGGCGACTTCACCGGCCTCATGGCGCTGGACGAACAGCTGAAGACCATGCCGCTCGGCGAGGTCTGGGATGAGCTCTGCCGTCGCGCAGGGCTCGATACCGGTCTTATGTGGTATGACGACGTAAAAAAATATGAGGACGAGGTACTGTCCGCACGGAGGTAACAATGCTTTACAAAAAGAATTCAGCCCCCGAGCTTACGGATGAGCTCTTTGCATCCCCCACAAGCGAATACCGCGGCACACCGTTCTGGTCGTGGAACTGCAAGCTCGAGCGCGAGGAGCTGTTGCGACAGATAGACGTGCTCAAGCAGATGGGCTTCGGCGGGTTTCACATGCACGTCCGCTCGGGTATGGCGACGCCCTATCTCAGCGGCGAATTCATGGATCGTGTCGGCGACTGCGTACAAAAAGCCAAGGAGGAAGACATGCTCGCCTGGCTGTATGACGAAGACCGCTGGCCGTCCGGCTTTGCGGGCGGGTTCGTCACGTCCGACCCGCAGTACCGCATCCGCTACCTGCTGTTCACGCCGACGCCCTATGAGGTCGAAGGCGGCCGTGTCCGCGTGGGCAACGAGCAGGCCACCGCGCTTCGCAGCGGACTCGGCAAGCTGCTGACAGTGTTCGACGTCGAGCTCGACGGGAGCGGCTGTCTGCGTCGCTACGAGCAGGTCGAGCCCGGCGCAAAGCCGCGCGGCAGGCTATGGTACGCCTATGTCGAGTCACCTCAGCCCTCGCCGAGATACAACGGCGCGACCTATGTCAACGTGCTCGACCGCAAATCCATCAAACGCTTTCTCGAGGTCACACACGAGCGCTACTATGAGCGCTTCGGCGACGAATTCGACAAGCACATTCCCGCCATCTTCACCGACGAGCCGCAGCACACACACGCGACAACACTCGGTTTTTCGGACGTCCCCTGCGACCAGGCCATGCCCTGGACAGACGACCTGCCCGACACCTTCCGCGCCGCTTGTGGCGACGACCTCATTCCCCACATCCCCGAGCTCTTCTGGGAGCTGCCCGATGGGCGCGTCTCGCTTACCCGCTACCGCTTCCATGACCACGTAACCAACCGTTTTGTCGAGGCGTTTGCCGACACATATGGTGAATGGTGCCGCGAGCACAACATAAGCATGACAGGACATGTCATGCAGGAGCCGCGCCTCGAGTCGCAGACACGCGCTGTCGGCGAGGCTATGCGCTCGTACCGTTCCTTCCAGATTCCCGGAATCGACATGCTCGCCAACCGCTACGAGCTGACGACAGCCAAGCAGGCGCAGTCCGCCGTTCATCAGTACGGGCGTGAGGGCATGCTCAGCGAGCTTTACGGCGTGACCGGCTGGGGCTTCGACTTCCGCGGTCACAAGCTGCACGGCGACTGGCAGGCGGCGCTGGGCGTCACCGTCCGCGTGCCGCACCTTTCGTGGGTATCCATGGAGGGCGAGGCAAAACGCGACTACCCGGCGTCCATCAGCTATCAGTCCAGCTGGTACACCGAATACTCCTACATTGAAAACCACTTTGCGCGCCTCAACACCGCGCTGACCCGCGGCACGCCCGAGGTTCGCGTCGGCGTCATTCACCCGATTGAGACAATGTGGCTGCACTGGGGGCCGTCCGATAAGACAGGACTGCTGCGCGCTCAGCTCGACACCGATTTCCAGAACCTTACCTCGTGGCTGCTCTACGGCTCCGTCGATTTTGACTTCATCTCCGAATCTCTTCTGCCCGAGCAGTGTCCCGAGGGCGACGCACCGCTGAAGGTCGGGCATATGGCCTACGATGCCATTGTCGTCCCCGGCTGCGAGACGCTGCGAGCCTCAACGATTGAGCGGCTGGCGGCGTTTGTCCGCAAGGGCGGAAAGCTCATATTCATGGGCGAGGCACCGAAGTACGTCGACGCAAGCCCCGATAAATCCGCCGACGCACGCGCGCTGTATGACGCGGCAACGGTCATTCCGTTCGCCAAAGCCGCGCTGCTGACTGCCCTTAACCCCTACCGCACGCTCGAAATACGCAACGACAACGGCAGCCTGACCGAAAATCTCATATATCAGCTCCGCCGTGACGGCGAGAGCCGCTGGCTGTTTGTCGCAAACGGCAAGGAGCCCTATAACAACGACCTCTCGCGCAAGCAGTCGATACGCATAACCGTGCCCGGTCACTGGCGCGTGCAGCTGTACAACACGCTCGACGGCACGATAAATGACAAACCCGTCTCCTATCGCGGTGACACGACGGTAATTCCGCACACGCTCTATCAGCACGACAGCCTGCTGCTGCGTCTCACCCCCGGCACGGCGAGCGTGGAGGCCGTCCCCACGCCCAAGGCGGAAGCCACGGCAGTGACGCTTCCCGCGCGCGTCGGCTTTACGCTCGACGAGCCGAATGCGCTGCTGCTCGACACGGCAGAATACAGCTTTGACGGCGGCGAGCTGAAGCCAGAGGAAGAGCTTCTGCGCATTGACACAGCCTGCCGCCGCTCGCTCGGCTGGACGCCGTGGAACGGCAGCTCCGACCAGCCCTGGCACCTCCCGGAGACGCCGCCCGAGCATCGCATAAAGCTGGTATTCAAATTCGACAGCGACATTGACTACGTCGGCGCGCACCTCGCGCTCGAGACGCCCGAGACCGCGACCGTCACCTTCAACTCCCGTGCCGTCGACACGACGCCGGACGGCTGGTACGTCGACCGCGCGATAAAGACGATAGCGCTGCCTCCCATCGTGCGCGGCGAAAACCGCCTCGAGATCGACTACCCGTTCGGTCAGCGGACGGCGGTCGAGTGGTGCTACGTTCTCGGAGACTTCGGCGTGAACGTCAGCGGGCGCTACAAAAAGATAGTCCCGATGCCGGAGGTGCTGGCGTTTGAGAGCGTTACGACGCAGGGGCTTCCCTTCTACGGCGGAACCGTCACATATCACACGGACGTCGAAACACACGGCGAGCGTGTCGAGGTCACAGTGCCGCAGTACCGCGCCGGCGTTGCGACCGTCGCGCTTGACGGCGGCAAGCCACGCTACGTCACATTTGCCCCCTATCGCACCGTCTTTGACGACGTCCCCGCGGGGCATCATCGCGTTGACATCAAGCTGTATCTGACGCGCGTCAACGGCTTCGGCCCCGTTCACTGCGCCGATGACAAGCTGTCCTACCCCGGCCCCAGCGCCTACCGCACGGGCGGCGACAGTTGGTGCTACGAGTACCGTCTGAGACCGCAGGGACTCACGGCATCCCCCTGGGTTAAGCTGCTTAAGTAACTCCAGAAGCAGACAAAATCGGCACAATAAAGCTTTGGGCTCGCGGAATTTTTCCGCGAGCCCTTTGTGGCACAAAAAAGCCATGCCCTTGCGGACATGGCTTTTTTACCTTTTAACCCTCCATACCGGAGAAGTTGTCGTTGAATTTTCCTACAAGTCGGTCAAGCATCTTGGTCTGGGTCTTCATCATGGTCGACCAATCCTGAGCGCCATCGCCGACTGCCTCTCTGAACTTCTGGAAAGTTATCTTTTGGAACGACATTGTGAACAGACGTCCGATGTCGAAGCTCAGCGTCTCACGGAGAATGTCGTACATCTGAGCAACGGTGCTGTCGTGTGCGTACTTGGCCTTCATGCCCTCCTCGAACACAACAGGTGTGACCTGTCTGTAGCCCTCGGAAGCCATGCACTCAAGCGTCACGGCGGCGTCATCCTCGTTGCGGCTGCCCTTGGAAATGCCGTACAGCGAGTAGGGGAATCCGAGGATGGTGGAGTAGTTCTCCTGTGCGGAATCGTACTTCGGAACCGGAACGATACCGAAGAACTCAACGTCCTTCAGATCCTTCGATGCGATCTGGACGCGGTCGTATCTGAACAGCGAGCGCCCTTCAACGAATATATCCTTGTTGGTGAACGCATAGTTGCCCTCATTGAGGTAAGACTTTACCTTGTTGACGAGGTTGACTGCTTTCTCGCTGGTGAGATCGGCAGAGACGGTAACAAGTCCGTCTGCGTCCTTGTCCATGGTCTTGAGGCCTGCGCCGTAGTAGAAGGGATCAAGGTGAACAGAGCTCGAGATCGTGAACGCAAATTTATCCGCCTTGTCGACAGTGCCGTTTCCGTCGTCCTCGTATATGTTCTGCGACATCTCGATCATCTTATCGAGCGTCCATTCGTTTCTTGCAACCAGGTCGTAGGGGCTCTCGAGGTTGTACCTGTCGAGCATATCGTTGTTGAAGAAGCAGCAGTACATCATGTACAGCGTGTTGGTGGATATGTCTCCCGAAGCGAAGAACAGCTTGCCGTCAATGATCGACTCGTTGAGCAGGTTGTCAGGCCACCAGGGCTTATCGAAGTTGAGGACATCGTACTGTGTCAGGTCATGCGTCATGCCCTTGTAGGCAAGCGTTGCAATAACCATACTGTACGCCGCAACAACGTCATACTCGCAGGCATTGGACGTGATGTCGGCGTTGACTCTCGAAACGAACTCATCCTGCTTTTCGTATTTGCCGGGGCTGGGGACAAAAGCGAGCTTAACCTTCAGACGATCCTCAATAGTGAGGTTGCGGTAGTAAACAGCGTCGTTGACACCCTCACCGGTCTGATCCTCGGCAAAGAACTCAACGTTCTCCGAGTCCTCCCAGTAAAGGAATGTAACCGTTCTGCCGCCGAGATTGGTGTTAGGGTCAATGTCGTCCGGAACGAACTGATCCGAGGACGTGTCGGGGGTGTCTGTGTTATTGCCGGGCGTTGTGGACGCAGAGGGAGTCGTGGTACCGTCCGCAGGGTTATCCCCGTTATTGGCACATCCGACTACCATGGCCAAAAGCATAAGCAGACACAGAGCCAGTGCGATAGTTCTTTTCATTATTGCCTTCCCTTTCTGTGATTTACATTTGTGCTTTCATTTTATCACAATATGACCCGCTATTTGTTAACAAAATGTTAACATTAGGTACCCCCACATGTCAGCATTCGCTGTAATTACACAAATACGCGCTGGAACTGCTTTCCCGCAAGCGCGGCGTCGAGCGTCGGCTCCAAAAGCGAGAAGTCGGCCACCATTGAGTAAGGTTTTCCGACCGGGTCGTCCTGCGAGAGCGGCACGAAATAAATGTTCTTCCGCGCCATCAATTGTGCCATATTTTTGAGGTTTGCCGACAGTACATCGTTCGACGCCAGCGCGATGACAAGCGGCCGGCTACATCTAAGATGCGCCTTGGCCGCCATCGTGACGGTCGTATCGGTAATGCCGCAGGCGAGCTTTGCCAGCGTGTTTCCCGTGCAGGGGCAGATGACGAGTGCATCCATCGGCGTCCGCGGACCGAGCGGCTCGGCATCGACTATGGTGTGCACTATCGGGCGGCCGCAAAGCTCTGTGACCTTGTCACGCAGCGCCTCGCATGTACCGAAGCGCGTGGAGGTCGAGTAGACATTTTCGCTCATGATGGGCAGTATCTCGCGCCCGCCGAGCCGCAGGCGCGCCAGCTGCTCGAGCGCCGTCGCGTGCGTGCAGAACGAGCCGCAGAAAGCAAAGCCTGTCATTGCACCACCCCCTCGCGCGAGAGTATGTCGAGTATGGTATCGCAGATTATGTTTCCGGCTGTGTAGGGTGAGCACTTGCCCGGCAGAGACAGCGCCCATATCACCCGTACCCCGCACTCCCCCGCCGCGCGCGAGTCTACGCCGCCGGGGGCCGACGCGAGATCGATTATCAGCGTGCTCTTGCATATCCCCGGCAGGACGTTGCCGTCAAACAGCCAGTAGGGGACGGTGTTGAATATGACGTCGTAGCCCTGACCGAGCACGTTTAGGCTGCTGACGCCATCGTGAACCTGTATGCGTAGCGTGCGGAAACCGCAGTTCTCAGCCCACGCAAGGTCAACGCCCTTGCGCGCCGCGACCGTGACATGCGCGCCGAGCGCGCCGAGCATTCCCGTGAGCGTGCGCCCGACACGCCCGTAGCCTATGACCGCGACGTTCGCGCCGTGCAGCGTGACGGGCAGCTCGTTCATGGCGATGGCAATCGCGCCCTCCGCCGTCGGGACGGCGTTCTTTATCTGCAATTCTTCGGACTCAAAATAGTCCCAGGCGTGGTGTCCGGCGGCGTCCGCCATGCTTTTGAAGGCGGGTGTGAAGCGGCCGCCGAGTATGGGTGCGCCGGTCGGCAGTGCGTCTACCAGCTTCGAAAGCTTAAGCCGTTGCGGCGACTCCGGGTCGGCCATCGGGCAGTTGACCCTCACGCCGTCCGCCGATGCGGGGAGCGGCAGTATCACCGCGTGACAGGCCGAGATAGCGTCGTCCCAACGGTCGCAGCGGACAGCGCCGCCGAGCGCTTCCTCGCCGTGTCCGAGCCCCCACACCGCGGTCTCAAACCCGAGTCCGGCCAGCCGACGCGCCACGGCCAGCTGCCGCGCGTCGCCGCCGAGTAGGGCGAGCTTTATATTATTGTCAAACATAGTAGTTATCCTTTCAGAATAAAAATGGCTTCCATGTCCAGTTTATGAAAAACGGCGCGGCGGTGTCACCCTTCGTCTTGACAAAGACATGGGCGCATGGTAAAATAATTTTGCCACAATAAAACTAAGACAGGATAACCACTATGCAGACATATACAGACGCAAAAACCGTCCTGCCCACCGTCACCCCCGGTCTCGGGCGGACGGCGGACGGGCGTCTCACCTTCAATTCTCTCGAATGTGTCGACCTCGCACACCGCTACGGAACGCCGCTTTACCTCATGAGCGAGGACGCGGTGAGAGCCAACTGCCGGCGACACCTCGCCTCTCTCCGGAGGCATCTCGGCGCGGACGCCGTGGCGGCGTATGCAAGCAAGGCGCTGTCGTTCCGGCAGATGTACCGGATAATGAACGAGGAGGGCATGTACGCCGACGCGGTGTCGTCCGGCGAGCTTTACACGGCGTCCTCCGCGGGCTTTGACATGTCGCACATCGTCTTTCACGGCAACAACAAAACGCCCGCCGACATTGCCTATGCAATAAAGCTCGGCACCGGCCTCATCGTGGCGGACAGCGCCTGCGAGCTCGGGCAAATCAGCCGCGCGGCGCAGGCGGCGGGGACAGTCCAGCGGGTGCTCATCCGGCTGACTCCCGGCATCGACCCGCACACGCACGCCAAAATCAGCACCGGGCAGGTCGACTCAAAGTTCGGCATTCCGCTCGACGAGGCGTCTGACGCCATCGCGCTGGCGCAGTCGCTGCCGGGCGTGCAGCCTGACGGAATACACTATCACATCGGCTCGCAGATAGCGGAGGCCGAGCCCTATGTCGCGGCGCTCGAGCATGTGCTGCCGCTGCTCACCCGAGCGCGCGACGAGCTCGGATTCACCGCGCGGTTGCTCAACATGGGCGGCGGATTCGGCATACGCTACGTCGAATCCGACCGCGAGGCGGAGCTCGACCGGATATTCGCGTCGGTCGGCCGCGCGCTGGACGACTTCTGCCGCGAGTCCGGCTATCCGCGCCCCGTAGTCATGACCGAACCGGGTCGCAGCATCGTTGCGGACGCGGGCATAACGCTATACACCGTCGGTTCCGTCAAGCGCTCCGGCGCGGGGACGCTGTACGTCTCAGTCGACGGCGGCATGACGGACAATCCGCGCTACACGCTTTACGGCGCAGAATATACCGCGCTGTCCGCCATCGGGACAGGCGCGCGCGTGACGTGCTCGATTGTCGGGCGCTGCTGCGAGAGCGGCGACATACTAATCCCGCACGCAGAAATCTCCGCCGTCGAGCCCGGCGACGTCATCGCAGTCCTCAACACGGGCGCATACAACTACTCCATGGCATCAAATTATAACCGCATTCCCCGCCCTCCCGTCGTCATGCTTCGCGGTGCCGAGCCCTACATCGCCGTCCGCCGCGAGTCGCCCGAGGATGTCTCGGGGTTGGATGTGTGAGGGAAGATTGAGTTTGCTGCACGAATCCGCCTTTTTGATTTAATACAATTTAATGATTCGCTGCGCAGCAACTGATTGCCATTATTATTCCAACAAGATATGCAAAACACTTTTTCATATACTACCCCTATATTCTCTTATATTCTATTTTGTTGAGTTATTTATTTTTTATTTATATATATTATATAATATATACAACAATTTCGCAAACGAATATAAAAAAAACTTGTCAAAATTTGACAAGTTTTCACATTTATTTCAACTTAGAACGATGTTCAATATCAAGGCTTTCAGGTCTTCCACCGTGTTCATAAAAATCTTGATGAATTCTGGCAACAGCATCATCAATTCGAATGTTTGTAGGCTCAATATCACACTTTCCGACAGGGTAATAATACACAGTTTTCCCAGTTTTTTTTGCATTAGACACCAAATCAGTTAGTTTGCATGGTACATCTAAAATGTTACTATTCTTATTTATTAGTTCTAAATCCTGTCCATCAAGTTTAACACTGGCTCTAAATAAATATTTTTCCATTTTTGGATCATTCTTGTACATACCGATAAAATGAACATACAAATATCCATCTTCTATAAATGGATATCCTGCCATCATATATTTATCTATAACTGTAGTATCGTCTTTATTGTTTCGCACATAATAAGCACTTGTGGCATTATACACCTCTGAGCCCAAAACGGTTGGAGTGTATGAAGACAATATGGTGTCCAACAAATATCTATATTGGAAATTATTTACACGGTCTTCTCGTGTCATAATTTTTTCACCTTTAATTATTTCCTTTCTTCCAAAAACTTGGTTTGTATATTTATCTTTATCAATCGTCTTGCCATTGCTCACTCTGTCTGTTGCTGTATAAGCAGACTTCAAAGCTTCATAAACTTCTGGTTCCAAATCATACTTAAATAATGTACCTATAACTGATGGGTACCAACTCAATGTATCTAAAACGTCCGGATTATTATTCCAGTCTTCACCTTCTTTTACAATTCCCAATTTTTCGAGTGTAGGGACATATTTCCCTGCCACATACAAAGAATTGTCTACAAAAAAGACTTCTGCACCAAATACTCTTTCGGAGATTTCTTGGTCGGTCAAACCAAATCTTTCTTTGTAATAATTATGTGGCACGATTTGCAATCCACAGTCCAAATTTCCAGGGTCTGCATTCAAAAATTCTTGTTTTTTGGCGTCATAATCTTGTGAGGTGTAGCCGTTTTCTTCAAGCATTTGAACAACAGATTGTGGATAAATTTGTTCCATACTCTTCATATTTGCACAAGAACCCAAGAATAGCATTGCGGCGACAAGGCTACCTGCTAAGATGCCGGCAACTATGGCTTTATAAGGATGTTTTGTTGATGGCCTCAGATTTTCAATGTCCGCGAATTTGTTGTTGGTTCTCATTCTCGCCTCCATAAAGTTTGATTGTCGAAAGCAATCGATTTTTGTTAATGTCTGTATTTGAACAGGTTCATAGTATCACACATCGCCTGTTTTGTCAAGTAAAATAGTTAAAAATTGCAAAGGACAGCCGCCACTCCCCCTCACAGGCAGTGTTACATGCGGTGGTTACATGCTTTGCCGTCTCCCTCACAACCTCCACGGCGTGACGAACCCGTTTTCCATGCGGAAGACGCGGTCGGCGTGGCGGGCAATCTCCATGTCGTGCGTGACCATGATGAGCGTCTGCCCCATGACCTCCTTGGCCTCAAGCAGGAGCCGGAGCACCTCGTCGGCGTTGGCGCGGTCGAGGTTGCCTGTCGGCTCGTCGGCAAAAACGATCTGCGGCTGATTTATCAGCGCCCGCGCGATGGCAACGCGCTGCTGCTGCCCGCCCGACAGCTCGCTCGGCAGGTGATGCAGACGGTCGGTTATATCGAGCGTTGTTATCAGCTTTTTGAGATTTTCTTCGTACGAGAAGTTGGCGCGGTTGCACATCAGCGTCGGGATAAGTATGTTCTCGAGCGCCGTAAACTGCGGAATCAGGTTGTGATTCTGAAACACCATGCCGATGTGCTCACCGCGGAAATGCCCGAGCTCGTCCGGCGACATGGCTGTGATGTCCTGACCGCGGATGCTGATCTTGCCCGAGTTCGGCCTGTCAAGCCCGGCGCAAAGGTGAAGCAGCGTGCTCTTTCCGGAGCCGGACGCCCCGATTATCGCCACAAATTCACCTTCAAAAACCTTTATCGTCGCCCGCTGAACCGCGGTAACGACGGTGTCGTACTGGTGATATTGCTTTATAACGTCGGTAGTTTCGAGAATTATTCTTCTGTCATCGTCTTTCATTTCGGCACCTCCGTTTCACTCTTACCCGCCATCTGACGGGCGGCCTCTGCGGCCGTTTTTCTGCGGCTGATAAAATACGGTATCATCGACGACACATAAGCGCACACAACCGACACCGCGACCGCCGTGAGTATCGCCCACAGCGGTATGTTGTAGACGTACCCCGGACTCTCGGTAAAGCCGAGCCCCGGCAGCCAGCTGTCCATCAGCTTGAACAGCGTAAAGCTCATAATATAGCTGAGTATGACGGCCGTCACGCTCGCCAGCGCCGCAACGATAAGCCCCGCAAAGCTGTAAAGCCCGCGAACGGCCCTCTCGCCTGCGCCAAGCATACGCAAAACCTTCATCTCATTCTCTCGTTTGAAGTAGAACAGCAGCTGTGAGAACAGCCAGACTATCGGCGACAGCAGCAAAAGCAGAACCGAAATCAACACCGTTCGCGAGCCGGTGCCGCGCGCGGTGGTCAGTTCGCGGTTAAGCGTCGCGTAGTTCGAGGCGACGGTATAGCTGATACCGTAATCGTCAAGATAGCTGTTGAGCCCGCGGCGGATGCCGGAGAGCACCGTCTCGGACGACGAGGCCGGAACCGACGCGTCGAGGTAGACGGAAATGTCACCCGAAATAGCCGTATTGCCCGTCACGCCAAGGTACTTGCGCCAGTTCATGCCGACGACAAAGCCGCGCTCCGCTTCAAGCCCGTGCACAACCGCAACAACGTTGTATTCATCGTATACAAACGTCATGCGCTCAAGCATCTTTTTGAGTATCTCCTGATCGTTCAGCTGCAAATAGTCAAGCTGATGGAGCTTGCCGTGCACCTTCTTGCCGATAAGAACGGTATCGCCGGGTGCAAAGCTGAAGCAGCTGTCGTGATAAACGGAATCGCTGATAATTATGTTGTTTCCGCCCTCAAGCACGAGGTAGGGGTCTCCCTCGACGCTGTAAAGACTGCACAGCGTGTCTATGTACGTGCGGTCAACCGCCTGATAGGCAAACATGTTGACAGCGTAGCTGTATTCGTCCGTACGTGTGTCGACGCTGACGGAGTATTTGGTGCCCGAGTGCATACTGCGCTTTATCAGCATCAGCGAGGCAAGCGAACTTGCCGACGTTTCGTTCGTCCACACCGTGTGGCTGACGCCATCGACCGCGCCGATGCCGTCGTGCTGGGCGTCGTCCATCATGTCGACGATGTCGTCAAGATTGAACTCCTCGTCGCTGTCCGAAAACAGGTCGATTCCCGAGAGATCGGCGTGAACCGTGAACTCCGGTTTGATAACGCCAGCGTCCGTGACGTTCATACCCGATATGAATATACCGCAGATAAACACCGACGTGAACATGACCGCCGCCACAAGCAGGCGCGCAAGATAGGTCCTGAACCGCCACGCCGAGAACAGCTCGTAGTGATAAGGAAACGTCTTGCCGAAAATGCGGAAGGAGCGGCGCGGAGAGCTGACCATGTTCGAGTTGTCCTGCGCGACAATGAGCTCAATCGGCGGACGGACTGACAGCCGCCTTGTCGGCACACGGACGGCGATAAGCACGGTTATGAAATTGAGAAACAGCACCAGCGGAACCATCCACCAGCGCATACTGACCACGCTCCCGAACACCGCCGCGCACAGCCCGACTGCGGCGCCGATCGACGGCAGCAGCGTTGCCGTGGCGATGAGCATCATCTCGTGTATCGACGAGATGTACAGCCGTTTGAAGCCTGCGCCACAGGTCATGTATATGCCGTACATGAACTTGTAATGGTTCAGCCGTATGCTGAACAGCAGCGCCGTCAGCGCGACGAACATGACGCCAAACCCTATGCAAAGCCAGAATGCGCCCCTTATCTCGGACGGCGCAGTCTGCGTGTCGTAGCTGTAAAGCGGAGTGTAGTTTATCTGCACATGCCCGGTGTCGACGCCGTTTTGAGTCAGGTAGTACTTTATGAATACGTTCGCGTCGCCGACAGGCTTGAGCGCCGCCTTGACGCGCTGATAAAAATAAACCGACTCGTCATCGCTGTCGTAGCCGCTGCCGAGCAGCACCCGCAGCGTGTAAAACGGCCGCTCGCCCTCTGGCGGCAGCCATTCGTAGCTTTCGTAGCTTCGCCCGGTCTGGTTGTCTTTTTTGACGAGCACGTTGCTTATGTAGGCGTAGTCCGTCGCGGTGAGGTTGGTAATCTCCATGTGATAATCGTAGGACGAATATATCACATCCCTCTCGCGCCCGACGTTTGTCACCGTCGTAAAGCAGACCAGCCACAGCAGCGTCTGCATAATGAAAAGCGCCGCAAAAAAGCTCGCGTATTCACGGAAATTCCCAAATACCGATTTTGCCGCGTTCTTCACATTTCTCAGAAAAAGCCCGTTGCTCAGCCGCTCTCTGTCATTCTTCCTCAAGCGTTTCTCCTCCCTGTTAATATCCAGCCATTAGGGCATCAGTACGTTCTCATGCTGGCCACCACGCGGCCGAGTATCTGCACGTGGTCGGTCAAAATCGGCTCCAGCTCATGGTTTTCCGGTTGGAGACGATAGCCGCCGTTCTCGCGGTAAAACGTCTTGACCGTAGCCGAGTCATCAATCATGGCGACGACGATGTCGCCGTTCTCGGCGTAATCCTGCTTGTTGACAATGACGACGTCACCGTCCATAATCCCGGCCTCTATCATACTCACGCCGATAACACGCAGCGCAAAGAGGTTGCTCTGCGCACAGCCGATGCTATCAGCTACAAAGCCGATGTAGCCGTCATAATTCTCCTCAGCGAGTATGGGCAGTCCCGCCGTCACGCGGCCGACGACCGGAATCTTGAGTCCCGGCGACATCGGGTCCACGCGTATGGTGCGGCTCTTGCCCTCCTCCTTCTGGATAAGCCCGAAAAGCTCCAGCTTTTGCAGGCAATTGTATACCGTCGATGTGCTCTTGTAGCCCACCGCCGTCATTATGTCGCGCACACTGGGCGAATAGCCCTTGCGGTTGATGGTGTCGATGATATAGTCAAGCGTTTTCTGTTCACGCGGAGTCAGCTTCATATACTCTCCTGCCTTCCGTTTATTCCGACTTTAGTATAGCATACTTTTATCACAAATGCAAACATTTGTTCACACTTTGATTATGGCACATTCAACAAATCTTCTGTGATGTTTTTATGCAAATTGTTAACAAATTGTAACCTTTAATAATGGCATATTGCAAAAGGGCGCGGATTGTGGTATTATTAGCGTGGTAAAAAATATCACCCATGAAGGAGATAAAACAATGACCACAAACAAGCATGTTACCGGCTGGATCGATGAGATGGCAGCCATGACACAGCCTGACAAGATCGTCTGGATCGACGGCTCCGAGGCTCAGGCGGAAGCGCTGAGAGCTGAGGCCTGCGCTACCGGAGAGATGATCAAGCTCAACCAGGAGAAGCTGCCCGGCTGCTACCTGCACCACACCGCCGTCAACGACGTTGCACGTGTGGAGGGTCGTACCTTTATCTGCACCCGCAAAAAGGAGGACGCCGGAAACATCAACAACTGGATGGATCCTAAGGAGTGTTACGAAAAGCTGTCCAAGCTGTACCGTGGCTCTATGAAGGGTCGCACCATGTATG
>CAKRSS010000013.1 GCA_934401725.1 uncultured Eubacteriales bacterium | reverse complement strand
ATTTCCGCCCCCGCCGTGCCCGCTAATTTTGGCCATTTCCGAAAGAATCTCCGCCTAATTAGCCTTCATGAGCGGCGAAGCTGCAATATGACGGCGCACATAGTGGGACACTTCCGCCCACCTTCCGCCTAAATAGCTTTCATGAGCGGCGGAGCCGCAATATGATGGCGCGGGTCGTGCGGCGTGGGCTGTCGCTCACATCAAACCTCATCCCAGCGGTGAAGCGCCCTCCGAAAACTTCATTCCAACAGCCATTTGTACCACAGACGTCCCCACCGGGACGCACATAAGGCCGCCGGGGCGGGGCGTCAATGGTTAGCCTGCCCAGCCACATCATACCAGTGCACATACCGGCGAGTACAAACGCGGACGCAGTGCGCTTCCCGAAAGGCGTCTTTCCGCCGGATGCAGACTTTGGCAAGGGTGGGCACGTACCCATGAAGCATCCCCACGGGAGTGGGGGGATCCCCAAGGGGGGCGAATCCGTAGGTTCGCCCCCGCTTGGGTGCATTCTTTTGGTACTTTTCTGTTGCATAACAGAAAAGTACACTTCTCCACCGTCGGTGGCCTCCACGGCGGCAGCCCGCCAAGGCCAAAGAACTTATTCATAAAAAAAGCAGTCCCCGCAGGTCACCACCTGCGAGAACCGCAAAAAACAATTTAATTATAGCGTATTGGCATATGCAATAGCCCTTAGATTTCTATGAGCTCCTTCGGGCTGTGCGCGAAATCGTACATTCCGCCTTCCTTGACACAAACCATGTCCTCAATGCGGCAGCCGTACTTGCCCTCGATGTATATACCCGGCTCGACGGTCACTATCTGACCCGCCACCAGCTTCGCGCCCTCGCGAGCGCCCGATGAGAGCCGCGGAGCCTCGTGAATGTACATGCCGACGCCGTGGCCAAGTCCGTGACCGAAGCAGCCCTCGTAGCCTGCGCCGTTGATTATGTCGCGCGCGATTTTGTCGACGCCGCGGCAGTCGGCTCCGGCGCGTACGGCGTCAAGTCCCGCCAGCTGGGCGGAAAGCACCGTGTTGTACAGCTTTTTCATGTCGGCGTCGGCCTTGCCGATGACGATGGTGCGCGTCATGTCCGAGCAGTAGCCGTTGACGCGTGCGCCGTAGTCCATGGTCAGAAATCCGTGCTCCAGCCTGACCGGACGCGGCACGCCGTGCGGCATGGAGGACGCGGTTCCCGACACCGCGATGGTGTCGAACGCCGCCGCCTCAGCGCCGTTCCGGCGCATGAAGAACTCCAGCTCGAGCGACACCTCAAGCTCGGTCATTTCCGGCTTGATGAACTTCAGGATGTGTGTGAACGCCGCGTCGGCGATGTCCTGCGCACGGGCGATGTTGGCCAGCTCCTCCTCGTCCTTGAACTCGCGCAGGCCGTCCAGTACCTCGGACGCGCCCGACACCGCCTCAACGCCGGGAATGGCCTTTTTCATGCGCTCGAGTCCCGCGTAGGACAGCGTGGCTTCCTCGAAGCTGTAGCTGTGCGCGCCGTACTCGGCCAGCTTTTCGGCGATAAAGCCCAGCATGTTGCCGGGCGCGACGACCTCAAGGCCGCTGTCGGCCTTGGCGCGCGCGGCCTCGGTGTAACGGAAATCCGTCACGAGGTAGGACTTAGCGGGCATAATCAGCAGGTAGCCGTCGGTGAAGGGGAAGCCGGATATGTAGCGCTGATTGACCTCAGAGGTGACGATCATGGAGTCGGTTTCGGCGCCGGACAGATATTTAAGAAGCTTTGACAGATGGGACATAATATTTTACACCTTTCCGTAGAAAATATTTTTCATAGTAAGCGCGTCCTCGGCCTGTGTTCCGGCCGACTCGCAGACAATGTTGGGTGAGACGCCCTCGAGCCGTATCGCTTCGGCAAGCGGTTCAAAGTCGGGCCCCCAGTCGCCGCCGTCGGCGAAGGTGACGTGTCTTTTTTCGCCTGCGGCTGTGTACTCGATCTTAGAGAAGTGGCAGTGCAGCGATTTCGCGATGTCGTCGCCGCAGGCGTTTGCGATTTTGTCGAAAACGCGGCGGTAGCTGTCGACGTCGGGGAAGGCCTGGCCGCTCTCGCGGCAGTTCAGATGCCCGAAATCGACCACGGGGACGAAGCAGGGCGCGACGGCGCACTGCTCGAGCACCTCGTCAAGCGTGCCGAGCTGGTTGAGTTTGCCCATGGTTTCGATGCCGAGACGGATGTCAGGATAGCGCCCGTCGAGCGATTCGACCAGTTTCTCGAGTGTGTCGCAGGACAGCCGCATGGCCTCCTCGCGCGAGATTTTTCCGGCGCTGCCGCTGTGGATGACTATTGTACGAGCGCCGATGAGGTCGGCCGCCCAGAGGGATTTTTCGATGTATTCGAGGCTTTTGAGCCGCGTTTCGGGATTGGTGCCCGAGAGCGAGATGAAATATGGCGTGTGGAGCGACATATGGATGCCGTACTCACGCGCCTTGTCGCCAAGCGCGCGGAGTGCGTCCTCGCCCGCCGAGACGCCGCGCGTGGCCTCGTATTCAAACGAGTCGAGCCCGACGCGGGACAGCCAGCCGGGCGTCTGTAGCGGGGACTTCATTCCGTCGCGACGGAACCAGTTGCCATTGCCGCCGGGGCCGAAGGTAGGTTTGCACATGGTATTTTCCTTCCTTATAATGTGTTATGCTTGGCCGCCCTGCGCGCGCGGCGGTCGTACGCCCTCAGGACGGGCTTCTCGAGCGCGCGTTTGAAGCGGAAGAAGAGTGTGCGTTTATCGCGTATGGGCGGGACGATGAAGGCCTTCATGCCCATGCGCCGCGCCGACAGGCAGTCGGTGAATATCTGGTCGCCGAGGACTGCGGCCTCGCTCGCCGGGACGCCAAGTCCGTCCAGCGCGCGGCGCAGGTGCTTACGGCTCGGCTTGCCGCAGTCCGCGTAGGCGGGCAATCCCAGTGACGCGTTGAACGTTGTCACGCGCTCGGGCTTATTATTCGACACGAGCGCGCACCGCACGCCTGCCTCCTCGAGCGAACGAAACCACGCGCGGTGGTCGTCGTCGGGCAGCGGCTGTTCGTACGGCGCGAGTGTGTTATCGATGTCAATCAGCAGCGCGCGGACGCCCTGCTCTTTAAGTATCTCCGGCGTCAGGCTCTTGTAGCCCTCCAGCCTCAAATCCGGTATCAGCGACATATTGCCTCCTTGATGGATTTCTGGGGGTCATCTTGGGACGCGAGTTCTCGGGGCGCTGCGTCTCGGGGCCAGCCCCGAACCCCGCTTAGGGAGCTTTTTGAAAAAAGCTCCCTTGAAACCCGCAAAAACTTTCACAAAAATGGGAATAAGAAACGGAATGAAGGGAGCAAAAACCGCTAGCTCTCGGGGCCGCGCTCCGCAGAGCGCGGAACCCCCACGTTGGTCGCCGCCCGCAGGTGGCAAAACACTCCTTATTTGTTCGCCCTCTATTTTACACAAAAACGGGCGGAATATCAAGTGGTTTTGCGAAAAATGCGAGGGGAACTTGCAGAAACAGGCGCGTGACGGGGCGAGATTTGTATAAAAATACAATAGAGAGCGGACGTTTGGGACGAAATTTATAAAAAATGGTTATTGACAATAAGGCCGACGTGTGATAGAATTTTCACATCACATTCAGAGAAACGGAGAAGAGTCATGAAGAACATGCGTTGTGGAACAGAATACAGTCGTTCAGCTATGTTTTCGGATATGGCTTTTTCCGCACGTGCCACAGGCGCGAAGCGCAATGAACTGAATATGCTTGTAAGAGACACTGCGCTTGCGGTGTCTCTGTTTGCTTTTATATTCCTTGTATCCGTGTTTGCGGGTGTTATTGGCGTACTGGTCGCAGTATCTCTGCTGGTAATGTCCGTAATTTATGTTATCGACGTACGAATTATTATTCCCCGACACGGTAAGGCATATGTTGAAATGAAACGTCCGGCTTGATTTTAACGGATGAAAGCATATTGACCGCCTTACCTCATATTCCGGGGTGAGGCGGTTTTAGTTTAGTTATTATGCACCGGTGCAGATGCCCGGCGCCTGATATAAAATTTGATTTCAAAAGGAGATCATCACCATGAAAAACACAGCAAAACTTTTGTCACTCGCACTTGTACTGCTCATGACAGTCGCGTGCTTCGCGGCCTGCTCGGGCGACTCCAAGGTCAACTATGCCAAGAACAACACCGAATATTACATAGGTGCTTCCGGCCCGCTGACCGGCGGCGCAGCGGTTTACGGCATTGCCGTTAAAAACAGCGCCCAGATGGCTGTCGACGAGATCAACGCCAAGGGAGGCGTCAACGGTGTCAAGCTTAAGTTCGTCATGATGGACGACGCACACAAGCCCGAGAACGTCAGCACAAACTACACCACCATGTTCGAAGCCGGTATGCAGGTATCGCTCGGCTGCGTTACCTCTGCGCCTTGCCTCGAGTTCAAGACCCTCTCTCACAACGACAACCTGTTCTTCCTGACTCCCTCCGCGTCGGCTGACGCCGTCGTCGAGTACGACAACGCATACCAGATGTGCTTCGCCGATGCCAACCAGGGTGGTGAGGCCGCCAGATACGTCAACGCAAACTACGCCGGTCAGACCATCGGTATGCTCTACCGCTCCGATGACCCCTACTCCACCGGTATCCGCGAAAAGTTCAAGGCAACCCTTGACTCCAGCATAACCCTCGTTGAGGCCAGCTTCTCCGGCGAGACGGTCGCCTCCTTCCAGTCACAGATCGACACGCTGAAGTCCTGCAAGTTCATTTTCATGCCCATCTACTACACGCCCGCCGCGCAGTTCATGGACGAGGCCAAGAATGACGTCGCTCCTGACGCTGTTTACTACGGTTGCGACGGCCTCGACGGCATCGATACCAGCGTCGCCGGCTTCGATATAACTAAGATTCCTCAGAAGGTCTCCTACCTGTCGCACTTCAACTCAAAGGCGACTGATGGCGCGGCCGCTGAGTATATCAAAAAGTATACCGAAAAGTTCGGCAGCGAAACCCTGAACCAGTTCGGTGCTTCCGCTTACGACTGCGTCTACGCTATCTATAACGCCATGCTCATGGCCGGCGATAAGGTCAGCGTCACAAGCTCGCCCAGCGAGATCTGTGATGTCCTCCGCGATATCTTTAACGGCGGCTTCACCTATACCACCCCCGGCGTTACCGGTTCCTCCATCAAGTGGGAGTCCTCCGGCTTCGTCAACAAGGAAGCCCTCGTCTACGTTGTCAAAGAGTCTGACGCAAAATAAGGTCTCGGGGCGCTGCCCCGAACCCCACCAAGGGAGCTTTTTGAAAAAAGCTCCCTTGGAACCCGCAAAAACTCTCAAAAAGGGGTTAGGCTTTGCGGAAAGAAAGCGGGAAGACCGTTTTTTATGTTTTAAGTGTTCGCTCGGTCACTGAGCGAAGCGTTTTTCAAAGGTTTTCGCCCGCCTTTTTTAAAAGGCGGCACGGGTCCAGCGCCGTGGGGCGCTGGTCGCGCTCCGCAGAGCGCGAAACCTCCACTGCGGCACGGGTCCAGCGCCGTGGGGCGCCGGTCGCGCTCCGCAGAGCGCGAAACCTCCACTGCGGCACGGGTCCGGCGTCGTGCGGCGCTGGTCGCGCTCGGCAGAGTGCGAAACTCCCTGACGATTGAGAAATTGGGGTATTTATGAAGATAATTGAGATACTGATTAACGGCCTTAACGTAGGCGCGATATACGCGATGATAGCGTTAGGGTACACGATGGTGTACGGCATTGCGAAGATGCTTAACTTCGCGCACGGCGACATCATCATGGTAGGCGGCTACACGCTGTGCGTCGCCTGCGCGACCATGGGGAGTCCATGGTTTATATTTGCGGCGGCGCTGATAGCGGTTGTGATCTGCACGGTGCTTGGTGTCGTAGTTGAGAAGGTGGCGTACAAGCCGCTGCGCGGCGCGTCACCGCTGGCGGTGCTGATTACGGCAATCGGCGTAAGCTATCTGCTCCAGAGTCTGGCGCAGATAATATTCGGCTCGGCGGCACGCCGCGTGGCGGTGCCCGAGCTCGGCAAGCTGACGCTCGGCGGCCTTTCGATAAAGTATTCTACCATAATAACATTGGCAGTTACGATAGTGATAATGGTGGGGCTGAACCTGTTTGTCAAGTACAGCAAGACAGGGCGCGCCATGATTGCGGTGTCGGAGGACAAGGGCGCCGCGCAGCTCATGGGCATTAACGTCAACAGCATTATCACCATTACGTTTGCCATCGGCTCGGCGCTTGCCGCGCTTGCGGGACTGTTCTATCTGCTTCAGTCGCCGTATATAACCAACACCTTCGGCGCCATGCCCGGAATCAAGGCGTTCACGGCGGCTGTCATCGGAGGTATCGGTTCCATCCCCGGCGCTATGGTCGGAAGCCTGGTGCTCGGCATCATCGAGAGCATCTGCGACTCCATCCCTCTGATCGCGCCGTATAAGGACGCTATCGAATTTTCAATACTTATTGTGATACTGCTGGTGCGTCCCACCGGCCTTATGGGCAAAAAGAGACGGGAGAAGGTATAATGAGCAAGTTTATAAAGCATTACGGCAATTATATCGTTGTCGCGGTTCTCACCGTGGTTTTTGCCATTCTGGTCTTTACGGGCGCGCTCAAGACGTCCTCAACGATAATTCTTGAAAAGATTTCGATAAACATCGTGCTCGCGGTGTCGCTGTGCCTGGTGGTCGGCTTCCTCGGCGAGCTGTCGTTAGGCCACGCCGGCTTTATGTGCGTCGGTGCTTACCTCGGCGGCAAGATTTCGGCGCTTGTCGTCGGCGCGCTGGGCAACGGCATCCCCGCACTGCTCATCTCGCTCGCCGTCGGCGGCATTACGGCGGCGGTCTGCGGCTTTATCATCGGCCTGCCCGCGCTGCGGCTTAAGGGAGACTACCTTGCTATCGTCACGCTGGCGTTCGGCGAGATAGTCAAGGTGCTGTTCCAGCAGTCGGAGACGTTCGGCGGCAACCTCGGACTCTCCACCCCCCGCTACCCCGGCAAAACCTTCTTCATAATTGGCTTTATACTTGTGCTCGTGACACTGTTCGTTATTCAGAACCTCATGCGCAGCAAGCACGGCCGCGCCATCACCGCCATCCGCGACAACGAAATTGCGGCCCGCGCGACCGGCATCCAGGTCACAAAGTACAAGCTGGTCGCATTTATGGTGTCCGCCTTCTTCGCGGGCATCGCCGGAGTTATGTACAGCTACACAAACTCCACCATCCAGGCGGCAAAGTTCGGCTATAACTACTCCATTGAGATACTCGTCATGGTCGTGCTCGGCGGCATGGGCAGCATCAACGGCTCCATCATCGCCGCGACGCTCATCACCATACTCAACGAAAAGCTGCGTACAGTCCTGACCGGCGACATGGCCGTGCTCAAGGACATGCTCTACGCGCTGATTCTTATCGTGCTTGTCATCTACAAGAACGCGCCCGCGCTGCGCGCCTTCCGCGAGAAATACAACTTCAAGGCGCTGTTCGACAAGATGTTCAAGTCGCGCACCGACCCGGCCCGCGTCCGCGACGACTCGGCCGAGTGGGACCGCATCCCCACCAAGATCAAGATGGACGAGATACTGTCCGTTGACCTCAAGGTTGAAGACGAATACGCCCCCCGCCGCGCCTCATCCGACAAGCCGGGCGGCAAGAAGGAGGATAAGTGATGTCCGAATACGTACTTGAAACAGAGAACTTAGGCATATGCTTCGGCGGCCTCAAGGCGGTGCAGCATGTCGACCTCAAGATAAAAAAGAACGAAATATACGGCCTCATCGGCCCCAACGGTGCAGGCAAGACGACGATATTCAACCTCCTGACGGGCGTTTACATGCCCACCGAGGGCGATTTCAAGCTGTGCGGCAAGTCGCTGCGCGGCCTGCACCAGGAGGCAATAAACCACTGCGGCATCGCGCGTACCTTCCAGAACATCCGTCTGTTCAACAACATGACGGTGGTGCGTAACGTTATGGTCGGCCTCTCCAACCAACCGGAGTACAAGTGCACGCTGCTCGAGAGCATGCTGCGCCTGCCGCGGCACTTCAAGGTCGAGAAGACCATGCGAGACCACGCAAAGCGCCTGCTTGACATATTCGGTCTGCTCGAGGAGCGCAACAATCTGGCCTGCAACCTGCCCTACGGCAAGCAGCGCAAGCTGGAGATTGCCCGCGCGCTGGCGACGAAGCCCAAGCTGCTGCTGCTCGACGAGCCCGCGGCCGGCATGAACCCCAACGAGACCGAGGAGCTGATGAAGACCATCCGTTTCATCCGCGACAACTTCGACATGACCATACTGCTCATCGAGCACGACATGAAGTTCGTCTCGGGGCTGTGTGACGAGATAACGGTGCTGAACTTCGGCACGGTGCTGTCTCAAGGGACGGCAGAGGAGGCGTTGAACGACCCCGAGGTCATCAAGGCCTACATTGGAAACTGAGGAGGAGCACCATGGCACTTCTTGAAGTCAAGGACTTACAGGTATATTACGGCGTAATACAGGCGATACGCGGCATCAGCTTTGAGGTCAATCAGGGCGAGATAGTGACGCTTATCGGCGCGAACGGCGCCGGAAAGACCACCACCATGCAGAGCATAATGGGGCTTATCCACCCGCGCTCCGGCACGGTGACATACGACGGAGTCAACATTTTCGGCATGCCGACGCACAAAATAGTGCGTCTCGGCATGGCGCAGGTTCCGGAGGGGCGGCGCGTGTTTGCCGAGCTGACGGTTTACGAAAATCTTGTCATGGGCGCGTTCACCGAGGGTGACAAGTCCCGTGTCAAGGCGGACATTGAGAATATATACACCATTTTCCCGCGTCTCGGCGAGCGCCGGACGCAGGAGGCGGGCACGCTTTCGGGTGGCGAGCAGCAGATGCTGGCGATGGGGCGCGCGATGATGAGTCACCCCAAACTGCTCATGCTGGACGAGCCGTCGATGGGACTTTCCCCGCTGCTTGTGGACCAGGTATTTGACATAATCAGGCACTTCCACGAGACGGGCACGACGATACTGCTTGTCGAGCAGAACGCCAAGAAGTCGCTGACGATTTCCGACCGCGCGTACGTGCTCGAGAACGGCCGCATAGTCCTCAGCGGCACAGGCGACGAGCTGATACACAGCGATTCGGTTAAGGCAGCGTACCTGGGGGGATAAGTTTATAAATTGTTTTTGCGGTTTTCGCCGATAGGTTCGGCGGGAACCGCTTTTTTCATAAATAGTTCTTTGGCCTTGGAAAGGCTCGCCGGAACGTCGGCGGAAAGCGTTTTTTGAAAAAAGTTCTTTGGCCTTGGCAGGCGCACGCCGTGGAGGCCACCGACGGTGGAGAAGTGTACTTTTCTGCCGCGCCTTTGTTAAAGTACGGCTTTGTTCCCGGTTTTACTCGTTCGGGGGACTCGCTAAACTGTTTTTTCACTGGCAAAGCAGTTTGTTGATGGCGGGCGGGAAGGTGTGGCTTTCGGGGCTCGGCGAGCGTTCAATTTTAGCCGCTTTTCTGCCACAAAGCTAATCTCTTCAAGCATTTCTCGCCGTTCTTCACCACTATAAACTGCCATCCGCACGCACGCATTGGTCAGCCTCAAAAGATGTCCCTATAAGTTTAGAAAAAACGCTTAAAACCGCCTTCACGGCGAGTCCGAGCGGGGACAGGACTTGCGTCACCGAAAGGCGTGATGCCGGATGCGTGCGTGCAATGAGGGTGACGCACGCCACTGCCAAGCCATCAAGGGAGGGGGGGTCGGTGCCGTGTAAGAGTTCAAACACGCGATGCACCTCGGTCCGGTCGTCGGGATGGACATGCGAGCTGAGCGTGTCAAACAGCAGCTGCGCCCTGTCCTCCAAGCTGCATCCGATGAGCCGACATATTTCCTTGCTCCAGCTGAGGCTGTCGGCCTTGCCGTCGGGCGAGAAGCTGACGCTCCATATGCCGGGATGCGTGCGCCCGGCTCAACCCGGCAGAAGCCGAGGCTTACCGAGAAGCTGTACCCCGGCACGACGGAGTTGGGCATGGCAATTATGCTTTTGTAAAGCTCCTGCGGGTCGACGTCGGAGGAGAGGTGACAGAAAACAAAAGCCGTCCCCGCTGACATAGCCTATAAAGCTGTTCTTGTTGCCCGCGAAGGTTGTGCGTATGCTCACGCCCATCGAGCGCAGCAGCATGTTGCCCGCGCGCAGGCCGTCCAGGGCATCGCTCCAGCTGAACAGGTCGGGCGCGACGTCGCAGTTCATCTCGCGGGCAAGCGCGTATATCAGCTCGACGTCGTAGCCTGCCGGCGTGCCGCTCTCGTCGTACTAGGAGTAGGACGCGTGGTCATAGTCGGCGGCGACGCGCAGCACCCTGCTCCGCCCAGCGACCGACTCAGCGTCGGTGTCGTAATTATATCCGTTCGGGAACAGCATTTTCACATGCGCCAGAAATATCCCCGTCAGCACGAGAACAAGGGCAAGAATAAAGCATGTTACCGTTATTACCGTTGCTTTTTTACCTTCTGTCATGCACCAATATGAACTTTTCGTAGAGCATTGTCGCTTTGACGGGTGTAATTATATCATATTATGAGAGAAAATCAACATAAAGTCTGATTTTAGCCATAAAAACGGTCATTTTACCGCGGAAATCACTCAGTAATTCCGCCGACGGCGTGCAGGCGGGCAATCAGCTCGTCCGTGTCGATATGTGCGACGTGCGCGCCCTCTCCGGCGTCCATGAACACGCCCGCGGCGACCGCCGCCGCCTGTCCCATGGCCATGCAGGTCGCCTGCACGCGGATGGAAGCGAACGCCACCGTGTCGGCCGAGATGCAGCGCCCGGCGCATATTACGTTGCGGCATTTATCGGACACGAGGCAGCCGTAGGGTATCTGCGCGGCCTCGGCGAGCGAGGTCAGCTTCTGCGACGCGTCCTTCATACTGTGTATGTCGACGGGGTGGGAGGCCAGCGCTATGCTGTCGGGGTAGGTTCTGCCGCCGAGGAAGTCCTCGCCGCACAGCGTGTGACAGCCGCGGATGTGCCTCGTCTCGCGCACGCCCGCCACCATGGCGGAGGAGACGATGTGACCGCCCCGGAACTCGGGGTAGGTCTGCTTCATTTTCCCGAACAGCGTGAACATGTCTTCGCGCAGACGCAGCTCGGCGTCGCGCAGAGCGCGGTTGTCGCAGGCGTCCGCCGCGGCGCGCGTGACGTTGACGGCCACAAGGTCGCCGCACTCGAGCGAGTTGAACCAGGGGCCGCCGAACTGCGGCACCTCGCCGTTCTTGTACGCCTCATTTAGCATTTTGCGTATGACGTCGTTGACCGAGCGCGGCACGCGGCCGTCGTGGTGTATGCAGTCGCGCAGCAGCGGCGTTGTCAGGTCGACGCCGCCTATGACAAAGCACATAGAGAGCGGCTGAAGTCCGTCGGGATTTGCGGGCAGGAAGTCCATGCCCGCCATGCGGCAGAGGTCGGCGTCGCCGGTCGCGTCGATGACGCAGGCGGCGCGCAGCGCCTCGGCGCCGTTTTTGTTCTCGATGATTATCCCGGAGACGCGCCCGTCATGTACGACGCAGTCGGTGATGTAGGAATTGGTGTACAGCTCGACGCCCGCCTCGTGCACCATGCGCGCGGCGACCAGCTTGTATATCTCGGGGTCGAACGAAACGTGCCCGCGTGGGTACTCGATCTTTGCGCCGCCGAGCGCCTCCATGCGTCCGATAAACTCAAACGGTATGCCGCCGACGACCTGCCGTCCCTTTTTGAAAAATCCGCTGATAGGCGCGACGTAACCGCTTATCGCCGTTCCGCCGAGGAAGCCGAAGCGCTCGATCAGCGCAGTGCGCAATCCCGACCGCGCCGCGCATATGGCCGCGATAAAGCCCGCCGAGCCGCCGCCGCAGACGACAACGTCGTATTCCCCGACCACCGGGGCGTTTTTTGTTACATTAATAATATCCATGCCTGTCACCTCAAAATAATTATTATCTTCATTCTACCACACTTTCCCACGTGTTTCAAGTCCCCGCGCGGTATTTCTGCGAAATGTCGACGGCCCCCTTGACAGCGGTCGGTTTGTGTGATACAATACAGAACGCATGTTATATAACGAATACCTTTGAAAGGACACATATATGCTCAACATATCGCATCTCACCAAGCGCTACGGTGACAAGGTCGCCGTATTCGACGTTTCGCTGCACATCGCCCCCGGCGAGATTTACGGCTTCATCGGTCACAACGGCGCGGGTAAGACCACGACGATAAAATCCGTGGTCGGCATACTGCCGTTTGAGGATGGCAGCATCACGGTCGGCGGCGTGTCGGTCAAGGACGACCCGCTCGCCTGCAAGCGTCAGCTGGCCTACATTCCCGACAACCCCGACCTTTACGAGTACATGACCGGCATCAAATACTTAAACTTCATCGCCGACATATTCGGCGTCAGTCCTGCCGACCGGCGCGAGCGCATCGCGAAATATTCCGACGCCTTCTGCCTCACCGACGACCTCGCCCAGCCCATCTCGGCCTACTCGCACGGCATGAAGCAGAAGCTGGCGATAATCTCGGCGTGGCTGCACCAGCCGCGCCTCATCATCATGGATGAGCCGTTTGTCGGACTCGACCCCAAGGCGGCGCACACGCTCAAATGCATGATGCGCGAACTTTGCGGCGAGGGCGGCGCAATCTTCTTCTCTACCCACGTGCTGGAGGTTGCCGAAAAGCTGTGCGACAAGGTCGCCATAATCAAGGGCGGCCGGCTCATCCGCAGCGGCACCATGGAGGAGGTCCGCGGCGACGAATCGCTCGAGCAGGTGTTCCTCGAGCTGGAGGGCTGAATATGCTGAAAATCCTTCTGAAAAAGCAGCTCTACGAGCTTAACCGCAGCTTTTTCTACGACCAGCGTAGCGGAAAGTGCCGTTCGAAGGGCGCGAGCATCGCCTTTATCGCGCTGTACGTGCTGCTGATGCTGTTTATCTCGGTGTGTCTGTTCGGAGTTATGTCGGCGGCGCTCGCCTCGCCGCTGCACGAGCTGTCGCTTGACTGGCTGTATTTCTCAATTATCGGCATTGTCTCGGTCACGATGGGCGTTTTCGGCAGCGTTTTCAACACATTCGCCAGCCTCTATCAGGCCAAGGACAACAGTCTGCTGCTCTCGTTGCCCATTCCCGTCCACACCATACTTGTCTCGCGGCTGTCGGGCGTTTACCTGATGGGGCTGCTGTTCTCGGGCGTTGTGCTCGTCCCGGCGATTGTTGTCTACAACGTCATGGTCGCCTGCACGGTGGGAACGGTTGTCGGCGGCATACTTCTGCTGCTCGGCATCTCTGTCATCGTCATGATAC
Organism: uncultured Eubacteriales bacterium; assembly: GCA_934401725.1. Taxonomy (GTDB): domain Bacteria; phylum Bacillota; class Clostridia; order Oscillospirales; family CAG-272; genus UMGS1002. The sequence continues at coordinate 27,810 of CAKRSS010000013.1, read as the reverse complement.
TCTCCTGCGGGCTCGGCTGGATTGTCGCCAGGATAAACGCGCACCTGAAGCGCAAGAGCCTGCTCTCGGTCATTGCCTCGCTGGTCTTCATAGGGGCGTATTACTACATCTACTTTAACTCCTACCAGCTGCTCAGCAGCTTTATGGACAACGCCGCCGCCATCGGTGAGGCGCTCAGTCACGGCGCGGCCTACCCGCTCTACCTCATCGGCCGGATGGGACTCGGCGACGCGCTCGCGTCCGTGATAATACTTGCGGCCGTCGCGGCACTGATGGCGTTTGTGTGGTGGCTGCTTTCGCACAGCTTCATCAAGCTGGCGACCACACCCGGCAAGGTGGCGAAGACGGTCTACCGCGAGAAGACCGCGCACGTGCGCAGTCAGTCGGCGGCGCTGCTCGCGCGCGAGCGCCAGCGCATCACCTCGAGCGCGACCTGCATGCTCAACTGCTATCTGGGTTCGCTGATGCTGCTGATTGCCGCGGGCGCAATAGCGCTCAAGGGCGGGCAGATAGCGGACGCTCTGTCCGAGGGGCTCGTTGAGCTATTCGGCGAGGGAAACCAGCTGCTGCCGCTGGCGGCGAGCACGATTGTGTGCCTCCTGGTCAGCATGAACATAGGCACGACCGCCGCGGTCTCGCTCGAGGGCAAGACGCTGTGGCTTGTCCAGTCGCTGCCGGTGACGGCATGGCAGGCGCTGCAGGCCAAGCTGCGTTTTCAGCTGATTGCGACCTGCGTCCCGGCGCTCATATGCTCGGCGGTCGGCGTCGTTGTGACCTGGAACGGAAACATACTGACCACCGTCGCGACGATACTCATACCGCAGGCGATGGCGCTCGTGTTTGCCGAGCTGGGGCTTATTCTCAACATCAAACGCCCGAATTTCAACTGGACGACCGAGGTTGCGGTAGTCAAGCAGGGGCTCGGGGTATTCATCATGCTGATGGGCGGCATGGTTTTCGCTATGCTGTACGGTCTCGGGTGCGTGCTGTTCGTCGGTTTTGCCGGGATTTACGTCTCGGTGACGGTCATCGTCCTCGGCGTTCTCGCGGCGCTGCTGCGCCGCTGGCTCCGCGTGAGGGGAAGCAGGTTATTTGCCGAGATGTGAGTTATTGATGTTGCCTGTATGCATTAATTGAATTTTAAGTTTGCGGTTCTCGCAGGGAAGCCTGCGGGGACTGCTTTCTTAACAAAAAAGCGGTTCCCGCCGGGCATTCCGGCGAGAACCGCAAAAAACACACTTTAACCTCCAACATTCGGGGAAGGGCAGAGCCCTTCATTTTCATTTATCCCCGTGTATGTGGGCTTTGATCGCATTGAACGACTCGTCGCTGATGTCGTGCTCGATTTTGCACGCGTCGGCCGCGGCAATGTCCGCGTCAACACCCAGACGGGTCAGAAATTCGGTCAGAACTGTGTGCCGCTCGTATATCTTGGTCGCAATTTCCAACCCCGAGGGCGTCAGCGTTATCAGACCTTCCTTGTCCATCGTTATATAGTCGCCCTCGCGGAGCAACGCCATGGCGCGGCTTATGCTGGGCTTGGAAAAGCCCATGTATTCGGCAACGTCGAGCGAGCGCACCGCGGAGCTCTTGCACGACAGAACGTATATCGTCTCAAGATACATTTCTCCTGATTCCTGTAAGTGCATTTTGTAACCTCCTTCGCCGACAGGTTTCATCCTCCTACAATTATAGCACACTTTATATCCGATTGCAAGTGTGGGTTTGCTTTTTGCGTTTGGTTATTTTGTATATCAAATAGGTTAGCTGATGCTAACGCCTCGTCAAAACCGCCAAAAATGCCGGATAAACTCGATTTTTTGCAAAAAAGCCTTGACAAAACGCCTCGACAGTTGTATTATATATCATGGTTAGCGAGGGCTAACCATTGAGATTTTTGTTTGATTGTTTGACCGGCACGCGCCGATCAATGTATTGAGGCGAACGGCTCGCACGGGCTTGTTTGCCGGAAAATGAGGTGCAGAATGATGCCGTTGTGTCTGGCTGATGTCGGGACGCCGATAATAATCAAGAAAATAGGCGGAAGCCCGGAAGTAAAGCAGCATTTGGAAAACCTTGGCTTTGTCGTCGGTGGCAGCGTGACTATCGTCAATACGCTGGGAAATAACGTCATAGTTAACGTCAAGGAAGCGCGGGTCGCTATCAGCGAGGAGATGGCCCGCAAAATTATGGTGTAATCATTTTTATAGGAGGAAATACAGGCATGAAGACTCTCAAGTCGGCAAAGATCGGCGAGACTGTCAAGGTTGTTAAGCTGAACGGCGAGGGCGCCGTTAAGCGTCGTATCATGGACATGGGGATCACCCGTGGTGTTGAGGTTTATGTGCGCAAGGTGGCACCGCTGGGAGATCCGGTAGAAGTCACAGTGAGAGGTTATGAGCTGTCGCTGCGCAAGGCGGACGCCGATATGATCGAGGTGGAGTAATCCGCCGCCTGCCGGGGGAGGTACTCCCCCTTAATTCAAGGCAACCTGTTAGCGCTGCCTAACTTCATCTTTACTTTATAAGGAAAGGATTTTGGCCATGAACATCAGAATTGCCCTTGCGGGCAACCCCAACAGCGGTAAAACAACACTGTTCAACGCACTCACCGGCTCGAACCAGTTCGTAGGCAACTGGCCGGGCGTTACGGTCGAGAAAAAAGAAGGTAAGCTGAAGAAGCACGACGGTGTCACAATCACCGACCTTCCCGGCATTTATTCGCTGTCACCCTACACACTCGAGGAGGTCGTCGCGAGAAATTACCTCATCGGCGAGCGTCCCGACGCAATACTCAACATCATTGACGGTACAAACCTTGAACGCAACCTGTACCTGACCACACAGCTCACCGAGCTGGGTATCCCGGTTGTCATCGCCATCAACATGATGGATGTCGTCAAAAAGAACGGCGACAGGATCAACACCGCGGAGCTTTCCCGCCAGCTGGGCTGCAAGATAGTTGAGATTTCCGCTCTTAAGCAGACCGGCATCATGGAGGCCGCCGAGGCCGCCATTGAGGCCGCCACCAAGACAAAGACCGTCCCCCAGCACAGCTTTTCCGGATGTGTGGAGCACGCCATCGCCCACATTGAGGAAGCCGCCGTACACGGTCTGCCTGAAGAACAGCAGCGCTGGTATGCCATCAAGATTTTCGAGCGCGACGATAAGGTGCTCGAAAAGCTGAACCTCTCCGCCGATGTCCGCAAGCACATCGAGGAGGATATAAAAGCTGCTGAGGCTGAGCTCGACGATGATGCAGAGTCCATCATCACCAACGAGCGCTACATTTACATAGCCTCCATAATCAAGGCCTGCTACAAGAAGCGCGACGCCGGCAAGCTGACGACCTCCGATAAAATCGATAAAATTGTCACCAACCGCTGGCTGGGACTTCCCATCTTCGCGGCCATCATGTTCTTGGTTTACTACATCGCAATGGTCGCGGTCGGTGCGCCTGCTACCGACTGGGCAAACGACGGTGTGTTCGGCGACGGCTGGCACCTGCTCTGGATAGGCTCCTCTGCCTACAACGAAGCGGCCGGTGAGTACGACGACGCGCTCAACGCCATCAACGGCTTTGTAGAAATCGACCCCGAGGCTGAAGACTTCGACGCTGCTGCGGCTCTGGACGCTATCAGGAACTTCAAGCCCGAGTCTGACAGCGCTACCGGTACCGTTACGGTCCAGGACGAGGAAACGCTCGCCCAGACCGATATGAAGGTTTACTATTCTTCCGTTCCCGATTCAGAGAAGGACAATAAAAAAGTCATTCAGATGTCCTATCTCGACGCTGTTAAGTATTTCAGCGACGACAACGCTGAGTTTGCCGCTCCCAATCCTGCCGACTTCGGCGTTTGGGTGCCCGGTATTCCCGTACTGCTGAGCGATCTGCTACGTGTTGACACTGACAATCCTGTCTGCCCCGAGTGGCTGTCCGGACTGATTCTCGACGGTATCGTCGCAGGTGTCGGCGCTGTGCTTGGCTTCGTTCCTCAGATGCTGGTTCTGTTCCTGATGCTGGCCTTCCTTGAGGCGTGCGGCTACATGGCACGTATCGCATTCGTGCTTGACCGTGTGTTCCGCAAGTTCGGTCTGTCGGGTAAGTCCTTCATTCCTATGCTGGTTGGCGTCGGCTGCGGCGTTCCCGGCATCATGGCGTCGCGTACCATTGAAAACGAGCGCGACCGCCGTATGACCATTATGACGACCACCTTCATCCCCTGCGGCGCTAAGGTTCCGTTCATCGCGATGATTGCAGGCGCGCTGTTTGGCGGCTCGCCCTGGGTCTCCACCTCCGCTTACTTCATCGGTATGGCCGCTATCATAGTTTCCGGTATCATGCTGAAAAAGACCCGGATGTTCGCGGGCGATCCTGCTCCCTTCGTTATGGAGCTGCCCGCTTACCACATGCCTACCCCCAAGAACGTACTCCGTTCGATGTGGGAGCGCGGCTGGTCGTTCATCAAGAAGGCTGGAACGATAATCCTGCTTTCCACCATCTTTGTATGGTTCACCACCTACTTCGGATTTGCTGAGGACGGCTTCCGCATGCTGGCCGAGGACGAGATTGACAAGTCGCTGCTGGCGGCTGTCGGCGGAGTGCTTGCGTGGATCTTCAAGCCGCTCGGCTGGGGAAACTGGCAGGCAGCCGTTGCGTCCATCACCGGACTTGTGGCTAAGGAAAACATCGTCGGTACGCTGGGTATCCTCTACGGCGGCGGCGCCGGAACCGTCTACCAGAACATCGCTTCTGCCTTCACCGGCATCAGCGGTTATTCCTTCCTCGTATTCAACCTGCTGTGCGCACCCTGCTTCGCGGCAATCGGTGCTATAAAGCGTGAGATGAATAACGCAAAGTGGACGTGGTTTGCTATCGGTTATCAGTGCGGCTTCGCTTACGCTATCGCCCTGATGATAAACCAGTTCGGCGGTGCCTTTACGGGCCATCTCAATGTTATCGGTCTCATCGTTGCCATCGCGGTGCTTGCCGGTATGATTTGGATGCTCGTCCGCCCCTACAAGGAAGCCACCAAACTGACTACCAAGGTTCACTGATAAGAGCCAAATTTTTCGAATACACTATTGTGAAAGGAGCCTGCCATGTTTGCATGGATTGCTGAAAATATCGTTACGATTCTGATTGTTGCGGTGCTCATCACCGTGGTTACGTTGATTATTGTCTCTATGGTCAGGGACAAGAAAAAGGGCAAGTCAAGCTGCGGCTGCAACTGTGCTCATTGTTCCATGGCCGGTATGTGTCACAAAAAGTAACGAAAACAGCCCCCGCCCCCCGGCGGGGGCTGTTTTTCGTTGGGGGCGAAGGGGAGTTTCGCCGCCTGCGGGCGGCGGCCAGCGTGGGGGGATTCCGCGCTCCGCAGAGCGCGAAACTCCCCTTAAAACCGGAAAAAATTTTCCCACCCCCTTGACAAACGCGCGTGGGAGCATTATAATACTACCAACATACTATGTTGGTAGGTGAATAGCTGCCGGCCAACGTCAACATCAAGGAGGATTTAATCATGTCAAACATTCACACATCCGTCGACCAGCTGATAGGGCGCACGCCGCTGCTGGAGCTGACAAACATCGAAAAGAACCTTGACCTCAAGGCCCGCATCGTCGCCAAGCTGGAGTACTTCAACCCCGCGGGCTCGGTCAAGGATCGCGTGGCGCTCGCCATGATAAACGACGCCGAGGAGCGCGGCGCGCTGCGTCCCGGCTCGGTAATAATCGAGCCCACCTCGGGCAATACGGGCATCGGCCTCGCCGCCGTTGCCGCCGCGCGCGGCTACCGTACCATAATCGTCATGCCGGATACCATGTCGGTCGAGCGCCGCAGACTTATGGCGGCCTACGGCGCCGAGCTGGTGCTGACCGACGGCAAGCTCGGCATGAAGGGCGCAATCGCACGCGCAAATGAGCTCGCCGCCGAGCTTCCGAACAGCTTTATTCCCGGCCAGTTTGTCAATCCCGCCAACCCCGAGGCGCATTTCAAGACGACCGGTCCCGAAATTTACGAGGACACCGACGGACACGTCGATTATTTCGTCGCTGGCGTCGGCACGGGCGGCACGATTACGGGCGTCGGACGCTACCTCAAATCCAAAAATCCGGGCGTGCGCATAGTCGCCGTCGAGCCCGCGACGTCCGCGGTGCTGTCGACAGGCGTCGCCGGGGCGCATAAGATTCAGGGCATCGGCGCGGGCTTTGTCCCCGATGTGCTCGATACGTCGATTTACGACGAGATTATCACAGTCGAAAACGACGATGCCTTCGCAACCGGGCGACTGATCGGTCACACGACCGGCGTGCTTGTCGGCATATCGTCCGGCGCGGCGCTGTGGGCGGCCATAAAGCTGGCTCAACGCCCCGAGGCCGCGGGCAAGACCATCGTCGTGATCTTCCCGGACACCGGCGACCGCTACCTCTCGACCCCGCTCTTCGCTGACTGAGGCGAGCAGTGATAAGCACGAGAGGACGGTACGCCGTCCGCATAATGCTCGACCTCGCCGAGCACGGCGGCGAGGGGCTCATCCCCCTGCGTGCCGTGGCCGAGCGACAGGGCATTTCGTTCAAGTATATCGAGCGGATTATGTCCTCGCTGACCTCGGCGGGACTGGTCGAGGGCGTGCACGGCAAGGGCGGCGGTTACCGCCTTTGTCGCCGCGCGGGCGAGTACACGGTCGGCGAGATTCTGCGCGCGACCGAGCCGGGGCTTGCGCCCGTCGCGTGTCTTGAATGTGGCGCCGAGCCCTGCCCGCGCGCCGCATTCTGTCCCACGCTCCCCATGTGGCGCGAATACTACCGCCTGACCGAGGACTACTTCGACGGCATCACGCTGGAGAGTCTGGGGGGTGACTGGGAGTAAATCCGGGGACTGAATTCCGGGACAAAGATTCCGGGGCCAGCCCCGGACCCCCGAGGCAAATGATCCGGGGCCAGCCCCGGACCCCCGAGGCAAATGATCCGGGGCCAGCCCCGGACCCCGCCCGGGCGGCTTTTGAAAAAGCCCCCGGGACCCAGCAAAACTTTCAACAATGGTTCGTGTGGGGGATTAAGATAGCGTGATGGATTGAATTTTATCATGGCTTTTTTATTTTTATGCCAACCTTTTTCGATTTGTGTGTCTATATGAGTGAAAGCTCTCAAAGAGGTGTAAATACGTGAACAGACAAAATGCCGAAAAAACGATAGCCGAATATCTGAAGCCTGTTTTTGGCTTCGCGCTCAAGCGGTGCCGGAGCGTGCAGGACGCGGAGGATTTGTCTCAGGAGATTATTCTGCGGGCGTTCCGGGCGCTGCTGAACCGGGACGACATCGCGGAGCCCGGCAAATTCATCTGGACGGTGGCGCACAACGCGCTGAGCAACTACTACCGCGACAATGCCCGGAGCGTCGTCGGCGCGTCGATTGACGATATTGCCGAGGTGCTTGCGGACAGCGAGTCGTTGCCCGAAGACAACAGCGCGGAGAACGTGCGTCGTTTGCAGCGCGGGATTGCCTATCTTTCCGGACTGCAGCGGAGGATAGTGATCGCGTACTATTTTGAGCATCGCAGGCAGGCGGATATTGCGCAGGAGCTTGGCATTCCGCTCGGCACTGTCAAATGGCACCTGTTTGAGGCGAAAAAAGAACTGAAACGAGGTATGGACACAATGAGGCAGGCAAGTCAGCTTAAATTCAACCCCATCAGATTTGATTCCTACGGCCTGAACGGCACTGTCGGGACAAAGAGTCCGGACGAATTCTTCCGCTCCGCTCTGTCGCAGAACATATGCTACTGCGTGCGCAACGAGGCAAAAACGGTAGAGGAAATTGCCGATGATCTCGGCGTTTCGCCTGTTTTTGTTGAAGCAGAGGTCGATTTTCTTGAGGAATACGGCTTTCTTTGCGAGCAGAAGGGCAGGCATATCGTCAACTTTTTAATCGGCGAGCCGACCGCCGGGCTGCTGACGCTCAAGGACGCGATGTATAAGCGGGCCGCCGGGCTGTTCGCAAACGAGCTGTACGACGAGTTGACAGAGAGCGGCCTTATTGACGACAAAAGCATAATCTGCAACCGGACACTGCCGGGCTCGACATTGTCGGGTTCGACATGCGAGGGGCCGCTGCGGGACAAAAATTTTCTTCTGTGGGCGCTCGTCCCCTACATCGCCGCCTGCTCCGGCAAGGTCGAGCAGACGATTTCCTTCGAGGAAGCTGCGACAATCCGCCCGGACGGAGGACACAACATCTGCCAGGCCGACGTCATAGACCGCAAAATCGTTCTGCCGCCGGACTACGTCTACATGAAGAATTTCTGCGGCCCGATGTGGAAGGGAAACGGCAGAAATGCTCTGTGGCAGATAAACAGCGAATGGTCGGAAAGGGACGCCGATCTTATGTCGTATTCGAAAAATGCCATGCGCATTCTTTCCCTGTACGAGCAGGAGGTTGAGCACCCTCTGGCACGGGAGGACTACGCCTGGCTGTCCGAGCTTGGCTATGTCAGGACGGATGGCGACTACGACGGCAATTTCACAAGTTCCTGGCAGACCGTCATACTCGCTGACCGGGACATACGCCGGAGACTGCTCGCCGTCGGCAGCCGCATAAAGGAGAAGCACAGGGCCGAATTCGACGAGATCAAGGCCCCGTACGTCAGGGCTTCGCTCGATTCCGTCCCGGAGCATCTGAGAAAAATGAAGCAATACGACCTGCAATTTACGTTTCATTCGGACGGGTGGTTTTTGCTTCACTGCCTTGTTGCGCTGTTGAACAACGGTCGGCTGACCCCGCCTGCAAAGGAGCAGCGCCGTGCGCTGTCGACGCTTATCGTACCGGAATAAGGTGGGTTTCGCGTCCGGGCGGCTCATAACCGCATAAATAAAAGCCCCAATCCCGTCGGGATAGGGGCTTTTGGCGTTGGAGAGAGGCTCAAAGCATTATGAGGCGGACGCCCCGGCGCATGACGTACGCGACCGTGTACGCCGTCCCGCCGTGGCTGTGCTTGCAGTAGGCCACGCAGACCTCGCTACCGTCTACCAGGTGGCGGTTGCGCTCGAGCATGCAGTCGCGCGTGTAAATGTCGCTGATGTAGCGATATGAGTCGCAATGCTCGAGAATGTAGCGGTAGTACCTGACGTCCCGCGCCGGCCAGCCGCGGGTCTGGTCGTGGCAGGGAAGTATCAGCTCGAGACGCAGGCCGAGTTCGTCGCGCAGCTCGAGCACGCTCATCGCGGCCAGTGTGTCGAATCCCATGGCTCCGCCCGCGCGGAAGGTCAGTATGCCGTCCGACGCCAGATTGCAGATGGTCTCCCGCAGGCGATGTGCGAGCGGGCTCAGCTCGTCGGGCGGGATGGAACGGTGTCCGGTAAAGCAGCATATGCGTTGATTTGTCATGACGGCCTCCGGTGAATGATTTTTATGCGTTAATTATATAACAAAAACTCATTTTTGTGAAGAGGTACGGTTACTGTTTACATAAATTTAACAAAAAATGTGCGACGCAACGCGACAAAACCGCGCCCCGGCGGCCATTTCCGGCGTTTTCCCAGCGCCGCGCCGTCCACCGACGGCCATCCGGCGTCACAGACTCCCACCGCCGCCCCTGAAACGTGCAAAAACGCCACCCCCGCTTCGACCGCTTTTTTGCCCGCGACGTAGTATCATGTTGGCACTACGGCAAGGAAGGTAAACAAAATGAAGGACAAGCAAAAGGTGCGCGGCACGGGCGAGCAGAACGCGGGCGGTGTCGGTTCGGGCAGTGTCGGTTCAGGTGGAATCGGTTCGGGCGAGCGTGCAGCGGGGAGTCGCGTTGCGGACGAGCGTAGAGCAGGGAGTAATGGTGCGGGCGAGCACGGGGCAGGCAGTCGTGGCGCAGGCGAGCGTGTGGCCGGAAGTCACGGTACAGGAGCGTGCATGGCAGACGGTCACGGCGCGGGCGAGCGCGCGGCAGGCAGTCGTGGCGCGGGCGAGCGCGCGGCAGGCAGTCGTGGCGCAGGCGAGCGTGTGGCCGGAAGTCACGGTACAGGCGCGTGCATGGCAGACGGTCACGGCGCGGGGGAGCGCGTGGCCGACAGCCGCGGCACGCTCGGCACAGGTCGACATCCGACCGGCGGGCCCGCCGCGCTGCGCGCGGCGCGGACGCGCGCGATATTGCGGCGTGCGGTGGGCGGGGCGGCTTACGTCGCGCTCGGTTGGGTGCTCGGCGGCTGCCGCATGGCGTTCGGAACCTACCCGCTCGGCCTCGCGGCTGTCTGCGCCGCGCCGAAGGGTGTTTCGCTTATCGTTGCGGGGGCGGTTGCGGCGTCGTTCGCGCTGACCGAGAACGGTGGTTTGCTCACGGGTGCCTGTCTCATCGCCATCGCGCTGCGCGTGCTGGCGCGCCTGCTGCTCGACCGCGTCAAATTACCCGCCGAAGCGCCGCCGACGGCGCGCATACGGACAGTCCTCGCGGGGCTTTTCGGCGAGAGTCCCCAGCTGCGCATGACGGCGGGCGCGGTCTGCGGCTTTCTTGTCAGCCTCTGGAGCCTTGTCGGCGGCGGGTTCCACTACTACGACATGTTCGGCTCGATTTTCTCGATACTGTTCACGCCGGTGGCGGTCATGCTGCTATCCTGGTGCCTCGGGGACGCCGTCGGGTGGCGGCGGACGGTCGGGCGCGGCGCGCTGATGTGCGCGCTCAGCTTCGCGCTGCGCGGGACGGCGGTCTGGGGCGTGTCACCGGCGGCATTCGGCATATTTTTCGTTGTGCTCTACATAAGCTCGCACCTCGATGTCGTGCGCGGGGCGGCGGCGGGACTCGTCTGCGGCGTGGCCTTCGACCCGGTCTGCTCGCCGATATTTGTCATGGCGGCGATAATTCAGGGCGTGCTCGGCCCCTTCTCAACGCTGCTGTCGGTCGGGACGGCGCTGACCGCCGGCATACTTTGGGGGCTTTACATGGAGGGGCTTTCGTCGCTGACGCGGCTGCTTCCGGGGCTGGTGCTGGCTGCGACCGCCTACTGTGGGGCCGCGCGGGTCGGTTGGCTTGATCGCCCGGCCGCGGTGGACGAGCCCGAGCCGCCGCCCGACACCTCCGCCGAGCGTGTGGAGGCGAGCGAGGGACGTATGCTCGACATGTCGGGCGCGTTTGCGTCGCTGTCGCGCGTGTTTTACGAGCTGAGCGACCGGGTTCGGCGGCCGGGACTGCTGGATCTGCGCCGCGTCTGCGACAGCGTCTTCGACCGGCACTGCCCCGACTGTCCGCGGCGCGAGGTGTGCTGGGGGCTGGAGTACGGCGTCAGTCTCGACATGGTCGCGCGGCTGGCGACGGCGCTCGGCGACCACGGGCGCGCCCTGCCCGAGGTGCTGCCCGAGCGGACCCGGACGCGCTGCCGCGACATCGAGCGCATTTGCCGCGAGATAAACGTCGAGGTCGGGCAGCTGACCGAGGCGGTGCTGCGGAGCGAGAAGCTAAGTCTGTTTGCACTGGATTACGAGGCGGTTTCGCGTCTGCTGTGCGACGCGGTGGAGCAGCAGCGGCAGGAGTACGGGCAGTCGGAGGCGCTTGCGGCGGCGGTCAGCCGCGCGCTCGAGGGCATGGGGCTCGGCGGCGAGCTGGCAGTCTACGGCGGGAGGCGGCGCGTGATACGCATCGGCGGGCTCGACCCCGAGCGCGCGCGACTCGAGAGCGGACAGCTGCGGCGGTGTCTCGAGACGGCGGTCGGGTGTCGGCTTGAGGAACCGGTTTTCTCGCTCTCCGGCGGGCGCGTAGAGGCGACACTGACGAGCAGACGGTGCTGTTCGGTCGTGCAGGCGGGGCTGTGCGTGCCGTCCGAGGAGGACGCGCCATGCGGCGACAGCATACGCATGTTTGAGGACGGCCACGACCGTTTTTACGCCCTGATAAGCGACGGAATGGGGAGCGGCAGCGAGGCAGCGTTCTGCTCGGGGCTTGTGACGGTGTTCCTCGAGAAAATGCTGTCGGCGGGCAACGGCGTCGAGACGTCACTGCGAATGCTCAACGGCGTGCTGCGCTCCAAGGGCGGCGCGTGGGAGTCGGAGTGCTCGGCGACGGTCGATCTTTTTACGCTTGACCTTTTGAACGGTCAGGCGTCGGTGATAAAGAGCGGTGCGGCGCCGACCTACGTCCGGCGCGGCGGCGACGTTTTCAGACTGCGCGCCGAGACGGTGCCGCTGGGCATTCTGAACGCCATCGATGCGCGCCGGACGTCGCTCGAGCTGATGCCCGGCGACGTGGTGATAATGGTCAGCGACGGCGTGACCGATGCCGGGCTGCCGCTGCCGGGTCAGACGCCCGGCGGCTCGGAGCGGGATTGTCCGCCGTCGGACGGTTCGCCCCCGGATTGTTCATCGCCGGAGTGGCTTGAGGATGTCCTCAGCCTCGAGTGGGACGACGACCTCGACCTCATGGCCCACCGCATAACCGGCCGCGCGCAAAGCGTCGGGGGGAGGGATGATTTGTCGGTGATACTGGTGCGGGTGGAGGAGTATTGAGGTGTGGGCGTATTGCAATCAATGAAGTGCGGCAGCACTTCGTTGATGTTGCCCGTATGCTGATTAAAATGTTTTTGCGGTTCTCGCAGGGAAGCCTGCGGGGACTGCTTTTTTATTAAGAAAAGTACACTTCTCCACCGTCGGTGGCCTCCACGGCGAGTGCCTGCCAAGGCTAAAGAACTTTTCTTAATAAAAAAGCGATCCCCGCAGGCCGTCACCTGCGGGAACCGCAAAATTCAGTTTAATGCAACTTACTTTGCCAGTGTGTAGCCGTTGTCCTGCGCGTACTTCTCGGCGTAGGAGCCTGCCGTTACCTTCAGCTGAAGGGCCGCGCAGTTGTTGAAGGTGTAAAGTCCAATTTTTCCGACAGACTCGCCAAGCGTGATGTCAACCAGAGCGGTGCAGCCGTTGAATATGTAGCCGCCAAGCTCTGTGAGACCCGTCGCACCCTTGACCTCGGTCAGCGCGGTGCAGCCCCAGAACGCGGAGTCTCCGATCGTCTTGACGGACGCCGGAATCTCAATCGATGTTAGCGCGGTGCACTCGTAGAAGGTGAACCGGCCGATAGCGGTTAGAGACGTCGGAAGCTTCTGATCCTTCAGCAGCTCGCACTTGTAGAACGCGCCGTCGCCGATTTCGGTGACGCTGTCCGGAATGGTCACATTCGTGAGGTAGGAGCAGCCAGCAAAAGCCCAGGCCCCGATGGTCTTTATCGTGGAGGGCAGCGTGATGGAGGTTATGTTGTTGGCATAGTAGAACGCCTGGTTGCCGATCTCGGTGACCTCGATGCCGTCTATCTCGGAGGGTACGGTGACAGCATGCTGCTCGTATTTGCCGGTGTAGCCGACGATGCGGATCTCGTTGAGGGTGGTTATCTCGTATTTGAAGCTGGCAGTGCCGTCTGCGGTGGAATAGTTGTTGTTGGGAACGTCGTCTATGGGCGTATTGGGGTTGCCGTCGTCCTTCGAGCAGGACGCGAGACAAACAAGCAGTGCAACCGCCATAAGAATACTAAGTAATTTTTTCATTTCTTAACGAAACCTCCAATTATATTAGGGCAAGAGTGAATACTACCTCTTTATTATAACTCACAACAGTGGCTGTGTCAATAGTTTGTTTAAGTTCGGGGACAAGAATTTCGTTATTTTTGTATAAATGCCCTCGACAAATCAGGCGAAAAAGCGCGCGATAACCTCCGCCTCGGCCGCTGCCAGACGCGCAAGACAGCTCTCGTCCTGCAAAAATGCGGAGTCGGCAGGGTTTGTGTGGAAGCCGTGCTCGACGAGAAATGCCGTGCGGCAGCCGCTCTGAGCCGCGGCGCGTATGACGCCGTAATAGTCCCAGTCGGGGTGGTCGGGGTAGCGGCGGGTCTTGATGCCGCGATCCTCGGTGTTCATAACCGACACGACAGCGTCGTTGAGCGCGCGCGCGATGACGGCGTTGTGCTCCTCGTCGGTGATTGAGTAGTAGGTCTCGGCGCCGCGCACGCTGGCGTAGCGCTCGGGCGACGGCGAGGCTCCGGGAGCGTTGGAGTGCAGGGAAAGGAACATGACCGCGCCGTTCTTGCCTGCCATGGAGCCGCGCTCCTCAAGCGACGGATTTTCACCGACGGCGTTGCGCGTCATCATGACGTCGAAGCCGCGCGCGGCAAGCTCGTCGCGCAGATGGATGGCGAGAACGTAGTTCTGAGTGCCCTCATAGAAGCCCTCGCGGGTGGTGTGCTGGTTGCCGAACTCCCCGTGACCGGGGTCGAGAATTATAAGTTTCTTGCTCATGATAGCCGTACCTTTCGTAATCTGGGGCGTGCACGCTTTACGCGGCCGCAGTTTAATTATATTGAAAGCGACGGCGGTTGTCAAGAGGGGGAGGGAAATATGTCGTGCGGTGTCGGCAGAAAGTCAAATAATTTTATCAAAAGGGGTTGACAATGCGGCACGCCCGTGCTATAATAATAAAGCGAACCGGGGAAGCATCCCTAAGTCGCAGGTTCGCCGGAATGGCGGAACTGGCAGACGCCCGGGACTTAAAATCCCGTGATACGAAAGTATCGTACCGGTTCGATCCCGGTTTCCGGCACCAATATATCGCGGAGTGGAGCAGTCTGGTAGCTCGTCGGGCTCATAACCCGGAGGCCGTGAGGTTCAAATCCCACCTCCGCAACCAAAAACCTTCCCGAACGAAGTTCGGGAAGGTTTTATTTTTTCTCTTTACTTTTCACTAAACCGGTTCGAGAAGTTTTAAGTATAAGTCTCTTAAAAGATATTTGAGGCAAAAAACCTGATCCTATATGGGATTTCGGGCTTTTTTCATGCTATCAAAAATGTAAATTTGGTATGTTTATTTATTGCTTGAATCATTTTCAAGTATATGTTATAATAACAAAAAACAGGTATAGGAGATGAAAATGAAATTTTCATTTGACTCGTTTGTTGACGGAAGTTTTGATTATAATTCTGCGGCAAAAACGCACAGTTGCATATGGCTGCGCGAAGAAAGAGCAGACATCAGCGGCGGAAGAATTTCAGTTTCCGATATTGATAAACTGAAAGAATATCCCGGTGCGGATGTGGTGACGATTTCCGGGTTGCGGCAAGACACGTTTGAGTATTTTATAAAAACATACGGCAGGCAACTGAAAGCGATACGTTTTTTCAAAAATAAATTTATTGAGAACCTGTCTTTGCTTGGCACGCTGCCACAACTTGAGTATGTTGTTCTTTTTGCAAATCAAAGGGTTATAGCTCTCTGGAACATGACCGAAAATAAGTCTCTGACAGGACTGTGTATAGAAGATTTCTCACGCCTGTCATCTGTTAAAGGAATTGAAACCGCTCCTGCACTCAAGGAATTCAGAATCGGGAACGCGGTTTGGAGCAAAATGATAATTGATAGCATGATGCCGCTTGCAAATACGGGCGTAGAAAAACTCGCTTTTACCGGGCGAGCAATTGCGGATAACGACCTGTCTTTTATGGAGCGGCTTCCGCACCTCGGGGTGTTTGATTTTCCGACAAATCTTTTCACAACGGAACAGGTGGCGTGGATTGTTGCAAACTTTCCACAGGTTGAAGGATTTTCTTTGAAACCCAAGCATGACTGCGAATTATTTGAGTCGAATGAAAACCCGGTAAATGTTCCCGGAGCGATTATTATCGGAAAGCGCAAACCTGCATTGAAAGTTAGGGGGAATGAAGCAAAAATTGAGAAATACGTTCAAGCTTTTGAAGCTTTGAAAGAAAAGTTCAAAGATGTTTCCTACCGGGATGCTTTTCCCTCATAACAAACGGGCATCTTTTAAGACCATAACAATTAAGAAGAAAGGGGGTGTAAAAAACTCATTTTGAGATTTTTTACACCCCGACGATTTTTGCCGCTAAAAAGTCAGAAACCCAAGACATTTTTTCAAGTTTTGGGGTTCGGTACGGTCAAAAGCGGGCGAACCTTTGTAAAACCTGTTCCCCGTAGGAGATTACCTGTACTTATCCAGAACAGCCCTGTACTCGGGATTTTTCAGAAGCTCGGCTCGTCTGCCGCCCGTGGCGGCCGCACGACAGTCAATGGTATATTTGAGAATATTACGCCGAGCAACTTCGGAATAGCGATCAAAAGCCCGGTTCAAGGGCTCGTTTTCGCTCCTCGCTTCTTCCAGCAGTTTCTTTGCGTAAAGATTTTTGTCCATAACGGCGATGATCTGCTCATCGGTTCCGCCGCGGTAGGAAAGATCGTTTTCCATTCTTCCGAGAAAAGATTCCGCAAGCATCAGGAAAAACGCTTCTTTGGTTTCTCTGTAAGCGTTCAGCATTAAATCGCCATACAGAATTGCACGTTCTGTTTTCTCTGCCATAGATAGTGATGGATCAAAGAACACGGTCCGCCCGAGTTTGTCTGCCGCAAAATCGCCAAGCTCATACATATTTTTTCGCACGTGAAAATAGTATTCGCTCGTGTCCTTGGCGAACAACTGCTCGGTTTTCTGCCCGCTTGTGGTATACCAATCCGCGAACTTTGTCTGATATATCCGGAGCGCTTCATCCGTTTGCCCCTCTGCGTGAAGAATTTTGGCGCGCATGTTCCATGCGTTCAGCCGCAACGCGTCTTCAGTGCAACCGTCCAGAATTTTTTCGCAGATGGAAAGGAATTCCTTCTTGTGTCCGACCAGGACAGCCGGATCGTTGTCTGCCATATCACCTCCGATATTCCACATATAGTAATGCATGATCCAATAGTCGTTCGGATAATCATGATATGCCCTGACGATAATTTCACGTCCTTTGCTATCTTTCCAATGCTTTCTGTAAAGAGCGATCGTCTCATCAATATCAGCCTGAACTTTTTTCTGATCGTATCCCATAAGCTCGTCAAGGGTTACTTCAAAGAAATAAGCCAGCGGCTGAAGAAGTGTAATGTCGGGATAGGTTTCGCCGCGCTCCCACTTGCTTACCGCGGCGCACGTGACGTTCATTGCAACCGAGAGCTGCTCCTGTGTAATATTTCTGGCTGTACGCAAACGTTTTATGTTTGCACCGATAGTCATTTCCATAACTGTACCTCCGATAAACTGAAATAGTAAGCCGGCGCCTGCTTCCGATACTATTATAGCACAAAACAGGTTTTTGAAAAGGCATTGTTGGGACACACCTGATTAACCGCAGGTTGAAAAAATATAGCGCGGGGATAATTGACGCCGGGGAGGGGAAGCTGCCGCATGTAGACAACCCCAAAAATTCATGATATAATTCTACAAAAGACCTATCCAAACCGATTCTGATGCACTATACGGGTGTAATCATGATTGCAGCAACCGAGAAAGGAGGGGGGAGATTGGACGAGAACAAAATCATTCCGTACATTGAGCCGATATTTCGGTTCTGCTACAAGAGGTTATCCAACCGCTGCGACGCGGAGGATCTTGCGGGCGAGATTGTCTGTCACATTCTTGACGGAATGGGCAAATATCAAATTGAATCTCTTGATGCCTGGGTCTGGCGCGTCGCGCATAACAGATACGCCCGCTTTATTGATGCCAGGAATAAAAATCAGATAGTATTGTCGTGCGACGACGGGCTCTTTGATGTCGCAGATTATTCCGAGCTTGACGAGGATAATACGCAGGAGCAATACGAAACGGTATTCCGGTATCTGCACACGTTGTCCTCCGAGTATAAGAATATTTTTGTCGATTACTATATCGGCGAGCTGTCCGTCAGAGATCTTGCCCGGAGGTATTCGCTCCCCGAGACCACAATCAAATGGCGGCTGAATGTCGGACGCCGGAAAATCCGAGACAGGATAGGAGAGAACAAAATGGACAAAGTTTATCAGCGAATCAACTGGGACACGACAGTGTGCAACGGCGATATGGATTCCGATACATATCTTCACAGGCAGATTGCCCGCGCCATCTGCCTTGCGGCTTATGAGAAGCCGCTGACGGTCGAGGAAATCAGCATCAGCACGGGCCTCCCCACCATGTATATCGAGGACGAGCTGCCTCGCCTCGAATACGGCGACGCGATACGCAGAGTCGGCAATAAGTATGTCACCGATTTTATTATCTTCCGCCTGAAAGACAGGGGACAGATCGAGGGCGTTTCCGAAACGACGGTCAACCTGCTGGCCGATAAATTTGAGGCGATTTTTAAGGAAGCCGAGGGCAAAATCGGCGCGGTTGATTTTTACGGCAACGATTTCGGCATGGGTCGACTGGGGTATATTGTCGTCCCGTATGTGCTCAGACGCAGGATACGCGACGTTAAAAATAACCGTCTGAAGCTCGAAAACGGCCCGTATCCGCCGAGAAAGGACGGCGGCTATGGTTGGTTTATTGTGGAGGAAACCGTGGATGAAACCGAAAACGGTTACGAATACAATTCCGGCTGCAACACTGCGACCGGCGAAGAGGGGCGGATTTACTATTATTGGGTGCAAAAATATTTTGATTATAACGTCTATCACAACAACGGGACGCGCTGGCTGCTTGAGACCGGCGCTGCGCAGAACGCGGCAAATGGTCTGATACCCAAAGGCATTCTGTCCGACGAGGACGCCGCGCATTTCGTAAAAAACAACCTGATCACGCTCTCCGATGGCGATTATTATCTCAATATCCCCTACTTCACCGGGGCGCAGTTTGCGGAATTTGCCTCGCTGTTTGACATGACCGATGAGAAGACAGACGACCTGCTCACCGGGTGGATCAAAAGCGTCCGCAGGAGCTTTGAGGACTTTGTGCCGAGGCATCTGCACGGGCAGATCAACCAGTGGATGGGCTGCTATCTGTATCGGATTATCGGATATGTTACCGATGAGCTTATTCGACGCGGTGCTTTATGCAAGCCCGACGGCGAAAAGCCCCTGACATGCGGCGTGTTCTGCGTCGAAGGGGAGAGTATCAGGGCGTAATTATATCGGCTTGACATTTTTCCGGTTTGTGGTATAGTGGATGTACAAGGTGTATTTATATCCATAATATTAAAACGGAGGTACAGTCATGAACAACGGCAATGCTGTGAAAAATCGCAAGGCGAAGACGTGGTATATTGTGCTCGGGGTGCTGCTGTTTCTTTTGGCGGCGTCGCTTTGCGTGAATATTGTTGTTTTGGGCAGGATGAAGTCGGCGCGTATTATGGATTATAGCCAGGTGGGGCTGTACCCGCTGATGGGCGCTGACATCAAGGAAATGTTCGTCGATCAGGGGAACGACCCCAGCCTTCGGGGCAGCTTTTCGGACGAAGAGGCCGCCGGTGAGATTTTGGAGCTGCTGCGGCGCGGATGCTACCAGGCAGCGCCCGAGCCTGCGAGGGACAACAATCCGGGGACGAATTCGTACCCGTTCATTCGCTTCACGACGGACGAGCACACGTTTTCCCTTGCCGCGCTGGGCGACAGGGTTCGCATATCTGTCGACGGGAGCTCGGAGTGTTATTATTCAAACATCGATACAGAGTTGAAAATAATGATTCTGGATATTCTGAACGAGCATTTCCCCAAGTGAGGCGGACAGCGCGCTGAAAATTTGCGCAGAATATAAGATTCCCCAAACCGCTTTCGCGGGTTGGGGAATTGTTTTATATTCTCACTTATTCACATCCATAACCGTCGCGCAGAGCATGCTGTCGGGGGCGGGGTCGCCGCGGACGGCGCCGAGGTAGTCGGGGCCGAGCAGGTCGTAGAAGCGAAATAGGTGTCGGAGTAGCCCGGTGTGATTTTTACGCTTTGTTATCCTTTTTTGACAGACGAATAATTATTCTGATAAGGTCAACAATTACACCTATCGTGAACAGTCCGCACGTGAAAAGGTACAGAATGCCCATTCCGACTTGTTTGCGATAAAATCTATGTGCGCCGAATGTGCCTAAAAACAGGCACAACAGCAGCTCGGTGACATTAGTGGAGCTAAGATCGGCGGCCTCATGCGCAGCGAGAGCCTCGCACTGGTCCTTGTATAGTTTA
This sequence comes from uncultured Eubacteriales bacterium, assembly GCA_934401725.1. Classification (GTDB taxonomy): domain Bacteria; phylum Bacillota; class Clostridia; order Oscillospirales; family CAG-272; genus UMGS1002. Next base: position 7,876 of record CAKRSS010000013.1, on the reverse strand, counting down.
TTTACTTTTTCGAACTCCTCGTCATCCATTTCGCGCATGCGATATTTGGGAAGCGAGAGTACATTTCCTGCTCCATCAGAAACAACTTCAAGTGTCATGAGGGAGTTTTCATAGAAATGTTCGTCTATATTACCGTCGACAGCTTTTAGTTCGTTATGTATTGCCATTTTTGAGACGAATTTAACGTCGGATCCTATCCTGTTGTTTGAATGTCACACCAACATATCTCCTGTCCGTAGAACAAATTGAATTTCACTTCATTGACTCTACCCACGGTTTAGTCTATAATAAACGTGCAAGCTCCGGACTTGAGGCATCACCGCGCAATTGCACCATCGGAATTGTGCGGTGAAAACTTGATTTTTTTGAGAGGTGAAGACCATGTATGAATGCAAAATAGGCGAAAAGCTGGCACGGATGAGGCAGAACAGGGGCGTCACGCAGGATGAGGTGGCGCAGGCGCTGTCTGTCTCCAACAAAACAATTTCAAAGTGGGAAACGGGTACTTCCATGCCCGACATCCCCATGCTCGCGGCGCTGTCCGAATACTTCGGCGTTTCGACCGACGCGCTGCTCGGGCTCGCGGAGGAGCGGGCCGACAGCACCGGGGAGACCGTCCGCGCCATGTTCGCCGGGCTCGGGTTCCGTGAGGCGGTGCTGAAGGCGTTTGAGACGGAGAGCGCCATTATTCCGGCCATCTTCAGAGTCGGGCGTGACGGACACGACGGACACGACGGACGTGCCCGCCGCGACAGCACGGACGTCGATGCCTACCCGGCGCCGGATGCCCGCTTCTCGCGCTCGGAGATTTCGATGCGCGACATATTCAAATTCGTGGCGAGCTCGGATGACGTCAACCTGTCCGTCACGCTGCTGCGGAACAAAAATAATTTCGCGTGGCTCCGGGATGTCGGGAAGCAGCGGAAAATAGCAAAGTTTTTCCGCTTTTTGGCCGACGAAGAGGCGCTTTCGGTGCTTTATTTCGTCCACTCGACCGACTGCTACACAGCGTTCACGGCGGACTATGTGGCCGCGCATACCGGCGTGCCGGAGGAGCGCGTCTCGGAGATACTGAAGCAGTTTTGCGACGTCGGGGAGTGCGACAGTCAGTTGGCACACCTTGCCGAGGGGGACGTGAACTTTTACGAATGCTATGGTGACGGCCTGATTTTAGCGGTAATTTCCCTCGCATATGAGCGGATGTGCGGCAGGCAGGCGTATAGCTACTACCACCACGGTGGCTGTAAAATGATAGGAGGGGCAATAAAATGAGCTTATCCGAAAACATCAAAAAGCTCCGGCTTGAGAGGAATTTTACGCAGGAACAGCTCGCCGCGCGGCTCGGCGTCTCGGCACAGGCGGTGTCAAAATGGGAAACAAGCGAGACATATCCCGACGGCGCGCTGCTCGTCCCGCTTGCGGGCGAGCTCGGCGTGTCGCTTGACGAGCTGTTCGGCAACGACGCGGTCTCCATGGCCGACATTTCGCGCCGTGTAATATCCCTGATACACGACACGACGCCGAACGACCGTTTCCGGCTGGCGCGGGAGATATGCTGGCAGATCGAGCGCGGCCTGTTCAACTGCCGCATGGAAATCGGCCGGAAATACGATCCGGACGAGCTGAAAAATCAGCATAACTCGTCCTACATTCTGCTGGATAACGGATTCACGATGGTATCGAACGGCCGCGAGCCCTTCTTTGCGGTATTTCCTCAGCCGGAGGAGGGGTTCGGAGCTTTTCTCGGTGAGAGCGGGTTTTTACGGGACGTTTTTACGGCGCTGTCGCACGAGGACACCATAAACGCGCTGGTCTGGCTGTGCCGCAGACCCGCAAACTACATTTTTGAGAGCGCGGCGCTCGCGCGGGAGTGCGGCATCGGCGAGGAACGCATCGAGAGCGTTATGGAGGAGCTGACCCTTCTGCGGGCGGTCTGGAAACAGGAGGTGACACTCAACGGTCGGGAAAGAAGGCTGTTCCACTCGAGACCCAGCCACAAGCTGATAGCGCTGTTCCTCGTCGCGCGTGAGATTGGGTACCGCGGCGCGTATTCCCTGCAGTCGGATTGCAGAAGCACGCCGCTGATAGGGGAGTGAAAATCCCGCCTTTGCTCCCGACACGCTTGACTAATCGGACAAAATGTGATATATTAGTAGCGTTGCGGCGCCGGAAAGGGCCGAGGCAGAAAGGTGAAAATTATGTCACAGGCAAAAACAACATCCATAGGAAAGAGGATAGGTAAGATCGTGGGAATAATTCTTTGCTGCATTCTCGGGCTCGTGCTGCTTCTGCTCCTCGGAATCAGAGTGTACTTCCGCTTTCCCGTAAGAGAGTATTACAGGAATTCGGAAAAATCCTTCGTCATCCCCGGAATTTCGGACGGTATGATACATCAGGGTCTCGCGTACGACAGCGAGAACGACACCTTCTTCATCACAGGCTACAGAACGGATGGCAACGCCTCGCAGGTGTCGCTCGTCTCAAAGGAGGACGGCAAGGAGGTCAAGCGGCTGAACCTTGCTAAGGAGGACGGCAGCGCCTTCACCGGGCACGTCGGCGGCATTACTGTGCACGGGGGCTACGTTTACGTCGCGGACGGTAGTGGGTTAAGGGTTTACAACAAGGCCGATTTTCTCTCGGCGGCGGACGGCGACAGCGTAAAGTCGGTCGGGCGGTTCAAAACGTCGACTGAGGGCGACAAGCTGCGCGTTTCCTTCACGCACGCCGAGGGCGACATGATATACGTCGGCGAGTTCTACCGCGCGGAGAATTACGAAACGCCCGACTCGCACAAGTACAAAACCGCGGCGGGCGACGAGAACACCGCGCTCATCCTTGCTTACAGCTTCGACGACAGCGCGCCGCTCGGTATTTCCGACAAGGTCGAGCGCGCCTACTCCATCCGCGGTCTTGTGCAGGGAATGTGCTTTGACGCGCAGGGCAGAATCTATCTTTCCACCTCCTACGCCGTTGCGTTCTCGCACATATACAGCTATGACGCGACAAAGGAGGAGGGCAGCATAACAGTGCTCGGACAGACCGTCCCGCTCTACGTGCTCGACAGCTCGACCCTTGTCGGCGACATCAAGCTCGCGCCCATGGCCGAGGAGATTGTCATAGTCGACGGCAAGCTCTACACCATGTGCGAGTCGGCGACAAACAAGTACATATTCGGCAAATTCACCTCCGCAAAGTACTGCTACGCGACGGATATATCCAAATAAAGACGCTTATATAAAGCCGCGCCGCCCCCGGATTCCGGGGGCGGCGCTTTGAGACCCCTGGACAGAATCTGCGAGGCCTTAGACTGCCAACCGGGCGATATTTTAGAGCGGAAAGAGTGCTCTGATACTCGTCCGACAGGCTGCTCATGAAGAACATCATCTTCACCGCACGCACGTGACAGAAGATAGCCATCGTCGGCGCGACGGGAGCGGGCAAGAAGCCGCTCATGAAGGGCCGAACCGGACACTGCCAGCCCGCGGGAGGTACGTACGCCGCGCTGTATAACAGTCAGTTTGGGTGAGACACAAACAAAAAGGAACAGCACCATGTGGTGCTGTTCCTTTTTTGTATGCGTGTTGCAGACTTACTCCGACAGTATCGCCCGGTCGTTTGCGAAAACGATTCCGCTGGCCTTGTTGAAGAGGGCGAGCAGGTCCTCGACGGTGAGGTTTTGCTTTTGCTCGCCTGCGACGTCGACGACGATGCGACCCTCGTACAGCATAATCAGACGGTTGCCGTAGGCGATGGCGTCGCGCATGTTGTGCGTTATCATTAGCGTCGGCAGGTGGTTTTCTTTGACGATGCGGTCGGTAATCTCAAGCACCTTGGCGGCGGTCTTGGGGTCGAGCGCGGCGGTGTGTTCGTCGAGCAGCAGCAGTCTGGGACGCGAGAGCGACGCCATCAGCAGCGTCAGCGCCTGGCGCTGGCCGCCCGAGAGCAGGCCGACCTTGGCTGACATGCGCGTCTCGAGTCCGAGACCCAGCTCGGTGAGCAGCTGACGGTACTCCTCGCGCTCCTTTTTGGTGATACCGGGGCGGAAGGGGCTGCGGTGGCGGCCGCGACGCTGCGCGAGCGCGAGGTTTTCCTCAATCTGCATGTCGGCGGCGGTGCCCATGGAGGGGTCCTGAAAGACGCGGCCGAGGTACTTCGCGCGCTTGTATTCGGGCAGTGCGGTCACGTCGATGCCGTCGATGAGCACGCGCCCAGAGTCGGGACGGAAGACGCCCGAGATAATATTCTGCATGGTGCTCTTGCCCGCGCCGTTGCCGCCGATGACGGTTACGAACTCGCCGTCCTCAAGCCGCAGCGACATGTCGTTCAGCGCGATTTTTTCGTTGACCGTGCCGGGGTGAAATACTTTTGTAACGTTCTGAAGCTCAAGCATGTGTCTTGCCCTCCTTGCGGCCACGGCGGGTGGCGATTTTGCTCTTTATGTGCGGCAGTCCGAGGAACAGCGCGACGACGATTGCGGAGAACATTTTGAGCAGGTCGGTGTCAAGTCCGATGAGGATAACTATCTGGTAAACGATGTAATAAATCACCGCGCCGAGCAGTACGCCGACAAGCCGGATGGCAAAGTTCTGCGGCAGGTGCGAGATGAGCGCCTCGCCGATGACCACGGCAGCAAGGCCGATGACGACGGCGCCGCGTCCCATATTGATGTCGGAGTAGCCCTGATACTGGCAGAGCAGCGCGCCCGCGAAGGCGACGATGCCGTTCGACAGCGCGAGGCCGATGAGCTTGGTCACGTCGGTATGAATGCCCTGCGCGCGGCTCATTGCGGGGTTGATGCCGGTGGCGCGGATCGATGCGCCGAGCTCAGTCCCGAAGAAGAGGTAGAGCAGCGCGACCAGCACCACTGCGCAGACCGCGAGAACTATCAGCGCGGGGGTAAGTTTCATCTGCGAGAGCATGACCTCGTAGTTGCGCGCCGAGAGTGCCTGGTTTGCCTGACCCATTATCTTGAGGTTGACAGACCAGAGAATGAGCTGCGTCAGTATGCCCGAGAGTATGGCGGGGATGCCGAAGGCGATGTGTAGCATGCCGGTCAGCAGTCCCGCGACGACGCCGGACAGCGTCGCAAGTATCATCGCGAGCCAGAAGGGAAGACCGTTGATTATCAGCATGGCGCAGACGGCGGCACCGGTACAGATGGAGCCGTCGACTGTCAGGTCGGCGATGTCGAGTATTTTATAGGTAATATATACGCCGATCGCCATGATGCCCCATATCAGACCCTGGGCAACGGTTCCGGGCAGTGCGGAGATGAATTCCATTGTTTTTCCTTTCTGCGGGGGCTTATTTCATTGCGGTGTAGCCTTCAGGAATGGTGATGCCCAGCTCGGTGCAGACCTCGGGGTTGTACATCTTGGTCGCGGGCGCGTACTCGATGGGCATTTCGGAGATTTTGGCTTCGCCCTTAAGTATCTTGGCGGCCATCTCGCCGGTTTTGTAGCCGAGGTCGTAGTAGCTGATGGACAGCGTCGCGACGCCGCAGCCGGCGCAGATTCCGCTCTCTCCGGCGATGACGGGCACCTTGCGCTCTCTGACTATGTTGCCGATGGTCTCCTTGCAGGAGGCGGCGGTGTTGTCGGTCGGGACGTAGATGACGTCGCTCTGCATAGCGGCGGTGGTGGCGACGGTGGAGATGTCGTTGGAGTCGCTGAAGGAGAAGCGGGTGCAGGTGATGCCCTTTGCGGTGAGGTACTCCTCAACGACCTTGACCTGGTATGCCGAGTTGGGCTCGGCGGAGCAGTAGAGCAGGCCGACGTTCCGGGCCTCGGGGAACAGCTCGAGAATCATCTCGGCCTGTTTGTCGAGCGGGGCGAGGTCGGAGGTGCCGGAGACGTTGCCGCCGACGGTTCCGCTGAAGTTGTCGATGCCGAGCGCCACGCCGTACTCAGTGACGGAGGTGCCGAGAATCGGGATGGTGGAGGTGGCGTTGTAGGCTGCCTGAAGCGCGGCGGTGGCGTTGGCCATGATGAGGTCAACGTTCTTGGAAACAAAGCCGTTGACGATAGTGCCGCAGGCGTTGCTGTCGTTGGAGGCGTTCTGCTCGAGGAAGGTGACGTTTTCCTCGCCGAGCTCTTTGATGAGCGCGTCCTTGAAGCCCCGGGTTGCGGCGTCGAGCGCCTCGTGACGTACCAGCTGGCAGATGCCGATGGTGTAGGTCTTTTTGCCTCCGCAGGAGGCGAGCGAGAGGGCGGCGCACAGCACGGTGGCCGCGGCGAGCACGAGACAGAGCGCTCTCTTAAATGAGTTTTTCATGGTGATGGTAGTCCTTTCGGTGAAATTTTTCGGTGTTCGCAGATAAAAACAGAAAGCGCACGGCGTGACGCCGTGCGCAATGTTTCGAATTTACGGAACCCGAGGTCCGTTGCTAATGAAACACATGCCAGCCTGCATCACAAAACGCTATTACTCTGAAGATAGGAGTAATAGTAATATGCGTATGCAAAGCTGAAAACGCAGTTCATAGCCCGGCTTTCCTTTCAATTTGGTTGCAGACATTATACACCTGCCCGACACATTTGTCAAGACAAAATGAAAAAATAAATCAAAAAAATTGCAGATTTTTCGAACAAAACCCGATTTTCGGGCCCGATTTGCAGAATCGTGGAGGGGGAGTTGCTTTTTGGGGCGGGAAAAAGCGTCAGGAGAGGACGGGGAGTGCCATAAAGTTTCTACCTTTATGACTTCCCCTCAAAAAGCGTTGTCAGCATTGAACATTTTTATCGCCCGAGTGCAGTTTGACTGGAATCGCACTTTTGCATCCATATCATTCCTCATAATGCAATATAGTCTTAGGCAAAGATGAAATTATTAACTTTGTGTTCAAAAAGCCCTTGACACAGTCCCTAAAATATGCTAAAATGCGGTTTGTCGAAGTAGCGTCAACGCGGCGGCCGCAGGGTCATAAAGGTAGAAACTTTATGATACACTTTTTCCCCCGCAACCGCCTGTCGCGTTCAAGGTCAACCGTTTGGCCGGAGACTGCTTTGCAAGTGAACCAAAAGGAAAAATCATTGGAGGTTGTTGTCATGAACGTGTTTACAAAACAGAATTTTGCAAGAGGTCTCGCGCTTCTTATCACGGTCGTGATGCTCTTTGCGCTCGTTTCGTGCGAAGGCGCGGTCGGACCGGCCGGTCCGCAGGGCGAGCAGGGCATCTAGGGTGAGAAGGGTGACACCGGTGCTCAGGGTGAAAAGGGCGACAAAGGCGACAAGGGCGATAAAGGTGACAAAGGTGACACCGGAGCCCAGGGCGCTCAAGGCGAGAAAGGCGAAAAGGGTGACACCGGAGCCAAAGGCGACAAGGGCGACAAGGGCGACAAAGGCGACAAAGGCGACGCCGGACTTGACGGCGCGGCCGGAGTGCAGGGCGCGGTAGGTAAGTCGGCGTACGAGCTTGCCGTGGAGCGTGGCTTCAGGGGCACGCTTGACGAATGGCTCGCATCCCTCGTAGGTAAGGACGGTTCTGCCGCAGCGAAGGGTGACAAGGGCGATAAGGGCGACACCGGCGCCCAGGGTGAAAAGGGTGAAAAAGGCGACACCGGCGCCCAGGGTGAAAAGGGTGAAAAAGGCGACACCGGAGCCCAAGGTGAAAAGGGTGAAAAAGGCGACACCGGCGCTCAGGGCGAAAAGGGTGAAAAAGGTGACACCGGAGCCCAAGGTGAAAAGGGTGAAAAAGGTGACACCGGCGCTCAGGGCGAAAAGGGTGAAAAAGGTGACACCGGAGCTCAGGGCGAAAAGGGCGAAAAAGGCGACACCGGCGCTCAGGGCGAAAAGGGTGACAAAGGCGACACCGGCGCTCAGGGCGAAAAGGGTGAAAAAGGTGACACCGGCGCTCAGGGCGAAAAGGGTGAAAAAGG
>CAKRSS010000012.1 GCA_934401725.1 uncultured Eubacteriales bacterium | reverse complement strand
TTCCTGCGCACCCGTGAGGGACAAAAGATATTGTTTCTCGAACTCGGTGTCGGGTATAACACGCCTGTCATCATCAAATATCCATTTTGGCAGATGACCGCGAAAAATCCCCGCGCGACTTACGCCTGTGTCAACCGCGGCGAGGTGTACTGTCCCAGGGAGATTGCCGACAGAGCGATTTGCGTTGACGGGGATATCGGAGAAGCACTTGAAAAAGTTCTGTGATATTTCATTGAGTTTTCAAGGCTTTTTGCTTTTCTCTTTCCGTTGTCACACAGTGGTCGGGGGATGCACGACCCGCTCTAAGGTCAGAAACGCAAAATGTTCCCGATAGCAAAAAATTTTTGAAAATATTTTTTGACACAGAAAAAGCCACCCGACTTTTTACGGTCGGGTGGCTGCGTGTTTGTGGTGAAGCCTCAAGTGTTTTTCGTTTCGGCTTTCTTGTCTGTCGTTGCCCGATATGCGCGTTTCTCTACATACGACATCATACGGTTATACAGCACCACATAGAAAAGCACGGCAATCAAACCGCCAACTGCGCCCAAAAGTGCATAAGAGTCGCTGCCGCGCAATTTCAGCGTTGCCCATATTATAAGACCTATCCACGCCGCGACGCACAGGACAATGGTTGCAATATGTTCGTGCAGCCATTTCTTTTTGAAAAATGCGATTTTCTCTTTCAGCGTAAAGGTGCTGTTGTTCAGTGCCGTAACAAGGTTGTTGTCGGCGGCTTCTTTGAAGTCTTCTGTTGCAAGCCGTTCGCCGCTTATCAGTTCGTTGATACTTACACCGAATTCCTTTGAAAGCAGTGACAGCATTTCAACATCAGGCATATAGTTGCCGTTCTCCCAACGGGAAATGGTCTTGTTTGTAACGCCGAGTTTTTCTCCGAGCTGCTCTTGAGTCAAACCCTGTTCTTTCCGCAGGGCAGCGATAAATTTTCCTATCTTCATTTGATCCATTTTTATGTACCTCCGAAGAAAAGTATAGCACGGTTTTTGCAAAAAATCTTCCCCACAAACAGCGAATGTGCTACACACGAGCGGTGAAACGCATTTTTTGCGTGCCATACAGCGTTATTCCGACAGAACTGTTGATGTTTAGCCCAATACGATGTCCTTTTTCTTTCCGTTTTTCTTCCGCGGATACTGCCGGATACGGGTGACGAAATCCAGATTGATAATCTCAAGCTCGCCCGACTTCTTTTCGATGACCATACCGCCGTCGTCAATTTCTTTTATCACGCCCTGTACGCTGCCGTCATTTGACGTGATCGTATAAATGATGCATTCTTCTCCGATAAACCGTTTTGCCAACTCTTTCATGACGTTATTCTCCTTGTTTTGTTTTTTCTGATTCAAAATATGCCTGACTGCCGCCAGTCTTCTTCGCTGTGTTATCCATGGGACAATCACAAGAAGGAGTATGGCAATAAAAATGAGATAAAGACTGTCCATTTGCTCATCCTCCTGTTCCTTAGGAGATTTTATTTCCTGCTCTCGAATATCGCAACGCTTGCTTAAAGTATACCGACATGTTGACTATCCAGACAAGGCACACCGTAAGGGAAGGCAACAGTCCTATACCGAATATGAGCGCGCAGACGGCAAGTACAATGGCCAAAGCCGTGCAGACAACATTTGTCGCGGAGTAGGCCTTGTATGCGCATTTGCCGACAATGACTTTTTCCGCTTCGTCGCAGTCGTCCATCCACTTCTTTTGAAATTTCATATCGTAGACGGACGCTTTCTTTTCGGGATTCATTTGTTTGGTTGTATCCACGCACCCCTGCTGAAAGAGAATTGCTTCAATCATGACAGCGAAGAAAGCGGCAATACCGATGAAGAATACAATGGTTCTTTTCGTATCGTCGAATATTGCAAGACCTCCGGAATAGGATGCCGCAATCAGAAAATAGGAGAGGATAAGGCTTGCGCTCGTAATCCAGATTACGACGGACAGTTTTCCGTCAATCGTGCCAGAGGTGTCCTCATCGTCACCGTCCCACATAGCAACCAGTTTCTTTGCGCTCCTGTAAATCGGGATACAGACCATCGGCACGATGACTGCCATCGCGACCATCAGCCACGGGGCAATATGCGCGCCGAAGAACGTACCTGCTTCTTTCATGACGCCGACCAATTTATCCATCTCGCCTTTTGCTGAGCCATAACCGGAATAATAACCGATTACGCCGCCGCCAACCGCGCATGCGATTGCAAAAAGCAAAAATTTGGGCAGAGCTTTTCGATTTGCCCGTTTGATTTCGTCATTTTTCATTTTTCGTTTCCTCCTGTAAATAGAATACATCTTCTACCGTAACGCCGCATACCTTTGCAATCGTCAGGGCAAGGGTGACTGACGGCGAATAATCGCCCCGTTCAATCAGGCTGATTGTCTGCCGTGATACGCCGCATAGGCGTCCCATCTCCTGTTGATTGACATTCAGCGCGGCTCTGCGTTCTTTCAAACGATTTCGCAGTATCATTCAGCACCTCCGTCTGACAATTTTTGTTGTCTATATGACAAATATCATTGTCAAAATGTATTATACTATTGTCATTATGGTTTGTCAAGAGGGAAACAAAAAAATCGCAAATTCATTGCGGCAAATAAATCGCATGAAAAACTTCCGGAATTGCTACGATGGACACAATGAGTGCGTGCCTGCCCCCCCAAAACCCTCAACCAACAGTTGTATTTGAAACAACTATTTGATAATTGACTTCTCCGGAATTTGTGATACACTATAATCACACCGGTGATAAATTATTGGAGGCGCAATTATGCAGTTGAATTTAGGCAACAAAATACGCGAGCTGCGTCGGCGCGACGGGAGGACGCAGGAGGTGTTGGCGGACGCTTTGGGCGTCACGTCGCAGGCGGTGTCGCGCTGGGAGTCGGGCGGCAGCTATCCGGACATGGAGATTCTGCCCGCCATAGCTAACTATTTTGGCATCACAATTGACGAACTTTTCGGGTATCAGAACGACCGTGAACGGAAAATTGACGCCATTATAGGCAAAATCAACAGCTACCACATCCAGGCACGCGGCGACGATGAATGGGTGGACGACTGTCTCGCCATTCTGCGCGAAGGCCTTGCCGAGTACCCGCAAAACGACAGGCTGCTCATCACGCTTGCGGACACGCTGAGCGAGGCGGGCTGGCGACGGCACAAAGAATGGCTGTATTACGACGATGAGGGCTACATTCGTCACGATTACGACGTGCACAAGAAGAACGAGTATTGGGCAGAGTCTATCAAAATATGCGAAAATCTCGTAGGCATCACAAAGGATGACTCAATACGTACAAAGGCAATATCCATCCTCGTGCTCCTTTACAGAAACATCGGAGAGACGGCCAGAGCCGTGTCCTGCGCCGAGAAAATGCCGCGGTTGAAGGATTGCAGAGAAATTATGCTTGCGGCCGCGTGCGACGGCAGGGAAGGGGGCGAGTATATCGGCGACTTCCTGCTCAAATCCGCCCACGAGTTCGCGCAGCAGTTGGTCTACGGTCTTATGGCAAACAGAAATCACTATGACAGCGACATGCCTATCGCCAAGCTCACCGGGGTCATCGGGCTGTTTCACCTGATATGCGACGACGGCAACCTCGGCGAGTATCATGGCGACCTGATAAAGCTCTACCTGTATCTTTCCAGAGTGCAGTGGGAGCGCGGCTATCACGATGAGGCCTTTGTGTCGCTGGATAAGGCGTTGGAGAACGCACGTGCGCTTGAAAAAATATGCGACGGCTCGGAGCATTACTTCACCGCGCCGCTTGTCCGCCTTGTAAAATACAGAACCGGTATACACGAAGGCATCGCAAAAGAATTGCCGAACGACTGGCCCTTCTGGTCGAATCCTGACTGTGCTCAGGTAGAGCGCGAGATCAAAGCAGACACGCGCTGGGAGCAATGGGTGGCGAAAACGCAGGAGTGAGATAAACAGAGTTCAAACATTAGCCCCTCAAGGGTGTGCCAATCGGCTCCCTTGAGGGGCTTTGATATTGAGCGGCTTAAAAAAATTAAAAAAATTTTGATGATGTGAATCTTTTTTCGCGTTTGAGCGGTTATATATAGTAGAGTGCAATAAAACTATCAGGAGGTTTTTATGAAAACTAAAAGAGTAAAGCGTATATGCGCAGGTGTCGCCCTATTGATTGCAACGTTGACCATTTTGCTTTCATCATGCGCTGAAAAGCCGGATATGCATGTTGACACACACCAGTATAAACAAAATCTAAGTACCCAGATGCTCACTGAGAAGGCTGGATACGGCGATTACATCTATTTTTCCAATGCTATTATGTATAAATACGACAAACGTACCGGTGTCATTTCCCGTGTGTGCCAAGACCCGGAGTGCGATGGCTCTCGTGGCAGCTGCCCTTTGGATGGATTTCCAGCCATACTGGCGGGTATTGTGGACAATAAGCTGTTCTTTTTCTCTGGCATCCGAAAAGAACCTTTCGACATGACTTTTTGTCATGCTTACTATGATCTTATCACAAACAAAGTCACGATAATACGCGAGGGGGATTTCTACGACGTAGGTGCCGAGTTCGCGCCCGTGTTGACCGATGAATATGTTTATTATACCTACAGAACACTGCGGCCGGGTGGCGACAGAGAAAACAAGGAGGACTATATCAGACACGTCTGTCGTCAAAAAATTTCCGGTGGCGAAGAGGAACTAATATGTCAGCTGAATGTTGAAACAAATGAGCGCATTATTGCTGCCACAGAGCAATATCTGATTACTTATTCAAGCCCCGATATTCACAAATATGACTTGTCTACAGGCGCGCAGGAAATAATATTTGACGGTAAAGCAAACGGAGAAAAGAGTGTAGGAAGATTTACTCTGGTAGACAACTGGCTGTATTTCCTCGGCTCAGGCAATAAAAGAATTGAATCAGAATATAAAAAAGTAACCTATGGAAACAGGCGTTTGATACGCATGAACCTTGAAAATGGCGCGGTGGAAAAGCTGAATGAAGTTATAGGCAGAAAGTATCTGATAGATGGGGATAAGATATATTTTGCTGAAGATGATATAAGGTATATGTATATTCCGGATGATTATGAGACCAATCCGGATGGGGTGAAAGTGATGTTTCACGGCGACACGCTGTATAGCTGTGATCTCGATGGGAATAATGTTCAAGCTGTAATTCAATTCCCGGATACTGATTTTGGTTTTGCTGTTATTAACGGATTTTACTTCGGCACGGAGCGTAAATTCAATTTCGAGACACATTCATGGGAGAAATCGCATTGGGTCATCGGCGACCTTGCAACCGGCAATCTGACGGTGGCTCTGTGGGACGAATTATATATCGGTTAGTCCGCCGCGCGGAATGCGGAGACGGTTTGCTTGAAAAAATTTAAAAAATTTTTTGCGATGTGAATCTTTTTTGGATTTTTGGCGGTTGTATATAATAGAGGTGGATCTCGATACAGACAATGACAGGAGGGCAAAATGAAAAAACGTCGAAAAATCATCTTTTTGGTTACGGAGCTCGCCTTCAGCAGTGTGCTTGCCGCTTCGCTGACGGCTTGAACTGATGTTCGCTTGTTTTAGCCTGTTTAAAGCAGGTGCGGAGCGGATGGCGTGATAACGCGCCGTATCACAATGCACGTTTACCAACGAAACAAACAAATAACATTAAAACAGGAGAATTACAATGAAAAAGAATATGTTCAAAAGTGTAAAGGTTATTTCGCTGGCCACAGTTATTCTGTGCACTATTATTTGCTCCATGCTTCCGGCATCGGCTTCGCTGGACGGAGCTGTTATAGGAAGATTCTACAACATGGTTCCGCAGTACATAAACGGCCAACGCGTCGGGTACAGTGAGGCCAACTTCACGGGGAATTACTATGGTGTTGACGACCCCAGAAACAATGCCATAATTAATGCCACCTCCAGGGGCGGTGCTACTTCGGAGTACACAACTTATTTGCGGGTGTACATGTACGGTACAGGTCAGCTGTATGACAAAACATCTGATTCTACAGGTAGCCACATATTGCAGTATGTTCTCAATGCGCACATGGCAGATGGTGAAGAGTCACATGGGATGACCTTGCACAGTTGTACGAGCAAGACTAATTCACAGGATAAGTGGGAAGACGCATATTCGTATTACTGGAAGGGCGCAAAGTTTGGATGGTCAGAAGACCAGTAAGTTGACGGGTTAGGTAAGACTTAATACAAAGCCCTCCATGGCCACGGCCATGGAGGGCGCTAACACAATGATTAGGAGGGGTTCATGAAAAACAAGAGCACTAAGCGCGTATGCGCTAATATTGCAATATTTGTGGCTATATTGATTTTGTTGCTTTCCTCGTGTTCCGATAAACCTGATATTCAAGTTGATATACAGAGTAAACAAAATTTTACCGCTCAGCGACTCACAAAAAAAGCGGAATACGGTGACTACATATATTTTTCCAATTTTAAAATGTATAAATACGACAAACGCACGGGCGTCATTTCCCGTGCGTGTCAAGACCCGGATTGCGACGGCTCTCCCGGTAGTTGCATTTTGGATGGATTTATAACTCAGTTGTCCGGCATTGTGGACGGAAAGCTGTTTTTTTCTTCCATTGTCAATGGAGACCCTTACATGATTTGTTATTATGCTTGTTATGATATTATTAAGAACGAAGTTACAATATTACGCGAAGGAGGAGCCTACGACACAGGTACCGAGATAGAGCCCCTGCTGACTGATGAATATGTTTATTATACATACAGAACTCTGCGGCCGGGGGGCGACAAGGAAAAAAGTGAGGACTATATCAGACATGCCTATCGTCAAAAAATTTCCGGTGGCGAAGAGGAACTTGTATGTCAGCTTACCGGTGGCGAAAATGAAAAGATTTTTGCGGTTACGGAACAGCACATGATTACTTATGCAAGGCCGAATATTTACAAATACGACTTGTCAACAGGTGAGAGCGAAATATTATTTGACGGCAAAGCAAACGGATACGGCGGTACAAGATCATTTGTCAAAGTGGACAACTGGCTGTATTTTTGCGGTGAAAGCACGGAAACCATGAGGTCAGAGTACAGAAAGAAGTCCTTCTCAGTGCATTATTTGATGCGTATGAATCTTGAAAATGGCTCTGTGGAAAGGCTGAATGAAGCCCCTGTTTTTATTTATCAAATAGACGGGGATAAGATATATTTCATTAAAGAAGAGTTGCAGCATTTGTATATTCCGGATGATTATGAGACCAATCCGGGAGGGGTGCCAATACTGTTGATAGGTGATACCCTGTATAGCTGTGATCTTGACGGGAATAATGTTCAAGCCGTAATTCAGTTTCCTGATACTGATTTCTCCAGTTTTACTGTTATTAACGGATTTTACTTTGGCACGCAAGACAAATTCAATCACGATACACATTCATGGGGCAAGGAGCACTATGTCGCCGGAGACCTTGCAACCGGCAAGATAACAGAGGCTTCATGGGAAAAATGATATGTCGGTTGCAAGGAATAAAAATTATATCAATGGAGCTGCATCATGAGACTTTTCACTTCTGAATTGCGCAAATTGATGGCCTCGCGGTTTATCATCCTGCTTTTTGCCGTGCTGCTCGCGGCGAATTTCGCTTTGGCAATGATAAGCACGCACGCAATTAAATCAAAGGATGTAATAATCCGCGTATTTGATGAATACGTAAAAAATCCGGACGAGTTCGATGCCTACTACGATGAGCTTGAGGCCATAATATTGGCGTCGCCATTCGACGAAGACCTTGTCCTCCCGCATACATATGACAGCCCCGACGGGGGGGACGATTACGGCATACTTCGGGTCGTGCGGCAGCGCTATGAGTATTTTGACACCCTGAATCCGACCATCGAAAAAATCATACGCCAGACCGAGCAGCGCATCTCCGACCTGCACAGCTACGGCTACAGCGACAAAACGTATACGACAGGCTCACAAATCGCGAGCCTCGAGCGGTATCAGAAGCTGCTCGGGACGGTAGAGCTTGTGCCGGAGGTGACGTGTGGGTACGATCAGTATTTTCAGTATCAGCTTGTGACGGTGTTCCTGCTGCTGTTCGTCACGGCAGTTGTGTCAAACCTTTTTCTCTGCGACAATACGATTGGTGCGCGTCCTATAATGCACAGCACCAAGCGCGGGCGGCTTGCGACCGCCGCGGCAAAGTTGTGCGTCTCGCTTGCGGTGGATGTTGTTGCGACGGTCGCCTTCCTCGGGACAACTTTGCTTGCTGTCGGTATCAAGATGGGCGGCTTTTCCTCGCCGTTCAGCCCGATACAGAATTTTGCCGACTTTATCGCTGTCCCGGCGAATATGACGGTGCTTGAATATATGATGCTTCAGGGCGCGCTCAGACTTTGCGCGGTCATGGTGTTCTCGCTGATAATCGCGGCGCTTGCGGCAGCGCGGCTGCCATACGCCGTATGCTTCGGCGGCGGAATAGTTGTCTCTGCGATAAACTGTGCGCTGTTTTATTACCCCTACCTCGGCACAGCCCCCACCGCAAAATACTTCAACCTCGCCTCCATGTGCGACGGCAACGCGATGATGCGGTATTACAGGACGGTTTCCTTTTTCAAAAAGCCGGTATCCATGACATTGGCGCTGTTTATCACCTGTCTGATAGCCGGTATACTGATTTCCGTCGCGGCGTCGGTTTGCTTTTGCCGCCTCAACGCGGGAAATTTACGGCTATTTCGTCGTTTGGGGGCGTTCTCGCGCCGGGTTATCGCGCAAATGCGTCCGAAAGCGCCGACGGGCAGGGAACGGAGCCGCGGCAGCTATCCGGCGAACATTGCGGCGTTTGAGCTTTTCAAAATGCGGCCGTTGATAGTCCTTTGTGTCGCGGCGCTAATGCTGGTCGGACGCGGATTATATGTTGACCGCGCGCTCGGCAACTTCAGCACCTACGGCGAGGCGCTGTACCACGGCTACATCGAACAGATTCAGCCGCTTGACAGCGTCGGCCGGCAGGAGTTTTTCGCTGCGGAGCGCGAACGTATCGACGGCATTATAGAAAAGAACGACGAAATGACCGCGCTCTACATGGAAGGAAAGATTACCGACGAGGCCTATTACGCCTACCAGAAGGATTTCTATCATGCCCAGGACGAGGAACCGACGCTGGAGCGTTTGGAGAGCTATGTCCGGTATATCGACCGCAAGAGCGCCGAAACGGGGCGCGATGTGCGCGTTATATACACCACGGGCTACGAGCGGTTTTTCGGAATGTCGGCGGACGTATTTCTGTTTCTTGCGATAGTGTTCATATGCTATCGTGCGTTTGCGATGGAATATCAGTCAGGCGGCGGCTTCGCGCAGCTGCTCATGACGCTGAAACGCGGCAGACGCCCGACCTTCCGCGTGAAAATACTGCTTTATCTGCTGCTATCGGCGTTTCTCTCGATTTTATTCCGCGTAGTTGACGTGGCGGTTGCGGCATCGAAATTCTCGCTTGCGGACTTGGACGCACCGCTGTGCTCGGTAGAGCAGTTTTCCGCCGTGTCGGGAACTATTACAATCGGGCAGTATATGGTGCTGTGCGTTGTGATGTCGGTGCTGTCGGCAGTGGTGATTACCGTCGCGGTACTGGCGCTCTCTATGCTCGTCAAACGCGAGTTTGCCATATTGACGCTTGCGCTGCTCGCCTTCGGCGTACCCGAGCTTGTGGTTCTTGTTTTGTTACCCGGAATATCCGAGCTGAGCGTGCTCGGACTTACGGCGTCGTCGCGGATTGTCCGACGCTCGGCGGAGGTCGGAATGTTTTCCCGCGATTTCGGGTATCTGTTGGTTATATGCGTCGTGATTGGCCTTGCAGCCGCCGCGCTTACGACTGTTTCACGCAAAAAATTCGTCAGGTGAAGAGAATAAATTTACCATCAAGTTCTGCGCCAACGCGCGGGAAAGGGAAATGTCTGTTGATTTATATCTCTTAGCATGTTATAATAAACACAAAGATGGATTTTTTACGTTACGAGAGGGAATATCGCTGTGACACACAATAACTACGGAGTAAACAGCCTGCGCCAGAAGCAGAAGAATCACGGGTTGGTGCTTGAAATAATCGCTACCGGGGAGGCAGT
Organism: uncultured Eubacteriales bacterium; assembly: GCA_934401725.1. Taxonomy (GTDB): domain Bacteria; phylum Bacillota; class Clostridia; order Oscillospirales; family CAG-272; genus UMGS1002. Next base: position 32,907 of record CAKRSS010000012.1, on the reverse strand, counting down.
GTCCCGGACTGACATCTCCGCCCGGATAGGGCTGACCAAAATGGCGGTGACGAATATAGTCTCAGAGCTGATGGAGCAGGGCTTTGTTGCTGAGACCGAAAAAATGAGCAGCGCCGCCGTCGGCCGCAACCGTGTCATGCTGGACATATCCCCGAGAGCGCCGCTGGTGGTCGGTGTGTACATTTCGCGTATGTCGGTGACGGCGGTGCTGACGGATCTGCGGCTGCGGCTGATCTCCAAGGCGGAGCAGCCGCTGTCCGACGAGTCGCGCCGCACGCTGACGGATAAGCTGTACTGCGTGCTTGACAAAGTGATAGAGACCGCAGGAGGTGCGGGTCGTGTGCTTGGTGTGGGCGTGTCGTCGATAGGCCCGCTTGACAGCCGCGACAACCGCATACTCAACCCGCGCGGCTTTTTCGGCATATCCGATTATTCGTTCGGGCGGCTGATAAGTGAGCGCTACGGTCTGCGCGTGGTCAGCAACAATGACATGAACGCCGCCGCGCTTGCCGAGCGGCTGTACGGCCGTGGGCGCGCGTACAATGACTTCATCTATGTGGGACTTACCGCCGGCGTCGGCGCAGGTATCGTCACGCAGGGGCAGCTGTTTCAGAACAACAGCAGCTTTGCCGGTGAGATCGGACACGTTCAGGCTGACAGCCACGGCGAGCTGTGCGAATGCGGCATGCGCGGCTGTCTTGAGCAGTACGCAAGCATGCCGGTGGTGCTTCACAAGCTGAGAGAGGCGGCCGATATGCCTGAACTCAGCTATCGCGACATACGCAGCTGCTGGTCGCTGCCGGACTGCCGCCCTGTGTTCGATTGCCTGACCGACAAAATTTCGCTCGTGCTGACCAGTGTGGCGAATCTGCTCAATCCCGAGTGCATAATTATAGGACATGAGGGATATTACCTGCCGGTGGAGTGCCTTGAGAGAATAGAGGGTTTTGTCAACAGCCATATTCTGGCCGCGAGCCACACCAAGGTGCGGGTGATTCATTCCGGCTTCGGAGAGGACGCGCCGCTGGTTGGCGGGGCGTGCTGCCTGCTCCGTGAGCTGTTTGACGGGGAGACGTGAGACTGTGTCAGTCAAATTGTATAAAAAACAGGCCTGATTTTCGGCAATTAGTATATTGACTTTATTAATTGACTGCGGTATAATTAAAACGAAAAATAACACATGCTCTGAAATGATGTTCGGGCGGAAAGGGGCTTTTATGAGAAAAATATGGCCTTTTGTGATGACGGTGCTCATGGTTGGATGTCTGTGCCTACCGTGTTTGCCTGTGAGCGCGGAACACGGTCGCGGGGAACTGCCGGGCGAGCTGATCCATGACTTTTCCGACGCCGCGCTTACCGGCGGACGTGAGCTGAAAATCAGCGCCGAGGTTCCGGCGTTCGGGCTCGGCAACTATTTCTATGTGTGCGCCGAGGTGTACGTCGGAGATATATCCCGCTTGTCCGACAACTGCGCATTTACCGTCAGCTCGTCGCCGAAAGAGCGGGTGAGGGAGCTGTCGGTCAATCTCGCTAAGTACGGCCTTAAGAACGGTTGGAATACCGTGTTCATTTACATTCCGGATTTCAGAATTTCGGGATACATGTACGACAGCTCGTCATATGAGGGCGTGTGCGACATTATGAACATATGTCGTCTGACGCTGCGCTGGTATACTAAGGACGCATCCGGCGGCGCTGACGTCCGGCTCGGTCGCGTCATGGCTGCGGACAGCAATATATCAGTCGTCATTCCCGAGGGGAAGTACCGTACAGGCAGCGGTGCCGTCGCCATGACGGACAACGCCTGCTCGGGCTCGGCGACCGCGAGCGGAGCAAAGCAGCTGGTTAGGCTCGAGCCGCCTGTCAGCGGCGGCAGCGTGGATATTTCGTCGAAAAAGTATGTCTACTTCTGGCTGTACATTTCGGACGCCTCGCTTGACGGAAGCGTGGGGGCAGAGTCGTTCGAACTGTGCTCGGGCGGTACCTGTGACGTCAATGAAAATGCGATTTACATCAACCGAGGCAGCGGCTCGCTTTGCGGAATTTATGGCAGGCTGAAGTCAGGGTGGAATGAGTTTCTGGTGCCCATTGGTTACTTCAGTCAGGTCACGAACAAGTCGGGCGACCCGACGCAGGGTTGCGATTTTTCGGGCGTCAACTACATACGTATCTATTTCCGAACGGCGGACAATACCGGCGGCAAGGAGGTCGTTTATGCCGTCAGCACGATATACGCCGTGAATATGGAGGATTTAGTCAGAACGTCCGCCATCACTACAACGGATACCACCCCCCCTGCGGTGACGACCGTCCCACCGTCGACAGGTGGTGACACTGCGGTGACAACGTCCACTGACGCCCGGATTGAACCGCCCGGTGGCTGCGGCGGAGCGGTTACGGCGGCTCCGTTTTCTGCGGTGTGTGTCGGAGCGGCCACGGCGGTTACTGTTAGAGGAAGAAAAAGTAAAAAAATAAAATAAATATTTTCAGGAGGGTTTGCCATGAGAAAACTCAACATGCGTCCGACGGTACTTTTGATGGTACTGCTGTTGTGTCTCCCGTTTGCCGCGGCCTGTACAACACCGGTAAATGGCGGCGACACCACAACTACACCTGCGTCCACCAGCGTCACGGGAACGCCTGCTGACACCTCGACAAGCTACACGGCCAATGTGCCGCAGGGACTTGACTATGGGAATCAGCCTTTCCGTGTGTATGCTTATCCTAAGAATGCCGCCTGGTCAGACAGCGACTGGCAGTGCAGCACCGGCCCGGACGGCGGAGTCGTCAATGACGCGGTATACAAGCGCTCGCGTTTTGTCGAGGATCAGCTCGGCATCAGAATCGAGATAACCCACGCCGAGGCATACACAAACTGCAACGACCTCGTTATGGCGATAACGTCCGGAGAGGATCTGTATGACATTGCCAACGTCAACTGCCTGCTCAGCTTTATGCTGGCGGAAAACGGACATGCCGTTGAGCTCAACACTATGGATACGCTTGATATGACCGCGCCCTGGTGGGACGCAAACTGTGTCGCCGACCTGTCCGTCAATCACAAAAATTTCTGTCTGACAGGGGATATTGGCACTATGTACAAGCGCTCAATATCGACGGTTCTGTTCAACAAGCAGATTTTCGCCCAGCATACCGAGTTCCCGAATGTATACGACCTTGTGCGTGACCAGCAGTGGACGCTTGACCGCATGTACACCATGTCATCGGTGGTTGCCGACGACCTTGACGGCAACGGTGTGCGCGATCTGAATGACCAATACGGGCTTGTGTACTTTGCGACCATGGCGAGCACACTGCCAATTGCGGGCGGTGTCAGGTATGCGACCAAAAACGGCGACGACGTGCCCGAGATGACGCTTTACTCCGAGCGCTGTGTCAACCTGCTGAACAAATCCGCCCAGCTGCTGTACGACAAAACGCTTTCTTACAACGTGAATGCCAATAATCAGGCATACAGCGTAATGGACGATATTTTTATGTCAAACCGAGCACTGTTTTATTACGGTGAGTTGCACTCGGCTGAGGATATGCGCGGGATGGATTCCGATTTCGGCATACTGCCAATGCCAAAGTATGATGAGGCGCAGGACGGCTACCACCACACAATAAACGCTAATGTCGCGGCAGTTCTGGTGGTTCCGATGTCCAATCTCAAACTCGATATGACGGGTTACGTACTTGATACGCTTGGAGCCGAGAGTAAAAACGTGCTGACACCGGCATACTACGAGCTCAACCTTCAGGGGCAGATAAGTAAGGACGTGGAGTCAACCATATCGCTTGACATTATCATAAGCACGCTGCGCTATGACATCGGTTATCTTGCTGTCCGTCCGGCTGGTGCCATGATGCGTACGCTCAACACCTCATATTCCACCGACCTCGCGTCGGCTTACAAGCGGCAGATGTCCACAATCAACAAGACACTCGAGACGCTGGTGGAGTCGATCGCGGCGAGTTACAACTGATACGATGATAGCAAACTACCACACACACACTTTTCGCTGTCATCACGCCACCGAAAATGAGCGTGATTATATCGAACGCGCAATAGAGCGGGGACTTGAAATTCTGGGTTTCTCCGACCATGTGCCCATGCCGTTTCCGGACGGCCACGAGTCGCGTTTTCGCATCTGGAAGTGCGATCTTGAGGATTATATCTGCTCGCTTGAGGCTCTGCGGCGGGAGTACAGCGACAGAATTGAAATACTTATCGGCTTTGAGGCCGAGTATTACCCTGATTTGTTTGACGACATGCTGTCGCTCATAGGACAATATGATTACGACTATCTGATAATGGGGCAGCACTACATCGGCAACGAGGAAGGGAGCTACAATCCCGCTCCCACTGAGGACGCGGCAAAGCTCGGGCGATACGTAGATCAGGTGCTCGAGGGGCTGTCCACGGGAAAATTCAGCTATCTTGCGCACCCGGACTTGCTCAACTACACGCCCGACAACGAAATATACCACCTGCATATGACAAGACTTGCACGCGGTTGTCTTGAACTTGACATTCCGCTCGAGATCAACTGCCTCGGCTTGGAACAAAAGCGCAACTATCCATGCGACAGGTTCTGGAGAATGGCTGCCGCAACCGGCAACACGGCTGTGATTGGCTGTGATGCTCACCATCTGTATCAGGTGGCGGACCCCGCTACTGTGGCAGAAGCGGAGGAGTTTGCCCGACACTATAATATCACAGTGTCTGATACGGTGAAGATCAGAAACCCTAAAAAATAAAATTATAAACCGGAGGTCAACCATGAAAAAAATTCTGTCTGTTGTTTTGATGCTTACCTTGATGCTGTCAATGCTGACGCTCGGCATCACCGCCACCGATGCGCTGTCCCCCGAAGTTCCGGATATTCCGGAGGGCGTTTATTCAGTCAGGGACTCCGCCATGCAGCTCACGAAGGAGATCACCGTGGGCAACACAACCCAGGCGTCCAAGGCGGTACGAATAGTGCCCGCCATGGCCGCCGACAGCCTCGATATTTCGGGCAAGCAGTACATATACGTCTGGATCTACGTCTCTGACGAGACCATGCTGTACGACAACAATGGCGACGGCATTGAGCTGTGCTCGGGCGGCAACCGCGACACCGAGGAGAGCGCCCTGAATTTTTATTACGACAAGGCGATGGTTCCTACCATCAACTATGACTATGCCCGTCTCGACCGCGGATGGAACGAATATCTGCTGAAGCTGGACGACTTCATGATCGATGACGGTGGCTCGTGCGACCGAACAAGGCTGAACTATGTAGGCTTTGTCATGCGCTCGAAGCCGGAAGGACTTACGTTTGCGATAGGGCCGATGTATGCCGTCAATATGGAGGATCTGAGCTATGACGCGTCCAAAGTGACGACAGTTGTTGACGGTGAGACCACACCCGAGGAAACGCTGCCTCCGCTTGTGACTGAGCCTGTAACAACGCCGGGCACAAATACAGAGCCGACGTCCACAACTCCCGAAATTGCGCCCCCCGCACCCGATTCAACGCCCAAGGACACGACTACGGCTGCGAATACAGGCAAGCAGGGCGGCTGCGGTTCGGTTGCGGCGGTGGCGCTACTGCCGATTGCGCTGTTTGGCACCGCGGTTGTTGTGCGGCGGTGCAAACGCAAATGAGAACGGGAAATTGCAGAATATGAATAAATCATTGAAGATGGTCTGTCTCTTTCTGACGCTCATTATGTGCGCTACTGCCGCCCCGCTCGCATCTGTGGCGCAGGACGACGAAACGCTTAGCGTAGTATCAAGCAATGTGCTTTTTGATGACACAAGGGACACAGTTTACCGTATGCATTGCCTTGCCGAGACGTATGCCAGGCTTGACGCGGATGTAATTTGCCTTCAGGAAGCGCGTCCGCGTCAGATGACGGCACTGTATCCGCTTATGGATGGCTATGAGCGTGTGACATTTGCCGGAGTTAATGACGACAAAATGTATCAGCAGATGCTTTACCGCAAGAATGATCTTACTTTGGTAAAAAGCGGATTTACCCGATTCCGTGAGGGCGTTATTCCGTGGGGGGTCAGCTGGGCGGTCTTCAGCCGAAACAGCGACGGCCGGCGTTTCGCGGTTATGAGTACGCATCTTACTATTATCAGCGACACCTACGACAAGGGATCAAGCAACTCGGTCGAGGGTGTGCAGTATCGAAAAAACGATTGCAATACGATACTTTCACTCATCACGACATTGCGGCGTACCTATGCGGATATTCCAGTCATTGTGTGCGGCGACTGGAACGCGGATGTAGGCGCTGTTGAGCTTGAAGCGATGGACAATTCCGTCTTTATGCGCGACGCCATGAAGGTGGCTACAATGGGTGCCGACACCAGAACTTCAACTGCCCACAAAATCTGCCGTATGCCGACCGTCAATGGCGGCGACATAATCGATCACATTTACGTTTCAACTGATACACTTGAGGTGAAGACGCACGAGACGGTTGCCGACGGCGTTGTGATACAGGGGAGCGACCATTGTCCGGTGGTGGCTCGGGTAAAATTCAAATAATTTCAGAGAGGAATATACAAAATGGACAAAAACAAAGCCGCCGCTCTTGCGGAGGACTATTACCGCCGTGCGGGCATAGTCATGACACGGAAGGAGCTCGATAACATAGAGGTGGCCGATTTCGGCCTCGGAGAGCTTGAGAAGACAGGGCTTGAGCTGGTTGTATACATCAACACTGATATATACTGCGCCAAGGAAATGGTGTTGTTTCCGGGGCAGACCTGCCCTGAGCACCGCCACGCTCCGCTTCCCGACATTGGCTACAAAGGCAAGCAGGAGACCTTCCGTTGCCGTTGGGGCGAGGTGTATCTCTATGTTGAGGGCGAGCCTACGCGGGGGCGTGCAATACACCTGCCGGAGGAAGAGGCGCGCGGGTACTATACCGTGTTTCACGAGATCAGGCTGACGCCGGGTGAGCAGTACACAATAATGCCCGATACCCGCCACTGGTTCACGGCAGGCTCTGAAGGTGCCGTAATCTCCGAATTTTCCACCACAAGCCACGACGAGCTTGACATATTCACCGACCCGCGTATAAAGCGCCTTCCTTAAGGCGACGAAACGAAAGGACAGAACATGAATATTGCAACTAAACTGCAACGCATAGGGAAGGGAGCCGATTCCCGCGGCCCGGCACTCAGGATATATTCAGAGCTCAGAAGTGTGTATAATCTGTCCGCCGTGCGCGGTCACATATATGACGGCGTCATTGACGGGGAGGTTGACCAGCTGCTCGAACGCCAAAAGATTCAGGGGACACTGACGCTTGACGACGCGTACGCAATGGAGCAGAATCTGTCGGCGTTGTCCCCTGAGATAAAGGCGTATAACGTTCACTGCATTGCACACGCGCACATTGATATGAACTGGCGCTGGGGTTATCAGGAGACTGCCATTGTCACTATCGACACTATGCGCACCATGCTTGACCTCATGCGAGACTACCCGGAGTATAAGTTTTCACAGTCGCAGGCGTCGGTTTACCGTGTGATCGAGCAGCTCGCGCCTGATATGCTCGAGGAGATAAAGCAGCGCGTGCGAGAGGGACGCTTTGAGGTCACGGCGTCGACATGGGTGGAGGGCGACAAAAACATGTCGTCACTCGAGTCGCTCATACGTCAGACGCTGTATACAAGGGAGTACCTTGCCCGCCTGCTTGACATTTCACCCGACACACTGCGGCTTGATTTTGAGCCCGATACATTCGGGCACAGTCTGAACCTGCCCGAGATACTGGGCAGCGTCGGGGTTGACAGGTATTATCATTGCCGCGGGTGTGATCTGCGACAGGTCTACCGCTGGCGCGCGCCGTCGGGGCGCACAATGCTCGTGTACCAGGACGCTATGGGTTATCTCGGCAACATATCGCCCGCTTGCTTTACCGACACGGCGCTTCAGTGCGCCGACATTGCGCCGGAGCTGCGGCATATCGCCAAGCTGTACGGCGTAGGCGACCACGGCGGCGGACCGACGCGCGCCGATATTGAGTCGATAATTGACGTTGGCAGCTGGCCGCTTATGCCGACGCTGATATTCAGTACCCACTGTGCGCTTTTTGACGAGCTGGAAAAGCTGGCCGACAGTTATCCGCTCGTCGGGAATGAGGAGCAGAATTTTGTGTTTACCGGCTGTTACAGTTCGCAGTCGCGTATAAAGATGGCTAACAAGGTGGCAGAGGTGCGGCTTGGCGACGCCGAGACGGTCACAGCGCTTGTCCGGGGCGCGCTCGGCAAGCCGCAGCAGCCCGACGTTATGCGTGAGGGGTGGCTGCCGGTACTGTTTTCGCAGTTTCATGACATACTGCCGGGCTCCGGTATGATAGAAACGCGTGAGTATGCACTCGGGCAGTTTCAGCAGTCTATGGCGTACGCACAGGCGCAGGTCAACTCGGCCATGCGCACGCTGGCTGACAATATCGACACGTCGAAAATAGCGTTCTCGCCCGCAGGCGCCACGTGCTCTGAGGGCGGTGGTGTCGGCTGCCTTTCGGATTACCGAAACATGTTCCGCTTCTCAGCTGCCGAACGCGGATGCGGAGGAGTAAGGGCCTATCACATTTTCAACCCCACAGTGTATGAGCGCCGCGAGCCGGTTGAGCTGATGGTCTGGGACTTTCCTTACAAGGCGTCCAACATACGCGTGACTGACGGTGAGGGAGTCGAGGTTCCATTTGCGGTTGTGTTCGAGCGCCAGAATTATTGGCGGCACACCTACTCGAAGCTGTTGGTCGACGCAACGCTGCCCCCTCTGGGGTATGCTACATACATTGTCTCAAACGGAGACTATCCCGCCGAGCCGGAGCCGAACTATTTTGTATTTCAGCGTCGCGATACGATAACTGACGCCCCGCAGGTGCTTGAAAACGAGTTTATCCGCGCCGAATTTGACAGCCGGACGATGGAAATTGTGTCGCTTACCGACAAACAGACCGGCTGCCGGCTTATCGAACGTCCCGCTGCGATGTTCCAGCTGATACGCGAAAATCCGCGTCACGGTATGACGTCATGGCGTGTCGGTGAGATTATGTCGTGTGAAAACCTCAATGAAAGCTGCGCCGTGCGCCGCCTCGGCGAACGATTCAATGACTTGCAGTCCGAGCTTGATTATGAGATTGGTTTCTCGCGCTCAAAGCTTAAAGTGACGGTGCGGCTGCCGAAGCACGGCAGGGGGCTCATATTCGACGTGTGCTGCGACTGGCTTGAGACTCCGGTTGAGGGCGCGTTCGTGCCGCAGCTGCGCTTTGCTGTCCCGGTGGCTTATGACGTGCGGCACAGCCGAAGCGATATTCCGATGGGCGACATTGATCGCCCCACACTTGCTCATGACGTGCCCTGCACAGGCGGATTTCGGCTGTGCGGTGACGGCGGCGCTGACATACTGCTTTGCAGCGACTCGAAATATGCTTACCGCGCGTGGGATAACGTGGGTTCGGTCACACTGCTCCGCAGCAGCTACGACCCCGACCCGTTCCCCGAGCTCGGACAGCACCGCATGAGCCTGTGTGTCGGCGTCGTTCACTCGACAGCTGAGGCCGTCCGGCTCAACACTGTGCTCGCACACCCGCCGATCTATACCAGCGCACCGCCTGTCCCGCACACAGGGGCTCTGCCGCTGAGCGGAGCTTTGCTGAAGACCCGATTTGAGTCGGACAGTCTCGAGCTTGTCGCCGTCAAGGCGGCGGAGAAGGGAGAAGGCGTGGTTGTGCGCCTACTCAATCGCGGAGACAGCCCGGCTGTCGCGCACATCAGTGCCGCGTGGGAGTTGAATTGTGCCTGCGCAGTCGATAATGTCGAGCGGCCGTGTGAGGATGTTGAGGTTACACTGCTCGGTCGTGAGGTACGGTTGACCGTACCTGCGCATGCCGCGGTGGCTGTTATTTTGGAGTAGGTCAAAAGATGAAAAAGAAAGGTATAATCTGTGCGGGAAACATTATAGCGGATCAGCTCAAATGTCTTGACGACTATCCCGCGCCGTCCACACTGACAAACATTCGTGAGGTGTCATTGTCACCGGGCGGGCTTGTCTGCAACTGCATACAGGACCTCGCGCGAATGGATCCGGAACTTCCGCTGTACGCTGCGGGCCTCGTCGGCGACGACAAACAGGGTCGCTTTATACTGGACACGCTCGGCGCTTACCCAAACGTCGACGTCAGCGGCATAAAAATCTGCGGGCAGACGTCATTTACCGATGTTATGTACGAAAAGCAGAACAATACGCGCACATTCTTTCAGTTCGCGGGGGCGAATGAACTCTTTGACGAGAGTTGTCTCGAGCTTGACGAATACGAGGGACTGCTCCACATCGGCTACATACTTCTGCTTCGCTCTCTTGACGCCCCGGATGCGGAATACGGTACAAAAATGGCGCGTCTGCTGGCAGGCGCGAAGGCGCGCGGACTCAAGACATCTATCGACATTGTCAGCAGGAACAGCACGCGCTTTCGCGACACTGTCATACCGGCGCTGAGGTATACGGATTACTGCATTATCAACGAGCTCGAAGCCGAGCGTACGACGGGAACACGGCTGTCGGACGATGGAGGCATTATCGAGGACAATCTGCCGGAGGTTTTCCGTGCGCTGCGCGGGTGCGGCGTCGGTGAGTGGGTGGTGATTCACTCCAAACTGGCGAGCTACGGTGTTGACGCGCAGGGCAATTACGTCAGGTTGACAGTTTATGGTGTGCCGCGCGAGGCTATTGCTTCAACCACAGGAGCGGGTGATGCTTTTTGTTCCGGCGTACTGCTCGGCGCGTTCCGGGGATATTCGCTGGACGCTGCCATGAAATTGGGAACGTTGGCCGCGAACTGCTCACTGCTCACCGCGGGAGCATCGGACGGAATCAGCCGGATTGCCGAGATGAAAAAGCAGGCGGCCGCGTGGCCTCAACCGGAGATTCGGATCGGTAAACTGTGAAATAACGCAAAACAGCCCGCCGGGAGAGAGTCTAAGACCTCTCCCGGCGGGCTTTGCATTCTGCAAATTTTATGATATACTACTGTCGAAATACGATCTGCCCCGAATCCCGGTCAGAGATTCGTGTGGCGTGCTTATTTCGACTGCAAACCCACTGCACGAGGAGGAGCACGTCATGCGGAAGTGTTTGATAACGACGGTTGTGTAAGCCCGCAGGACAGATCTGATAGCTGTAGGGAGGTTATCATGAGAAAAAATAAGTTATTTATCGTCGCGGCACTTATTTGCGCGCTGGCCTGCGTTCTGTGTAAGATTCTGCAGCGCGTCCGGCAATCGGGTGCGGGCGCGTCGACATTTCCGAATGCGACACGGTTTTAATCGGGTATTATGTCCGGTGGGGAACTATGCCGCGCATCACAAACACATTTCTTGACACCTGCGACCTGTACGGCAAAACGGTTCTGCCGTTCTGCGCCTCGGGGAGCAGCGGCGTCCCGACGTCGGTGTCGGTCATAAGGGCCGCCGAGCCGGGTGCAAATGTTATGGACGGACTTCGTACATCGGTGACGAACGACAGAAATCTTGAAAAATGGCTCCGCGACGGCGGTGCGATAAAGTAAAACGGAGGAGAGTTTCCGCATGGCCAAAGAAATATGGGACGACGGCGACACCGCAGAGAATGAGCAAGTATAAGAAACAAAAATCGGTACGGACGGGTTGTCCGTCTCGTTTTTTTGCTATTCAGGCGAGAATTTTTGTTAATCCCTTGACAATTCGCGGCGGACGTTGTATAATGCCATCCGTTATATATCGCGCGCTACCGTATAGCGCGATGTCGGGAGGACATATGGATCACATAATTGAAATAGAACACCTGAACAAGTCGTTCGGGGACGTGGAGGCGGTACAGGATCTGTCCTTTAACGTCAGAGCCGGGGAGCTGTTTGCCTTTCTCGGAGTCAACGGAGCGGGAAAGTCGACGACCATCTCCATAATGTGCGGTCAGCTGAAAAAGGACAGCGGCAACGTTACCATCTGCGGTACGGATATCGACCACGGGCTTGAGGGCATCAAGCGCAGACTGGGCGTTGTCTTTCAGAATTCCGTGCTTGACCAGCCGCTGAGCGTGCGGGACAATCTCCGCAGCCGCGCCGCACTGTACGGTATCACAGGCAGGCAGTTCTCCGAGCGGCTTGACGAGCTGACGGAGCTGCTTGAGCTGAAGCCGCTGCTCGGGCGCACCGTCGGCAAGCTGTCGGGCGGACAGCGCCGCCGCATCGACATCGCTCGGGCGCTGCTGCACCGTCCCGAAATACTGATACTCGACGAGCCCACGACAGGCCTTGACCCACAGACGCGCAAGCTGCTCTGGAACGTTGTGTCGGACCTGCGCGAGCGGGAGAATATGACCGTCTTTCTCACAACTCACTACATGGAGGAGGCGGCGGACGCCGACTACGTCGTCATTCTCGACCATGGCCGCATATCGGCCGAGGGAACGCCGCTTGCGCTCAAAAATACATACACGGGTGACTTCATTACAATGTACGGTGTGAGCGAGGCGCAGGTGCGCACGCTTGGTATGCCGTATGAGGAGATACGCGACGCGTTCCGCGTGTCTGTCCCAGACACGGCGACGGCGACGCGGCTGATAATCGACCATCCGGAGCTGTTCTGCGATTACGAGATAACCAAGGGCGGCATGGACGATGTTTTCCTTGCCGTGACCGGAAGGTCGCTCGGCGGCGCTTCCGAGAAAATGTGAGGGGTGAGTTTTATGACAGGACTCGGAAATCTTATTTCACGCAACATAAAACTGTTTTTCAAGGACAAGGGATCGTTTTTCACGTCTCTCATCACGCCGCTGATACTGCTCGTGCTTTACGCAACCTTTCTCGCGGGTATTTACAGGGACAGTTTTGTTTCGGCCATGCCGCAGAGCTTTGACGTTGACGAATCACTTATCGACGCTACGGTTGCCGGGCAGCTCGCCTCCTCGCTGCTTGCCGTCAGCTGTGTTACGGTGGCGTTCTGCGCCAATCTGCTCATGATAAACGACAAGGTCACGGGAGCTTTGAGCGACCTTACCGTGACGCCCGTGCGGAGGCCGACGCTGGCAATTGGCTACTTTGTGGCCTCTGCCGTCTCGACGCTGATCATCAGCTTTACCGCATACGGCGCAAGTCTCGTTTACCTGGCCGTCAAGGGGTGGTACATGACGCTCGCCGACGTGCTTTACGTCGCGCTGGACGTGCTGCTTCTGACGCTGTTCGGAACGGCGCTCGCATCGTGCGTCAACTGCATGCTTAAAACGAGCGGGCAGGCGTCCGCCGTCGGTACGGTGGTGAGCGCGGGCTACGGTTTTGTGTGCGGCGCATACATGCCCATCTCAAACTTTTCCGACGGACTTCAGAAGGTGCTTTCCTTCCTGCCCGGAACGTACGGCACGGCGCTGCTGCGCAATCACGCCATGGCGGGCGTTTACCGCGAGATGGCCGCTAAGGGTTTCCCGGCGGAGGTCATCGGGAAGATAAAGGACGGGATAGACTGCAACCTATACTTTTTCGGCGACCAGGTCGGCACCGGGACTATGTACATAATTCTCGCCGCGGCAATAGTGCTTGCCGTCGGTGTCTACGTGCTGCTCAACCTGCTTTGCCGACGCAAATAACGGGGCTATAATCATGCACCTCACCGCGCGGAAAGTCAGGACAGACGCCCGGCGGTGAGGTATAATAGTGCCATAACGGAGGCAGTACAATGGATTACAGAATCGAAAAAATGGGGCCGATGACGGTCGTCTGCAAGAGAAAGCTGGTCAACAAGCCGCAGGGAGATACCGCCACGGCGGACATATCGGCCTTTTGGCGCGAGTGCACGGAGGCCGGGGTGTTTGAGAAGCTCTGCCGGTATGGAAGTCCCGAGCGCATGGGCGGAATACTCGGCATATGCTTCTCAGGCGAGATGGCAAACTCCGCCTTTCCTTACGCCATAGGCGCAGAGCATAACGGCGAGCCGCTCGCGGCGGACTGCGGGCTCGGGCTTGTCACCGTTCCCGAGAACATTTACGCGGTATTCGAGTGCCGCGGGCGTATGCCGGACGCCTTCCGCGAGACCTACAAGCGCATATGCAGCGAGTTCTTCCCGCAGAGCAATTACGAGTACGGAAACGGAGTCGAGCTTGAGGTTTACCCCTCGACGGATGTCTCGGACCCGAACTATTACTGCCAGATATGGATTGCGGTCAAGCCTAAGAGATAAGTCATGGCGAGAGGCAGCGCCGCCTGCAGGCGGCGCTGCCTATATTTTCGGAGTATGTATTGTGTTCGGGCTCGGAACATGATATAATAAACGCGAACCAGACGAGAACGACAGGATAATTGCCGGAGGGCGTCAGTAAATGAAGCTGATTAAAAGAAAGCAATATTACTACTATTACCACGACGAGGTCAATGACGACTTCGCCAATACCAATATAGAAACACAGAAAACCCCCGACGACTTTGAATATCTCCCCAAGAGCCCGGTTTACCGGATTCTGGGACCTCTTGTTTACCACTTTCTTGTGGTCAACGTTTCGGTCGGTGAGAAGCTGTTTGCGCGCATTCCGATAAAAAACAAAAAGGTGCTCCGTCACCGCAAGGATTGCAGCCGCGGCTACTTTATTTACAGCAACCATACCTCCATGCTGACGGACGCTGTCAGCGCGCCGATTTCTTCCTACCCGCGGCAGTGTTATACCGTCGCGCACCCGGATGTTATAAGCATAAAAGGAATAAAGACGCTCGTCCGTATGCTCGGCGTGCTGCCGACGCCGTCTACAAAGAATAATTACGTCAACTTTCTTGAGAGCATAAATCAGCTTTACGAGGAGGGCTGCCCCATAGTCATCTTCCCGGAGGCGCACATATGGCCGAAGTACAACAAGATACGCAACTTCCCGAGCATTTCGTTCCACTATCCGGTCAAGCTGGGCGCGCCGTGCTATGTCAAGACCACCGTCTACCGCAAGCGGCTCAACGGGCACTCAAAGCCTGTCATATATCTCGACGGACCCCTCTACCCTAACCCCGACCTGCCTTATCGCAAGGCGCTTGAGGATCTGCGCGACCGTGTTCATGACCAGATGGTGCGCCGCGTCGAGGAGAACAAGTCCTACCTCGACTGCCGCTACCATTACATCAAGGTCGATTCCGCCGACGAGGTTCGCACAGAAGTGCGGCGTGAAAGATAAACAAGCTTAAAATGGCGTCCGTTCGGACGCCATTTTAAGCTTCACCGCGTAATTCCGATGGTGCAATTGCGCGGTGATGCTTTAAGCTTATATTTTTATTCCGGACGCGGAGAATCGTCGCGCGGCGGTCTGCTCCGGCGGGGCGGGGCAGTGCGACTGCCGGGAGTGCCGCTTCCGTCCTGCGCGCCGTTGCCGTCGGGGCGGCGGAATAGCTCCTCGCTGTGGCCGAGCTCGCCGTTTTCGTTCTCGCCGAGGTAACGGCGAGCCTGGGTCGAGAACAGCTCGTAATAGCGGCCGCGCTTTTCCATCAGCTGCCTGTGGTCGCCTTCCTCGATAATCTGACCGTATTCAAGCACGACGATCTTGGACGCCACCGTGGCGCTTGAGAGTCGGTGCGAGACGAAAATGGTCGTTTTGTCCTTGCGCAGCCGGTCGAACTGATTGAATATTTCCTGTTCCGCCATGGGGTCGAGCGCGGCGGTCGGTTCGTCGAGAATGAGAATGTCGGAGTCGCTGTAAAAGGCACGCGCGATGGCCAGCTTCTGCCACTGACCGCCTGACAGCTCGATTCCGTTTTGCTCGAAAATACGCATGAGCGGCGTGTCATAGCCGTTCGGAAGGTGTGATATGTACTCGTCAGCCGCGCTTTGCACGGCGGCCTCGCGTATCTCCTCGGGGTCAATGGGCTTCGAAATGTCGCCGAAATGAATGTTGTCCGTGACGCTGACGGCGTACTTGCCGAAGTCCTGGAATATGATTCCGAACATGCTGTAAAGCTGCTTTATGTCGTACTCGCGTATGTCGCGCCCGTCGAGCAGAATGCGCCCCTCGGTCGGGTCGTAGAGACGGGTGAGCAGCTTGATGAGCGTGGTCTTACCCGCGCCGTTGAGGCCGACCAGCACCACCGTCTCACCCGGACGCAGCGTCAGGTTGATATTTTTGAGCACCATGCGCTCGGTGCCGGGGTAGGCAAAGCTGACGTTGTCGAAAACGATGGTGTGCGGCACGTTGTGCGCGACCGGCTCCGGCTCGGATTTTATAGGTACGACGGTCTGCTTTTCCTTCATGAACGCGATGAGGTTGTCTATGAACAGAGTGCCCTCATAAATGGTAGCGGAGATGGAGATGAGCGAGGTCACGTTGTTCGCAATGCTGGACAGCGCTCCGGTGTAGAGCGAGTAGTCACCGATTTTGAACAGCCCGCGGAACACACCGAGCGCTATCATAGCGTAGCAGAAGCAGTTTGTCAGCGCAGAGATGACGGCGATGACGACGTGCCACACGCTTTCCTCAAGTATCAGGCGGCGCAGGCCTGCGTAGTAGTGCGAGAAAACGTTGTCGTAGCGCTCGATGAAGGTGTCGGAAAGGTCGTACATGCGGATTTCCTTGACCATGTCCTTGTTGACGAGCAGGCCGGAGTAGTAGTTCATCTGGCGGCGATCCTTGGAGCGGAAACGCATGTAGTTAAAGTTCTTTTTGCGGTATATGAAGTTGATGACCGCCGACGGCGCAGCCATCGCGGCGATGACTATGGCCGTCCACCACATGCCCGGCGCGGTCGCAAGTATAACAATGAAGCTGACGAGGCTGATGGTTGTGCTGACGACCGAAAACGTTGAGCTGAGTATTGAAATGGGGCGGTTGCCGGCCTCGCGGTTGGCGTTCTCGAGCTTCTCGTAAAAGTCGGGAATGTCGAAGGAGGCGAGGTCGAGAGTCTTGGCCTTGTTCATTATCTCGAGCTTGACGTAGCGCACCACCTTCTCACCGGCAATTCGCGTCACGGCGTTGGAAATGCGGATTATGACGCGGTAGAGTATGCGGTAGGAAAACAGAATTATCAGCAGCACGAAAACGGACGAGCCGATAAACTCCGAAAGCGACTCGCCGCCGGTCGACAGCTGATAGTCGGTTTGCAGCTGGTTCAGTATGTTCTTTGAGATGAGCGATCCGACGACGGGCATCACACCTTCAAACAGCGCGATGAAGCACATCATGAACAGTATCCACGGTCCCGCCTTCCAGACAAGGCCGAAGATGTAGAACAGCCGGTAGAAAAAGCCGCCGAGCAGCTCGCGCAGATACCGCGGCAGGTCACCGATGCCGGTCGGCGGCGCGACGCGCTCATATTTTGATTCGCCAGGGCCCATAGGGGGAGGTCCCATCATAAACTATCCCTTCTTTTCTCGTGTATTTTGTTACTGACACACATTATATCATATATTAGTTGCGTATGCAACCATATTGAAGAAAAAACATATTGATTTTTTCTGCAATATGGTGTAAAATTAAGAAAAAATGAAAGGACGCCGGTGTGCCGCGGAAAATTCGCCGTTGTGACCGGTAAACCCGTAATTATGAAGCCATGTTTTGTCCCGGCGGACATACTGCTGCCGGATTTCAGCCATACGGATGGTGAACGCTGGGCTGTCGTCGCGTGCGACCAGTTCACGAGCCAGCCGGAATACTGGGAGGCGGTTCGCCGCTTTGTCGGGGACGCGCCCTCGACGCTTGACCTGATTCTCCCCGAGGCATACCTCTCGCGCCAGGACGAGCTGCTGCCGGAAATATCGCGGCACATGACGGAATACCTCTGCGGCGTGCTGCACGAGCACCCGCAGACCTACATATACCTCGAGCGCACGCAGTCCGACGGACGGGTGCGGCGCGGGCTTGTCGGCGCGGTCGACCTCGAGTGCTATGACTGGCACCGCGGCGCACTCACGCCGGTGCGTGCCACCGAGGGGACGGTTCCTGAGCGCATACCTCCGCGCGTGCGCATACGCGAGAGCGCGTCCATCGAGCTGCCGCACATCATGCTGCTTATCGACGACCCGGAGAAGTCTGTCATCGAGCCGCTCGCGGATGAGCGCGGCGTGCTTCGCCCGGCCTACGATTTTGATCTCATGGCGGGCGGCGGACACGTGCGCGGCTGGTTCGTCGACGGCTCGCGTGCGGATGAGCTGACCGCGGCAGTGTCGGCGCTCTCGGGCGAGGGCGGGCTGACCATCGCAGTCGGCGACGGTAACCACTCGCTGGCAACGGCCAAGACGGTTTACGAAAGCCTCAAGGCGCGAATCGGCGCCGAGGAGGCCGCCGCACATCCGGCGCGCTACGCGCTAGCCGAGCTTGTCAACATTCACGACGACGCGCTCGATTTCGAGCCCATTTACCGCACTGTCACAGGCATTGAACCGCGCGCGCTTATCGCCGGGCTTGACGCATATCTGCGCTCGCTTGAGGGAGGGGAAGCGCCGCAGACTATAAGATACTGCTACGACGACGTCCGTGGCGAGCTTGTCTGCGAGCATCCGGTATCAAGCCTTACCGTCGGCACGGTGCAGAGCTTTCTTGACGGGCTTGCCGCCGCGCACCCGGAGTGTGAGGTTGACTATATTCACGGCGAGGACAATGTCGCAGCGCTTGCCAAGGGCGGCTGCGTGGGGTTGCTTTTCGACGGAATGGCCAAGTCCGGGCTGTTCCGGGCAGTCGAGCTTGACGGCGCGCTGCCGCGCAAAACCTTCTCAATGGGGCACGCCGAGGACAAGCGTTACTACATCGAAGCGCGCCGGATATTGAAATAACGTCGGGAACTCAAAAAAATTTAAAAAAACTATTGCAAAAGTCCAAGATGTATGATATAATTCTTTGGTAATGTGTGTTATAGTCATTTTACCGTAAAGCGAGGTGTTAAAAAATGAAGGAAGGTATCCATCCCCAGTACGAAGAGACCGTAATCAGATGTGCTTGCGGCGAAACTGTGAAGACCAGATCCACCAAGGGCGGAGAGATCAGAGTTGATATCTGCTCCAAGTGCCATCCCTTCTTCACGGGTAAGCAGAAATTCGTGGATTCCGGCGGACGTGTCGATAAGTTCAAGAAGAGACTCGAGACGAGCGGGAAATAAAACCGAAAAAATGCAGGCAAGCAATGTCGCCATTCGTGGTGTGCATTACTTGCCTCTTTTTGTGAGTGAGGAGACTTAACTATATGGAAAATATCGAAATAACGAGTGCGGTGCTGGTTGCACTGGCGTCGTCAACGCGCGAGGCGGAGGCGGCCGAGAGATCGCTGTGCGAGCTTGAGCGCTTGCTTGACACTGCCGGAGGCCGATGCGCCGCCAAAATGATACAGGTGCGCGACAATCCCGAGCCCGCGACGTATATCGGAAGCGGCAAGCTCGGCGAGCTCGCCGAGATGTGCCGCGCACAGGAGGCCGAGCTTGCGGTTTTTGACTGCGAGCTGTCGCCGTCACAGATACGCAATATCGAGGACGGACTCGGAGACGGCGTGCGCGTCATTGACCGCTCCATGCTCATTCTCGACATATTTGCCCTGCACGCAACAACGGGTGAGGGAAAATTGCAGGTCGAGCTGGCGCAGCTGAAGTATTCCGCGCCACGCCTTTCGGGCCACGGCAAGGACATGTCGCGGCTTGGCGGCGGAATCGGCACGCGCGGCCCCGGCGAGAGCAAGCTGGAGTCTGACCGGAGGCACATGAAGCGCCGCATTGACGCGCTCGAGGAGGAGCTCGCGCGGCTCGAGAAAAACCGCCGCACCATGCGTACCTCACGCGAGCGCAGCGGTATGAAAAAGGTGGCGATTGTCGGCTACACCAACGCGGGCAAGTCGACGCTGCTCAACAGACTGACCGACGCGGGCATTCTCGCCGAGGACAAGCTGTTCGCAACGCTCGACCCGACCACGCGCCGCTTCACGCTGCCCTGCGGCGAGCAGATTCTGCTGACGGACACCGTCGGCTTTATCCGCAAGCTGCCGCATCACCTGGTCGAGGCGTTCAAGTCGACGCTCGACGAGGCCGTCTGCGCCGACATATTGCTGATAATTATTGACGCGTCAGACCCCGAATGCCGCGAGCAGCTCGAGGTCACGGAGCAGATTCTGACAGACCTCGGCGCTGCCGACAAGCCTACGCTGTACGTCTTCAACAAGTGCGACCGCGGTGCTGCCGAGGTTTTGAGAACGGGCGAGAGCGTTCAGTCGGCGGTCTGGATTTCCGCGGCAACGGGGCAGGGCGTCGACGCATTCGTCGAGCGGCTGGAGCAGCTGGTTCAGGCGGGCAAAAGCCGGGTGAACTATATGTTTCCGCACTCGGCGCAGGGCGTTGTCAGCCAGCTTTACCGCGAGGCGACGGTCGAGAGCTGTGAGTACGAGGGCGACGGCTGCCGCGTGACGGCTGTCGTCGACGCCCGCACGCGCGGCAGACTGCGCGAGTACGAGGTTTAGGATATGGCCTCTGAAATATACACCACAATCGGCGACGCCGGGCGCGGGGAATACGAGGAAAAACGTTCGCTTTTCATAGGTCAGGCAGTGCACGCCGAGAATGAGGAGCAGGCTATGGTGCACGTTCGCGGCGTCAGGGCGCAGTACCACGACGCGAGGCATCATGTTTTTGCCTACGTCCTGCGCGGCGGCGCGGTGAAGTATTCCGACGACGGCGAGCCGCAGGGAAGCGCCGGTCTGCCCGTGCTCGACTGCATACGCAAGTCTGGCGTGGAGGATGCGTGCGTTGTTGTCACGCGCTATTTCGGCGGGATACTGCTCGGCACGGGCGGGCTTCTGCGCGCTTACACCAAGGCGGCGGCCGCCGCCATCGCGGACGCCGGGATCGTCAGCTATGACCGCTTTGTTGAGATGGCCATCGAATGCTCTTATTCTGATTATCAGCGCGTCTCGTTTGAGCTCGGGCGCGCCGGTGCGCTGACCGACGGCGTCGACTACGCCGAGACGGTGCATGTGCGCTTTGCCGTGCACCACAGCGCGGCTGAGTCGCTTGCGGCGCGGCTCGGCGAGATATGCGCCGGGCGTCGCCCCACCGTGACCGGCGAGCGGTTTGACCACGCGGCAAAATAGCCTGCGTGCTTAGATCAGGTCGAGCATGTCGTGCTTCATGCGCTCGAGAATGCGCTTTTCAAGACGCGAAATATAAGATTGCGAAATACCCAAAAGGTCGGCAACCTCCTTTTGGGTCATTTCTTTTCTGCCGTCGAGGCCGTAGCGCAGCTCGATTATCAGCCGCTCGCGCTCTCCGAGCGAGGCGACCGCCCGCCGCACTGCCTCGCGCTCCTCACGGCGACCAAGCTCGTAGGACACCTCGTCCTCCTCGCTGCCGAGTATGTCGGAGAGCAGAAGCTCGTTGCCGTCCCAGTCGATGTTGAGCGGCTCGTCAATCGAGATTTCGGAGCGGGCGTTGCCGCTTTTGCGTATGTACATTAGTATCTCGTTTTCGATACAGCGTGAGGCGTAGGTGGCGAGCTTTATGTTTTTGTCTGACTTGAAGGTGTTGATTGCCTTGATGAGCCCCATGGTGCCGATTGAGATGAGGTCCTCAAGCCCAGTTCCCGTGTTCTCGAAGCGCTTCGCAATGTAGACGACCAGCCGCAGATTGTGCTCGATGAGCGTGCAGCGGGCGCCCTCGTCGCACTCGATGCGGCTTATCGCGTCGGCCTCCTCCTCGCGCGAGAGCGGGGCGGGGAGCGTTTCAGGGCCGTTTATGTAAAAGACGCCGCTCCGGCGGCACAGCAGCCGAAGAATAAAGAGACGGATGGATTTGAATATGCCTTTCATAATTTTTGCCTCTCATAGTCGTTATTTTTTCATTTTATGCCGAGCTCGCCGGGGACTACCGCCGTGCAGCCGTCCGGCATGCTCGGCAGCGCGGCGGGCGCGAACACGGCGCACACCTCCGCCTGTCCGCGCGGTGAGTGCAGGACTATTTTGTCAGGTACCAACGCCACAAGCAGACGGCTCCCGGCAACCGTCGTCCCCGGTATCAGCCTCACGCGCCCGGCGTAGCCCTGCGGGACGTCCTCGAGCCGCTCGAGCCTGCCCGAGACGACGGCCTCGCGCACGCCCGGCGGAAGAATGGGCAGCGTGCGCTCGGTGTCTGTGATGATGACGGCTCGGCCTGTTATCGGGTCGTGCAGAAGATTTCCGCTGTCGGTGATGCCGTGCAGCAGCACGCTGCGGCCGCAGAAGGTTATTTCAACGTCGCATACGCTGCGCGAGGGCAATCCGCGCAGAAACCCGGTTCCGCGCCAAGCCGCAAGCCCGCTGACCAGCGCCAGCAGAAGAAACAGCCACGCCGAGATGTTGTCGCCGCCGCTGCGGGTCGGAAGATTCAGGCGGCCGAGCAGGTTGAAAAGCACGGTCATGAGCCCGCCGAGTGCTATCGCAGAGGCAAGGTAGACGCCGACCTCGGCGAGGTATTGCCGCCCGCTCCTGCCGCGACGGATGAACGCAAGCCAGCACATAAGCGCGCACACCGCGCCGTCGATCAGCAGCGAGCCGAGTCTCCCGACGTTGAGAAACAGCGACGCGACCGAGTATATCCCGCCGACGGTAGCTGCGCCGAGCGCCGGGATAGGGCGCAGCCGCCTGTGCAGCAGGCGCGCGGTCAGAAACAGACAGAGAAAGTCCATGCTGAAATTTATGAGGAAAAGCAGATCTCCCCAGACCTCGTGCTGCACGGTCTCACCCCCTCCCGAGCTTCTGTATGCCCATTATAGCCCCGCGCACGCGAATAAAGTGTCAGAGTGGCGTGTCGGAGGCGCATTTTTACTGTCGTTCCGTGCCGAACCGGGTGCCGCGGCGCGTAAGCGTGCCGATTGTGACAATATTTGATGGGAAAATCAAAAAAAGCGTTAATAAAAAAAGTAAAATGACAGTTTGTTGCGTATATTATATTTGAAATCGGAAAAAACAAAGAAAGGCGGGGTATGTTATGAGCAATATCTGCGAGCTGTTTCTCGAGCGCGAAAAGGAAACGCTCTCTCCCTATGCCTTTCTGACCTCGAACACCCGCGGGCGCGAGCACCCTTGTGTTCCGTGCGAGAACCGCACCGAGTTTCAGCGCGACCGGGACAGAATAATTCATTCGCAGTCCTTCCGCCGCCTGATGAATAAGACCCAGGTGTTTCTGGCGCCGGCCGGCGATCATTACCGCACGCGGCTGACGCATACGCTGGAGGTCAGTCAGATAGCCCGCATAATCGCGCGGGCACTGCGGCTGAACGAGGACCTTGTCGAGGCTGCGGCGCTC
This sequence comes from uncultured Eubacteriales bacterium, assembly GCA_934401725.1. Taxonomy (GTDB): domain Bacteria; phylum Bacillota; class Clostridia; order Oscillospirales; family CAG-272; genus UMGS1002. Next base: position 9,642 of record CAKRSS010000012.1, on the reverse strand, counting down.
GGTCACGACCTGGGGCACACGCCGTTCGGGCACGCAGGCGAGTTCGCGCTTCAGGAGTGCTATTCGCCCTACTTCACCCACTACCGTCAGAGCCTGCGCGTGGTGGACAAGCTGGAGAAGAACGGTCAGGGACTCAATCTGACCTGGGAGGTGCGCGACGCTATCGTCAACCACAGCGGCGACAATTCAGCGTCGACGCTCGAGGGGCGCATAATAAAGCTGGCGGATCGCATCGCCTATATAAATCACGACATTGACGATGCCTGCCGCGCCGGAATACTCACCGAGGAGTCCATTCCGCGGCGACTGCGCCGTACGCTCGGCGAGACGCATTCGCAGCGCATCAACACCATGGTGAATGCCGTCATCGAGGCCAGCGCCGACCGTCCGGAGATTGCAATGACGCCCGAGATAGGCGATGCTATGAACGATCTGCGCAATTTCCTGTTTGATAACGTCTACCGCAACCCCATAGCCAAGTCCGAGGAGGGCAAGGCACGAGCACTGCTTATCAGTCTTTTTCAATATTATTCGGAGCATCCCCAAAAAATGCCTGAGCTCTACACAAAGGACATCGAAACCGAGGGAACCGGGCGCTGTGTCTGCGACTTTATCTCGGGCATGACAGACAGATACGCCATAGAGACGTTCCAGACACTGTTTGTACCCAAGGTATGGCGCGGTATGTCGTGAGGCGAGGCGATAGATAATGAAAATACCTAAGAATGTACTTGATGAAATAGAGCAGAGAAGTGACATAACCGATGTGATAAGCTCGTATGTCACGCTGCAGCGGGCTGGCAGCAACCTCAAAGGGCTGTGCCCGTTCCACAGCGAGAAGACGCCTTCGTTTGTGGTCTACCCGGCGTCGAACAGCTTTTACTGCTTCGGCTGCGGGGCGGGCGGCAATGTGTTTTCGTTTGTCATGAAGGCAGAAAATCTCGATTTTGCCGGTGCGGCGGAGTTTCTGGCCAACCGCGTGGGCATCCGTCTGCCGCAGGATGGCTACCGCGAGGAGGACGAGTATACCGTCTCGCGACGCCGGGTGTATGAGATCAATCTTGCAGCGGCAAAATACTTCCGAGCCTGCCTCTTCGATCCCGCGATAGGAGCGGAGGCGATGAATTACCTTTCCGGTCAGCGAAGGCTGTCTGCGGCGGTGATAAAGCATTTCGGGCTCGGGTTCGCGCCGGACAGCTTCTCGGCGTTCGGCGAATATATGCGGGCGCAGGGCTTTGGCGAGGAAGAGCTGCGGCAGAGCGATTTGCTGTCACATTCCGAAAAATCCAAGCGTTGTTACGCACGTTTTCGCAACCGTGTGATGTTCCCGATAATAGATACGTCGAGAAATATAATCGGATTCGGCGGCCGGGTTATGGACGATTCAAAACCCAAATACCTCAACTCCTCCGACACGCCGGGCTTCAAAAAAAGCCGCAATCTGTTTGCGCTCAACTATGCAAAGAACAACTGCTCCGACTCGCTTATATTGTGCGAGGGGTACATGGACGTCATCGCCATGCATGCGGCTGGATTTGAGAACGCCGTCGCCACGCTCGGTACGGCCATAACCCAGGAGCAGGCGCGCATAATCGCGCGGTATACCAAAAAGGTCATTCTGATATACGACAGCGACGAGGCCGGCCGCAAGGCTGACGAGCGTGCTATGCGACTGCTCGGCGAGGTCGGTCTCGAGGTGAGAATACTCAAGCTCAAGGGAGCCAAGGATCCGGACGAATTTATCCGCAACTTCGGCCGCGCGCGCTTCTTACAGGAGATGAGGGGCAGTCAGAGCGGGTTTGAGCACAAGCTCGATACCATAATCGCAAAGTACGACATAACCGAAGCCGAGGGGCGCATACGTGCCACGCGCGAGGTGTGCGACGTCATAGCGGCGTCGGGCTCGAGCGTTGAGCGTGAGGTCTACATCGCGGCGGCGGCCGAGCGTCTGTCGCTTACGACGGACAGCATACGCAACGACGTCGAGCGTGCGCGGCGAAGGCTCTACAACGAGCTCAAAAAGAAGCAAAGTCGTGACGCGGTGAGCGCCGCGAAGCACTACGGTGACTCGGTCAACCTCGACGCGGCCAAGAACGTCGCGGCGTCGGGAGCGGAGGAGGTCATTATCGGCATGATGCTGCTGTTCGAGGAATACCGTGAGGCGGTCGTGAGCGGACGCGTTGCGCTTGACACCGAGGATTTCTTCACGGCGTTCGGTAAGCGGGCGTTCGGGGAGATATGCCGGCTTCAGTCGTCGGAGGGCGGTTTCAGCCGTGCTATGCTGTTCCAGGATTTCTCGGCCGACGAGCAGGGAAGGCTGACAGCACTCGAGCAGGCACGCTCACAGCTGTCCGACAACAGCATGAAGGTTTTCGGCGAGGCGGTGGGGGCGCTTAAGAACGAGCGCGTGCTCCGCGCGGCCGAGTCCGGAGGGGACAAGCTGGCAGCGATACGGCTCAAGCGACTAAACAACGAAAAAAATAAAAAATAACATACATATTATGAAGGGGTCAGATTAATGGAAACCACTGAAAAGTACATGAACGAATACGGACTGCCGGGCGATGAGCATGAGCGTGAGCATCGTCACGACGAAGATGAGGACGAGCTCTACGACGAGGACGAGCTCGGCAAAGAGGAAGAGGAAGAGGACGAAGACGGGGACAAGGAGCCTAAAAGCGAGGACGATTTCAAGGAATCGGACGGCGACGAATCCTCGCTGATGTACGAGGACATTGCCGACGACGGGAGCATGATGTTCGAAGACAGCTCGCTCATGTTCGACGATATGAGCGATGACCAGAACGCAGCCGGGTCCAGTCACGAAAACGAGCACGGCCACAGTGAGAAAAAGTACGACATAAACGAGCTCATCGAGAAGGGAAAGAAGGGCACGCTCACAGCCGAGGATCTCGACAAGGTCATAGACGAGATGGACTATGACATGGAGCACATCGAAAAGCTGTACGAGCTGCTCGAGGAAAACGGCGTGACGCTTCCCGAGGACATGACCAAGCGCGAGTACACCGATATACAGCGCGAGGTTGAGTCGTTCGGCGGCGGCGAGAACATGGAGCGCATGCTGGAGCAGGAAGGCCTTGCAATTGACGACCCGGTCCGCATGTATCTCAAGGAGATAGGTCGCGTTCCGCTGCTCGATCCCGAGCGCGAGAAGTACCTCGCTGAGGTCATGGCGACGAGCGAGAACCCTGCCGAGCGCGAAAAGGCCAAGAACGAGCTCGTCGAGGCCAACCTGCGTCTTGTTGTCAGTATCGCGAAGCGCTATGTCGGCAAGGGCATGTTCTTCCTCGACCTCATTCAGGAGGGCAACCTCGGACTTATGAAGGCAGTTGACAAGTTCGACTACAAGAAGGGATACAAGTTCTCAACGTACGCCACATGGTGGATACGTCAGGCTATCACCCGCGCGATTGCAGACCAGGCGCGCACCATTCGTATACCCGTGCACATGGTGGAGACTATACACAAGGTCTCGCGCTACTCTCGTCAGATGCTCCAGGAGCTCGGCCGCGAGGCAACCGCCGACGAGATTGGCGAGAAGATGGGCCTGAGCGCCGAAAAGGTTCGCGAAATAATGAAGATTGCGCAGGATCCGGTATCCCTTGAGACGCCTATCGGTGAGGAAGAGGACAGTCACCTCGGCGACTTCATTCCCGATGACGACACGCCCGCTCCGTCCGACGCCGCGTCGGCTTCGATACTGCGCGAGGTCATCGAGCGCGAGCTTCACACGCTGACACCCCGCGAGGAGCACGTTATAAAGCTGCGCTTCGGCCTGTACGACGGGCGTACCCGCACGCTTGAGGAGGTCGGCAAGGAGTTCGACATAACCCGTGAGCGCATACGTCAGATTGAGGCAAAGGCGCTCCGTAAGCTGCGCCACCCCAGCCGTGCAAGACACCTGCGCGGATTTCTCGACTGAAAAACCGTTATTTTGCATATCTAACGCAAATAAAATATGAAAAGCTCTTGACAATTTGATGCTCAAAGTGTAAAATAACATAGTATCTACTTCCGGACTGTGCCGGAGAAAATTAAGGAGGATGTTTGTATGAATAAGAGGCTGCTCAGCTTTGTGCTGTGCGTTCTGATGATTGCATGTGTGTTTACCGGTTGTTCTTCGAGTAGCGACGATGAAACCGCGAATAACATTCAGAAGGAAAATTCCCGTAGCACCAAGACGCTTAATATGTATCTTATGACTGAGGATAAGACAGATCCTGAGGCGGCCGCTGCCGTTGAGGAAGCTATAAATAAGATCACAAAGTCCAAATTCAAGACCAAGATCAATGTGAAGTTTCTGACCGAGAGCGAGTATTACACCACGCTCGAGGGTACCTTTACCGCTAAGGCCGACGAGGAAAAGCAGGCTGAAGCTGCCGCCAAGGCACTCAGAAAGTTCGTTAAGGATAACAAGAAAGAGTACGGCAATGAGGGTGCCAAGGAGAAGTTCTATGAGCTGTATCCCGAGTACCGTAAGTACGCCGAGACCACGACCGACCCGACAGCCGAGACCACGCCCGAGGAGACCATCTACAACGCAGATACAGGGCTGCTTGAGCTGAAGTACCCGGATGCCGATCCTAACGTCGTTGATATTTTCTACCTGTCCGGATATGACAGATACGTTCAGTACATAGAGAACGAGTGGGTCGCAAGAGTCGACGATGAGCTGACCAGCGGCTCCAAGAAGCTCAAGGACTACATCAGCAACGTTTTCATGGACTCCATGAAGATCGACGGCGCTACATACGCCATCCCGAACAACCGCACCATCGGCTCTTACACCTACATGCTGATTAACAAGGAGCTTCTGGCTAAGTATTACTACGATATCAGCACCATGACCTCGCTCAACGAGTGCTCCGAGTTTTTGGCTGATATAGCCCGCTTTGAGCCGGACGTCGTTCCGATCGACGGCGCGCCCGACCTTTACAACGTGCTGTATTGGGACATTGACCCCGAAACGCTTGAGATAAGCACAGATACCTTCAATATTATAGGTACAACATACGCTGCAAGCTCCAGCCTCGGTACACAGATTCAGTTTACCAGCCTCTTTGCTTCTAGAAAGGCATACAGAGACCAGCTTCTCTCCAACATGAAGTACCAGGAACTGGGCTACTTCAAGAGCAACGTTCCGGCTGATGCCAAGTGCGCTGTTAAGATAGTTTCCGGCGGTGCCGAGCTTGAGAAGCAGTATGCTGAGGATTACCACATGGTCGTCCTCGAGACCCCGAGAGCCAATTCCGACATACTCTACGGTTCGATGTTCGCTGTCGGCGGCTACAGCAACGATGTAACCCGTGCGATGGAGATTATCACCTACATCAACACCAACGCCGAGCTGCGCAACCTCATTCAGTACGGTATCGAGAACGTCAACTACACGCTGACCGAGGCAGGTCAGGTTGAGTACACCTCGGGCAACGGTTACTGGATGGATATTAACAAGACCGGCAACTCGTTCATCGCTTACACTGTCGCGGGCACAGACGCTGATCTGTGGAAGTACGGCATGAAGCAGAACAATGACGCGACTGTTGACCTCATCCTCGGCTTCTCGCTGAAGAACTCCAAGGTCGATAAGGCCGCGATTGCCAAGATGCGCACGCTGTCGGCGTCCGTCAAGACGAGGCTCGACGCCTGCAAGACCTACGACGAGCTGAGCGCCCTTATCGACGCGCTTCAGGTCGAGCTGAGAAGCCAGAGCAACGCCGACATAAAGAATTATGTTTCGGTCACAGCTGAGGCGAATAAAGAAGGTGAGTCCACCCCGTATGTCCTGTTCTACGAATGGATGAACGAAATGGGCTTCATTACAGAAGACTAAGCAATTACACATTTGGAGCCGGAAGTATAACCTCCGGCTCCGTTTTTATAGCATGAAATACACCTACATACTTTGGGATTTCAACGGCACGCTGTTCGACGATGCCGTGGCCTCCCTCAACGCAACCAACATACTTCTTGAGCGTCAGGGGCTACCTACGCTCCCGGATGTCGACGCCCTGCGCCGTCACTTCGGCTTTCCTGTGAAGGACTATTACGCAGGGCTCGGCTTCGACTTTGAGACACAGAGCTACGAGACGCTTGCCGTCGAGTGGGCGGCACTGTACGAGGACGAGTGCCGCCACTGCGGCGCAAGCCCCGACACGCTTGATACGGTCACAAAACTGAACAAACTGGGATTTAAACAAACGATTATTTCGGCATGTGAGCACAAAATGCTTACCTCACGCCTGCGTGAGCTCGGCCTTGACGGCATTTTCGAGGATGTGTGCGGTATGGGTGACGTCAACGCGCACAGCAAGGTCGGCACGGCGCTGGCGTGGCGGGAACAACATCCGGAGGCGTCGGCGCTCATGATAGGGGACACTCCGCACGACAGCGAGGTGGCCGCCGCTATCGGAGCGGACTGCATTATGTACTCCGGCGGCTTCGTCAGCCGTGAGCGGCTGGAGCGGCTCGGGAACCCGGTCATTGATGAGCTTTGCCGGGTCATTGATTTTGTCTGACAAAGATATTTTTATTGGCAATATGAAAGGAATACAAAACCATGCAAAAGAAACTGTTCGCGATTTTTATTGCACTGATTATGCTCGTTTTCACGCTGTGCGCCTGCACCGGCACGGGCGATGGGGAAGAGACCACGCCTGGCAGCACACCTGATACTACTCCGATGGGGGGGGACACGTCTGCGCCGTCGGTGGAAGCTAACCAGATAAAGCTCGCCGACCTCAAGGATTACATGGTGGTTCGCGCCGATGACGCTTCAAAAACGATCATCGATGCGTCGCTTGACGTTTTTCACGCGCTTGCGGAATACGGCGTTGCGACGATAAAGACGGATTTCATCGTCGCAAACTCCACCAACCCCAAGTATATCGAAACCGATTATGAGATTATCGTCGGCACAACGAACCGCGCCGCGTCCGCCGAGCTTTACAACGGAATGCGTACAAATGACTACGGCTATGCTTTGATCGGCACCAAGATTGTCATTATCGGCGGAACCGACGAGGCGACCGCCGCAGCGGCTGCGGCCTTTGTCAAGGACGTTGTCGGCGCATCGAAAGATGGAGACGTGTTTATGTCGCAGTCGGATTCGAAAACGGTGCGCGGCGAGTACGCCGTCGACTCGTTCAGCCTGGCGGGCGTGGACATTTCGCAATACCGCATAGTCTATAAGAGCGACAACGCGCGCTACGGCGAGAAGAGTCTCGCGCTATCGCTGCGTCAGGCCATTATGGATGCAACCGGGTACAGTCTTGAGGTCGTTTCGGACAGGGACGAATACAGCGGCGGCCGCGAGATTCTTATCGGCGTGACCCGCCGCGACGTCGGAGACGTGTATTCGAAAACGCTTGCGGCAAACGGCTATTACGTCGGTACGAACGGCAATTTTGTGGTGATGTTCGGCGACAGCTCGCTCGGGCTTATGGCGGCGGTGAATTCGTTCTCAAAGTCGCTGAAAAGCGCGGCCGCGGCCGGTGGCGCAGCTACTCTGGCGGTTCCGGATACGCTTGACTCTGTTCCTGAGTCTGACAAGCTGAGATCGATGAGCTTCAATATTTGGGTCAGTGGGCGTTCTGCTGTGCGCGACGAGCGCGTCATCACCATGATACTCAACTACATGCCCGACACACTGGGCGTTCAGGAGGCATCGCCCGGATGGATGACGCTGCTCATACAGAAGCTGTCGCCCTATTACAACTACGTCGGTGAGGGCCGCGACGGCGGCAACAACGGCGAATATAATACCGTTTTCTACCTCAAGGATAAGTTCACGCTGCTCGAGTACGGCACAAAGTGGCTGTCGAGCACGCCGGACCATGCATCGCGCTACGCCGAGTCATCGCTCAATCGTATTTATACCTACGCCAAGTTCCAGCGCAAGTCGGACGGCACGACGTTTATGCACATCAACACTCACCTCGAGCACAAGAGCGGAGAGGCGCGCGTCAAGCAGGCCAAGGTGTTGATTGAGTTCATAAACAAAAATGCCGGTATTCCCATGATAATGTCCGGCGACTTCAACTGCACGACGGGCTCCGATCCCTACAGGATCATCACCTCGACAGGGCTCGCCGATTCCTCCACCGTCGCACGCCAGACCGAGTCGACCAAGACGTTCCACAACTACGGCTCGTCCGATAAGACGCTTGACTATTTCTTCATCACGCCGCAGTACATCAACGTCGACCGTTACCACGTCTGCAACGAAAAAATCAACGGCGAGTATCCCTCGGATCACCATCCGGTAATTATTGAGTATTACCTCGTCGACTGATTACATGCGCGGTATAAAAATCGGGCTAAAAAATATTCCCGATGGTGAAGGCCTCGAGTCTGCGCATTTCGCGGATGGCGTTGAGCAGCAGTTCACGTGTGCATTCGAAGTCGGCGTCCTCTCCTGAGGCGGCGTATGACTTCATGGAGGTTATGGCGTCCGAAACGCGGTTCAGCTCGACAAAGCTGACCGAGAGCCCAACGCGATTCTGATGCTCCTGCCAGTATTCGTCAAGTCGGCTCACTGCGGCGTAGCGGCCGTCCTCGCCAACGGCGGGAATGTCGTAGGCCATCACGGTGAGCTCGTCGGATACGCGGTTGATATAGAGATAGTTGAAGACAATACAGCCGATCATAGCGGCAAAAATGATTGAGATGGCGACAAAAGCTTTCATTTGTTCGGCTCCTTCGGGATGAGGCAGATGTTGTCGTTGTCGTCAATGAGTAAAAGGTATATCTGGTCGGTAGAGCAGTGATGCTCCGCCGACTTTTTCTTTAGCCAGTCGAGGCTTTTGTTATGCTTTTTCATGTTGTAGTCGTTGATATAGCCATTCGATACGAGAATGTGCATTATGCCTGATTCGCTCGCGGCGATTTTCATGTCTGACAGTGTGGCGGGGCGATAATCGGCCTTGGGAATGACAGAAATCTTGCCGTTTTGCTCGAGAATGGCATAGTTGACCTCGGTGATGTCCGCAATGCTTTGCTGGCGCAGTTCGCCGACAAGCTCTTCAGCCGAAATTCGCGCCCGTGAGAGCTCTCGCTGGTTTATTACGCCGTTCTCAATCAGCGTGCTTGGTCGGGTGGAGATCAGCGTTTTGAGCTTGGGGAATTTTATTAAAACGACGGACATGATTATTTCGATGGCCGTTATTGTAACGATGGGGATGAGCGCATAGCTGACCGGGATTTCCTGATTTTCAATTGGCATTGAGGCAATCTCGGAAAGTATGAGCGTGCCGACAAGCTCGGAAACCTCGAGCTCGCCAATCTGGCGCTTTCCCATCAGCCGCATGGCGAGTATCAGTAGCGCATAAATTATAAGCGTGCGAAAGAGAATTGTTGTCACGACGGACTCCTTGGTTTGAGATTCAGTATTATTTTTTACGCGAATGCGGTTAATAAACATAAGCAAAAATTGACATGCGGTGCACCATGAGCGGCGCATCTATTGATATGTGACATTTTTCGTTTTTTCTATTGACAAACCCCCGCCGAAGTGGTAATATAACAAAGCTGTCGCTTGAGGGCGAAAAAGCCTTGACGGACAAGGGAAAAGCGGGAATTGAGTTTTTGGAAAGTCTAAAAAACTTCGCAAAAAGTTGAAAA
>CAKRSS010000011.1 GCA_934401725.1 uncultured Eubacteriales bacterium | reverse complement strand
CTATGAAGGGTCGCACCATGTATGTTATTCCCTATTCCATGAGCATTGTCGGCTCGCCCTTCGCCAAGTACGGCATTGAGCTGACCGATTCCATCTATGTTGTTCTGAATATGCTTATCATGACCCGGGTAGGCAACTCCGTTCTCGAGGCTCTCGGCGACTCCCCTGACTACATCAAGGGTCTGCACGCCAAGGCACAGCTCGACGAGGAAAACCGTTACATCTGCCACTTCCCGGAGGATAACACCATCTGGTCGGTCAACTCCGGTTACGGCGGAAACGTTCTGCTCGGCAAGAAGTGCTTCGCTCTTCGTATCGCGTCCTATCTCGGCCGCAAGGAAAACTGGATGGCTGAGCACATGCTCATCCTCGGTATCGAGTCCCCCGAGGGCGACACAAAGTACATCTGCGCCGCATTCCCCTCTGCCTGCGGCAAGACCAACCTCGCAATGCTCATTCCGCCTGAGTACTACGCAAAGAAGGGCTACAAGGTCTGGTGCGTCGGCGACGATATTTCGTGGCTGCGCGTCGGCGAGGACGGCAGACTGTGGGCTGTCAACCCTGAGAACGGCTTCTTCGGCGTCGCTCCCGGCACCAATGAGAAGTCTAACCCCAACGCTCTGCACACCTGCATGAAGGACACTATCTTCACCAACGTTTGCCACAACCTTGATGACAACACCGTTTGGTGGGAGGGCCTTGATAACAATCCTCCTCACAACGCCGAGAACTGGCGCGGGGAGAAGTGGGATTACACCAAGTACGACAAAAACAACAAAGTTCAGACCGCGGGCGCTCATCCCAACTCCCGCTTCACAGCCAAGGCTGTCAACTGCCCCTGCCTGTCCCCCGAGTTCTATAACCCGAAGGGCGTGCCGATTTCCGCTATCGTCTTCGGTGGCAGACGTGCAAAGACCGCTCCGCTGGTCTACCAGTCCACGAGCTGGCAGAACGGTACCTTCGTCGGCTCCATCATGGCCTCCGAGACTACCGCAGCCGCCGCAGGCGCTGTCGGCGTAGTTCGCCGCGATCCTATGGCTATGCGTCCCTTCGTCGGCTACGATATGGGCGACTACTGGGCACACTGGCTCAAGATGGGCACCGTCATTCCTCACGCGCCTAAGATCTTCCACGTCAACTGGTTCCGCACCGATGATGAGGGCAACTTCATCTGGCCGGGCTTTGGCGACAACATGAGAGTTCTTATGTGGATTCTGGCTCGCTGCGAGGGCAAGGTTGACGCTGACATCACTCCTATCGGCTACATCCCTCACGCCGAGGACATCTGCATCGAAGGCCTCAATGGTGTCACTCTCGACACCATCAAGGAGCTGCTTAAGGTTGACACCGAGAGCTGGCTGGCCGACATCAAGAACATCAGGGAGTTCTACGCACAGGTCGGCGACAGAGTTCCGGACGCTATGTACGACGAGCTCGCCGCTCTGGAAGCAAGACTCTCCAAGTAATTTTCAAAGCACCATCGTCCCCCGCCCTGCGGGCGACGAAAAGCCTCCGTATGGATTTCCATACGGAGGCTTGTTTTTTGTTCCGGCAAATTTATGTAGCCGACAGGACACGTTTCGGGATCACTTCCGAAGCACTGCCTGAACATAATTTATATGCTCAAACGCTTTGATGTCCGCGTGACGCGGCGCGATGATCTGACGCTGAATGTCGGCGGGCTCGAGTATTTCGTAGACGAGAAAACCGTGGTCGGCGAGCATACCGTCGAGGCTCAGGTAGTCAAAGCAGGAGCGCATCGACTCCCCGCCCGCCTCCGCCATGGCGACCATGTTCTGAACCCGCCGCTCCTCTGCGAAAAACAGCCACGAGTCGGCGTAGTCAAACAAAAGCGTCGACCCGTTGACGCACAGCGCGGCAAGCGACGACAGCAGGCGCTCAATCTCGTCGCGGTGGAGGTAGTAGCTGACGCCGAGCCACGAGAAAAACGTCTTTTTGCGGCTGTCAAAGCCTGCGGCGAGCAGCTTCTCTGCGAGATCGTCCGCCGAGAAGTCCACCCCGACGAAATGCACACCGGGCGGCACAGCAAGCCCCGCGCGACGGAGTCTTTCGAGCTTGTCCGCCTGTGTCGCGGGGTGGTCGACCTCCCACACGCCATAGCGCGCCGCGAACTCCGGCTCGCGCAGGGCAAACGTATCAAGCCCCGCTCCGAGGCAGACGTACTGCTCCGTTCCGGTTCTCATGGCGGTGCACAGCGCCGCCTCGCAGTAGGCCGCGCGGCAGAGCGGCGTCGGCGATATGAAGGTGTTGACAAGATAACGAAGCGCCTCGTCATTGTCGGCAAAGCAGCCCTTGCGCTCGGGCGCGAAAAAGTCGATTCCGCCGAGAATATAGCCCGCTACCGCGCTGTACTCCTCGTCGGTCATAAGTCTGCGCGCGAGCGTGTCGGAAAACACCGGGAAACGCTCGTGCTCGGCGTGATACGCCCGTCCGAACGCCGACATCAACGCGGTAATGCTTGATTTGTTCTGCATATTTTTCTCCGTTCAATAAAAGTTAATGAGTCTTAAAGTATCAGAACACTCCTTGTTTATAATATAGCATTCATAATATAACGCGTGTTATTGTACTCCGCGCACGCCCTTCTGTCAACCCCCAAATGCGCCGCACACAAAAAAATCGTCCTGATCCGCCGCATCCGCAGCGCAACCGGGACCGATTCTACGCCTCGCCGCGCATTTCCGACGGCACAATTGCAGTGTGCCATTCAGGCAATGCGCGGCGATGCCTGTATTCACTTTTCTGCCGCTATGATGCAGCAGTAAACCGGCTGGCCGCCGTAGACTGCGGACACATCGCCCGCACGGTCGCCGACACCGGCAGATATAATGTCGACCATTTCCTCAGCCTCGGCTTCCTTGATGCCGCGGCCATAGTAAAGCGTCAGGTTTTCGCACTCGGGGATGAAGCTTGCAAACTTGCGCAAAAGCCCATTGAGCGTGTCGTCGGCAAGCTTAACCTTGCCCTCGGCAAGCCCGATGAACTGGTGCTTTCTCACGAACAGTCCGCCGACGTCGGCATCGCGCACGGCGCGCGTGACCGAGAATGAGGCCACACTGCCAATCGCCGACCGCATCTCACTGACGTTCTCGTCCGGCTCGCGCGACTCGTTGAAGGCGAACAGCGCCGAGACGCCCTGCGGCAGCGACCGCGTCGGTATGACCGCGACGACGGTGTTCTGCGCCAGCGTCGCCGCCTGCTCGGCTGCGAGAATGATGTTACCGTTGTTCGGCAGCACTATCGCGTACTCGCACGGGCAGCTCTCGATTGCCTTCAGAATGTCATCCGCAGACGGGTTCATGCTCTGCCCGCCGCTGATGACAACATCGGCACCGAGCCCCTTGAATACGTCGTCAAAGCCCTTTCCGGGAGAAACGGCAAACACGCCGTACTTCTTGCGCTCGGGCTCGTATACGGGCGCCGCCTCAGCCGGGGCGGTCACAAGTCCGCTGTGCTGAATCTTCATATTCTCAACCTTTGACGTTCTCGGCGTACCGCACTCGTACAGCATACCGAGCACCGTCAGCGGCTCGTTTGTGTGTATGTGAACCTTTAGCATCTCGCCGTCCCATGTCAGCACCATGCTGTCGCCGAGCGGTGACAGGCGGGCGCGGAGCGACTGCACGGTGGACTCGTCAAACGAGCTGTCCGTGTCGACAAGGCACTCGGTGCAGAACGAGAATTTTATCTCGGCGTCGTCAAATATATCGAAGTCCGCCGCCGCACTGGCCGCTGCGTTCATCGACGCCGCCGCGACAGCCGTCGCCTCGGACAGCTTCTCGCCGTGCGCCTCGGCGCGCATACCCTCCAGTATTCGGACAAACCCGAATCCGCCCGAATCTACGACATGCGCGCGCTTGAGCGCGGGAAGCATGTCGGGCGTGCGCTTAAGTACCTCCTCGGCATTGCGATACAGCAGGTCAAGCAGCTCGCCGAAGTCGGCGGGCACATTTTCAATTCCCGACGCGCACTCGCGCATAACCGTCAGTATAGTTCCCTCCACCGGCTTGTCGACCGCCGCCGCGGCTGACTTGGCGCCCTCGCGCACAGCGGCGAGCATGAGCGCGGTGTCCGCCTCATCGTGGCCGTCGAACACCTTGGCCACGCCGCGGAAGAACAGCGACAGTATAACTCCGGAATTTCCGCGCGCGGCGCGCATCATATCTCTCGCCGCCGAGGCCGAGACCTCAGCGAGCGTCGGCAATGCGAGCGACGCAGGCTTGATTCCCTCCATAGTCATGCTCATATTTGTACCGGTATCCCCGTCCGGTACAGGAAAAACATTAAGGCCGTTGACCGTCTCCCGATGAGCCAGCAGGCAGGCGGCACCTATACGGACAAGCTCGCCGTAACGTGTGCCGTTTATGACAGTCATGCCTTATCTCCTCCCGTCGCTGAGAAGCATTCCGGCCACGCATCCGGCCAAAGTCGCAATAGTGCAGCCCGTGACGAAGAGCAGCGCGTTGCGCTGTGAAATTCTGCGGGCGAGTGCGGAGTAGGCGTAGCGGCTGTCGCGCGGAGGGGTCTTCATGGAACGCGCGATGTGCCCGGCCTTTTCGTTTTCATAGCGTCTGCGGCACTCAGGGCAGACGGCAAGATGCTCGGATATGAGCGCGGTAGTCTCCGCGCCGGTTTCCTTGTCTATATACAGCGGGAGCAGATCCCGTACAACAGAACACTTAATCATTCAACAGTTTCTCCTTTATCATATTTTTGGCGCGATGGTAGATGACCTTTGCCGAATTCTCCGATATGCCGAGCTTCATTGCAATCTCGCGGAACGGGAGCTCGCCGTATATCCGCAGGATGAGCACGTCGGCGTACTTCGCCGGCATCGAGGCAATGGCGCGGCGAACCTGCTCGGCCTCCACCTCGCGGACTATGCGGTAGCCCGGCTCGTCGGAGAGCGGCGCCTCCGGCTCGGTTACATAAAGGTCTATGACGATATTCTCATGCCGCGCATGACGCAGATGCTTGAAAAACATATTTTTCGCGATAGCGGCCAGCCACGTGAACATCTCGCATTCCCCGCGGTATCGCGGCAGCGACTTGTAGGCCTGATAAAACGTCTCCTGCGTCAGATCCTCTGCGGTCTCGTGCTCGTGGCACAGCTTATACAAAAACGAATACACCCGGCGATAGTAGGCACGGTATATCGTTTCAAATGACACGTCGTTACTAATCATGACAGCTCCTTTCCTTCGTTTATATAAAGTTGGTACCGCCTTTCCCGAAAAAGTTACAGAAAAAGCATTTTTACATACAATAAAATAGTATACTCACCGCCTGAAGCACGCTTCCGACCACCACAAAGACGTGAAACACCGTGTGGTATATCGGCTTTTTTCCGCCGACGCCGTAAAGCACCGCGCCAACCGTGTAGGCGACGCCGCCACCGAGCAGCCAGAGAAAGCCGGCCAGCCCCATAGTTTCAAGTGTGGCGCGCAGTGCGATTATTATGCACCAGCCCATCCCGATGTAGCATATCATATTGAATTTGCCGTACTTTTTGTGGTCTATCGCGGCGAAAACGATGGCAAGCGAGGCGAGCCCCCACTCAACGCCGAATATCACCCACGCGACAACCGGGTGCGCCGTCCGCACAGACGAGAGCAGCACCGGCGTATATGTTCCGGCGATAAGGAAGTAGATGGTGCAGTGGTCGATGACCTGCATAACCTTCTTGCCCATGCCGGGGCGCAGGCCGTGGTAGACGCTCGAGACGGTATAAAGCGCAATCATGGTCGCGCCGTAAATACTGCCGGATACCACGCCCCAGACGTTGGAGTGCATGGCAGCAACTATCACCGACAGCACCAGCACCACAACGCCGAGCGCGCCGCCGACTATGTGAGTTACCATATTTGCACAGTCCTCGCCGCGTGTGTAAGACGGCAGGACTCTGTCCTTCAGCGGGGTGCGGGTCATTTTTCGTCCGGCCTCCGCTCCTCACCGTAGAAGTAAACAGCGACGGTGTAGGGACCGCAGTGAGAGCCGATTATGGTTCCGATGTCGTAGACGTTTATGGCGGAGGCGCGCGGGAAGCGTTCGGTCAGCGCCGCGCGCATCTGCTCCGCATCCTCGGGGCAATTGGAATGGCTGATGAAGCATTTACCGGTGTAGCCATCGCCGCCCTCGGCCTTCGCCGCCATCAGGTCGCTGATACGCCGGATTGCGTTCTTCTTGCCGCGGACCTTGTCGTAGGCGATGATGCTGCCCTTTTCGTTGAGCTTCATGATGGGGCAGATATTGAGTATTGCACCAAGCATGGCGGTAGGGCCCGAAACGCGCCCGCTGCGCTTGAAGAAGCGCATGTCGGAGCTGAAGAAGTGGTGCTGTATGCACCTGCGGTTTTTGAGCACCCAGTCGGCGACCTCATCAAAAGAAGCGCCGCTGTCGCGCAGGTCGGCCGCCATATCGACGAGCAGTCCGAAGCCGGAGGAACCGCAGAGCGAGTCAATGACGACCAGCTTGCGCTGGGGGTACTTTTCCCTCACGCGCTCGGCCGCAGCGGCTGCATGGTTGTACGAGCCGGACAAGCCCGAGCTGAACGCGATGTGAAGCAGGTCGCCCTTCTCGAGCTGACTTTCAAAAAACTCCTCGTACTGGACTTCATTTATCTGTGACGTTGAGGGCAGGTGCTCGCCTTTCAGCATTTCGTAAAAATTCGGGAGCGCCGCAGGGTCGCGGAGCATGTCATCGACGTAGGTCTTGCCGTTTACACTGTAGGTGTAAAACAGGACGGGAATGTCGCGGCTGCTTACATAGCTGTAAGGAAGGTCGACCGTCGACTCGCAGCTGAGTATGAACTTGTGTTCCATTGGATGTTACCTCACTTGTGTTTTTTCGATACTATCAGGTTAATACCTTAATCCAGGCTGTTCGTTACAAAAATAATACAACTAAGCCCCAATAAATGCAACCTACGCTGTGCCTCCCGGCTTCTACTGATGCTCGCGGGCATTCTACCGGCGACAAAAATCGGCTCTACCGTGGGTAGAACGCCGAAAAAGCGTTGCCGCAGGTGCGTTTTTGCCATGTTTTCACGTTCTGGCGGCCTTTTATATAAAAAATAATGAAGTTTTTCGACCGGACAAAAATTTTTCTGATTTTTTTGCTTTTTTCGGGAACAAAAACGACTCTTCGCCGTCAGTAAATGCGTAAAACAAATTCTGAAAGGAAGCAAACAAAAATGAAACGCTTTTTAACCCTTTTCTTAGTCCTGGCCATGATAGTTGTGGCCGCATCCGCCTGCACCTCCACCCCCGGCAATGGCTCAGACACGACCACTCCCGGCGGCAACACTGATACCACTCCCGGCAACACGACCACGGGCAACACCGATACCACCGCTCCCGACGAAAATCTAAACACCGCCGAAACTCTGGTCGCTTACCTCAAAAAACTCGTAGCCGAGAACCCCAACGCAGGTGCCAAGGAAATTGCAAAGCTCTATCTGAAGCATGAGCTGCTTGCAAATGTTGCGCTTGAGGTTGACTCGCAAAACTATCCCACAGGCCACGATCCTTACGTTGCAGGCCTGAAATCGGACTTCAAGATTCCGAAGTTCAAATCCGTAACTCAAATTGCACCAATGATGATGCCCAGCACCTTCATTACCAATATATTTGTTCTTGACAAATCCACCGATGCTGAGGATTACGCAAATCAAATACTTGCCAATTCCAATCCCGCATGGAATGTCTGCGTCGTTGTAGACGAGGTGGCTGTGGGACACGCCGGAAACATGGTATTCCAGGTCATGACCGACAGCCTTGAGCCCGAGACCATGGAAGACACCACCGACAGCGTTCTCGAGTACACTCTCGACGCTGCTAACATCGATACTTACACCGTTCCCTTCACCCTCTCCTCCTCCAAGGGCTTCGAGTACTCCGGCGTCAAGGACAACACCTCTGCTGTTGAGAACGACGCCACCATGGCTACCGCAGACAACGTCTCCGTCCGCGTTCTCAAGCTGACCGACACCTCCAAAGCCGAGGCAGTTATGAACGAGATGAAGACTAACCTGACCGCTCCCGAGGGCTCCGTCGTCATGACCGCAACCCAGGGCTCCTACGTCCTCGCCGTTGTCGCCGCAAATGACGTATGCCAGGCCGTTGTCGACGCCTTCAAGACTCTTGTAGCTGAGAATCTGTAATCATGGTATTTTCAAGCATACCGTTTCTGTATTACTTCTTCCCCGCCGTTCTTGTTCTCTATTTTATAGCGCCACGGCGGGTTAAGAATTACGTTTTGCTGCTTGCCGGCATAGTGTTCTACTTTTACGGCGAGCAGCGGCTGGTCCTACTCATGCTTTTCACGGCCTTGTGGGACTACGGTTGCGCTATGTTTATAACCCTCACCCGCGCCAAAGACAAAAAAGTCTGGCCGCGGGTAGGGCTTATAGCCTCGATAGTGATGGATGTCGGCATCCTTTGCTATTTCAAATACACCGACTTCTTCATCACCAACATAAACGCTATCGCAGGCACAAAAATCCCCCTGCTCGGTATTGCTCTGCCTATCGGCATCAGCTTTTATACCTTCCAGTCAATGAGTTATGTCATTGACGTCTACCGTGACAAGGTGAAGGCTGTCAAAAACCCCTTCACCTACGCCACATATCTTACGCTGTTTCCCCAGCTTATCGCAGGGCCCATCGTCAGATTCGAGACGGTCGCTGCTGAATTGGAGAATCGCACACATTCGTTCGACAAGATATCGGCCGGTGCTATGCGTTTCACCATCGGCATGGCAAAAAAAATACTTATCGCAAACGTTCTCGGTGAGTTCTGCGCGAACTTCTCGAAAGTTCCGGAGAAAACAGTCGTTCTCTGCTGGCTCTACGCTATCGCATACAGCCTCCAGATTTACTTCGATTTCTCCGGCTACAGCGATATGGCAATCGGCCTCGGCAAGATTCTCGGCTTCACCTTCTGTGAAAACTTCGACTACCCCTATATTTCAAAATCCGTCACCGAGTTCTGGCGGCGTTGGCACATGTCGCTCGGACAGTGGTTCCGCGACTACATCTACATCCCGCTCGGCGGCAGCCGCAACGGTACTGCGCGCTGGCTGCTCAGCGTCTTCACAGTCTGGTTTGTGACCGGAATGTGGCACGGCGCAGGCTGGAACTTCATCGTGTGGGGACTGTTCTTCGGCGTACTTCTCGTGCTCGAAAAGCTGTTTCTGCGCAAGTTCTTCGATAAGATTCCCACAGTCTTCTCGCATATATACACCCTGCTGGCGGTTGCAGTCAGCTTCGTGATATTCTCCTGCACCGAAAACCTCGGCGGCTTCTCCGCCGGACTTTCGCACATCGCCTCCATGTTCGGCTTCGGCGGACTTCCTTTCATGGCGTCCTCCACGCTTTACTACCTGCGCGACTACGCTTTCGTCATTGTGCTCGGCGTCATCGGCTCCACGCCACTCGTCCGCAACACCTGCCGCAAGCTGTGTGACAAATTCACTGTGGCAAACCTTGCAACTCCGGTCGCTATGGCAGCTATGATAATGCTGTGCGTCTGCGAGCTGTCCGATGCCACCTTCAATCCCTTCCTTTACTTCAATTTCTGACGGAGGCGCCTTTTATGAATAAAATTCAGAAAATATCGTCGATAATCACCGCGTCGCTGTTTTTGGTACTCATACTCGGCGGTTCGCTGTTCTGCATCATTGCGCCGGACAAGGCTGTCTCGGCCACTGAGCGTCGTAAATTGGCGCAGTTCCCGACTCTGAGCACAGAATCCATAAACAGCGGTAAGTTCTTTGAGAATTTCGACAAATACGCCGCCGATCAGCTCCCCCTGCGCGACACGCTCAGAGGTATAAAGGCTCTCACTCGCTTCAACCTGCTCGGCCGACTTGAAAACAACGGCATCGTAATTCGCGAGGATACGGCTATCAAGCTAGCCACGTCCTATAATGAAGCGCTTCTCAAAGCCAATGTTGAGTTGTGGAACAGCATAGCAAAAGAAAACTTCTCCTCGGCAAATCTTTACTACTCCATAGTTCCCGATAAGGGCTATTTTCTCTCTGACACATACTATCCGCATCTTAATTATGACAAGCTGATGGATACCGTGCGCGAGAATGCCCCCTCGGGAGCATCGGAGATATCCATTGCCGATCGTCTTAAGCTCACAGACTACTATTCCACCGACCTTCACTGGAAGCAGGAGTCCGTCTACCCGATCGCGGCGTATCTTGCCGAGGTGCTCGGAACCACAATCGACGCAGAGCAGTCCTACACCGACAAAAGCCTCGGTGATTTCTACGGCGTTTACGTCGGTCAGAGCGCCCTGCCCCTCGACCCCGACTCGCTCACAATACGCGAAAACAGCACCACGCAGTCAGTCAACGTCTACGTCTACCGTTCCTCCGGAATGAAGATCAAGCGCGTACCCTCCGCGGTCTACAACATTGACTCCATGTCCGCAGACGATATGTACTCCGTATTCCTTGCAGGCTCTGAATCCATCGTCGAGATTGAGAACCCCAACGTCAGCAACGGCAAGACTCTTGCAGTCTTCCGCGACTCGTTCTCTTCCTCGCTGATGCCCTACCTCATGTCAGGCTATGAGCGCATTATCATGTTCGATACGCGCTACATGGCGAGCAGTATTCTCGGCTCCCTCAAGCAGCTTCGCCTGTCCGAGGTCACCGACGTGCTGTTCCTCTACTCGGTAACGACCATCACCGAGACCGTAATGAGATAAATACAAACCTAAAAAGCGAACAGCCACGGCTGTTCGCTTTTTGGGTTTTCAGGGCTTCAGTTCTTCTCTGCCACCATACCGTTAACTGCACAATACAGCATGACAAGCGCCACGCTCAGCAGTGTGCCGCCGATAATGTCGGTAAACCAATGCACGCCCGAAATCAATCGTCCGACGACCATAAATGCGCCGAACACCGCCATCACACCAAGCACCACCCGGCGCAGCACACGTCCCTTTATGCGCTCGCCAATCTGCATCATGGCAGTGGGAATAACGCATAACGTCAGCATTGTCGTCGAGGACGGATAGGACACCTCAAGAATGCCCTCAATCAGCACCGGCCTGTAATTTATGACGACATTCTCAAACAAAAGATACGCCGCCATGACCAGCACATAAAAGCCGCCAAGCACCAAAATACTGCGGTCGACCTTGAGAAAACTCCGCCGTCTTATCAGCTGCACGAGTCCGAGTATCGCAAAGCCAAACACAAATGCGAACGGCACAAGTCCCAGCCAGTCGGTCATGGTGTAGAGCATCATGTGCACGCCCGTCAGCTCGTGAACGAAGCCGTTCAGCGTCGCGAAGCCGACCTCAGAGCCCTCCGGCCCTATTGCCCTGACGTCAATATAGCTGACCGCCAGCGTCCACAGTACAAACAGCACGCCGAACGTCAGCGCGATAATGAGATTTCTTTGATTTTTTTTCATGTTTTTCATCTGTCCTTCCCGTTTTTATCGTGTTCTCTCGTAATATTTTCTCACACTATAGATTTTCCTACCCACTCGTCAAGAAACTTCATCTGCTCCTCAGTGTGGAACCAATGCTCGCCGCCGCGCATGACCGTAAGCGCCGCACCCGTGCGGCGCGCAAAGTCCTCAATGGTTACCGGCGGCGTCAGATTGTCGTTCTCGCCGTACAAAATGCTGCTCGGCACGCACCAGTCGAGCGGATGCTCGCGCACGTAGCAAAGATACTCCCACGACAGCGTCTCACCGAAGCCCGTCGGAATCTCGCGACGCGTCTGAAGCTCGGCCTCATTTACGCCAGCCCAGCCCATCATACGCTCAATCAGCCCCGCCATGTCGACGACAGGCGAGATTAGCAGCGCCCGCCCGACGTATTTTCCGTCAAGCGCGCTCATTGAGAAAAACGCGCCGATGCTGTTTGCAATCAGTATAACCTCATCGTACCCGTGCCCACGCTCACCAAAGAACGCCGGGAATTCCTCGCGCGCCTCCCACGGGCTCTGCGCGCGATAGTCAAAACCGACCACGTCGCTTCCCGGAAACAGCGGCCTGTAATGCTCCGCCTCCGCGGCGATGCCGCCCTTCCCGTGAACGTACACAACCAATTTTTTCACAAAATCACCTATTGCTCTGCCCTGTCCGCCACCGCGGCGGACGTCAGATTTTTCGTATCGGATGTCTTATCACAGTCTTGCGCCTCTCGGGCGCGACCTTTCTCGCGTCAGACAGATAAATTTCGTGATGCAGTCGGCCCGCGCGCATGTCGTTTTCGTAGCCGTTTTGGGCTAAGTATTCATCTATCAGCGCGACGGTCGCAGGCTCGTCGTCGTAGGAACCGACGTGCATAATCTGCACGCACAGACCCTCGTCCACCGTCAGAAATTCCGCCGGTGAGCAGTCGATTTTCTTCTTCTCTGACGCCGTCGCCACCGCCCACTGAAAATCCTTCTCGGTAACAAAATCCGGCAGACGGATGACCGAGAGCCAATTGAAGGATGCCTTGTCGGAGTAGTCGATGCCCTCCACTCCGTCCTGCCACCAGAATCCCTCCAGTGGCGGAACGACATATTCAAAAAAGCCGTCTATGCGGTGATCCGTCCTGTAACTCATTTTCAGCGTGTACGCCACAGCGTACAAAACGCCGATTGCCCGCTGATACGCGCCGCCGACCTCGTTCGGGTCACCCTTGCCGCGTACGGCAATGTAATTTGCCCTCGGCACGTCCACAATTTCCGGCAAACTCTTGGGCATGTAAAATTCCCTGTACTCTTTTTTGAAATCAAAAGCCATAATTGCCCCCGTTCTGCGCTTAACTAACGCCCGTTAGCAGTATTATAACAGCATTTCCCGCCAGAATCAATAGCCACGAGAGAAGTTGTTGAAATCTTAATAAACTCAAACGCAAAACATGCTGTCCGGATGCCTCCGGAACAGCATGTTTTATGTTTCGTACTGCGGCGCAGCTCCCCGTCGGCTCACTCCGCAAAATGCCGAGCGTAGTCGGCAAGCTCGTCGAAAACGCCGTCCGTCGCGGCGATTATATCACAGCCGCAATCCATGCGCCACTCGCTCCCGTCAAAGCAGGAGACGCGGCAGCCCGCCTCGGTCAGTATAACCTGCGCCGCGGCGTAGTCCCACGGCTTGAGCTTTTTGGACATGAAGGCGTCCGCGCGCCCGGCCGCCAGCTGCATAAGATCGACCGCCGCCGCGCCCATCGAGCGTATATCCTGAACCTTGTCAAAAAGCCCGTGCATCATGCAGAAGGTGTGCTCGCTCTCGCCCTTATAGTAGGGCGAAAATTCAACCAGCGCAAGGCATTCGTGCAGGCTCTCGCGGCGACGCGCGTGTATAGGTCTGTCGCCGAGGAAAGCGCCGCAGCCGCGCTCGGCCGAAAAAAGCTCGCCGAGGAACGGGTTGTAGACAACGCCAGCCGTCGGCACGCCGTGATCGTAATAGCCGAGCGATATGGCGCTGTAACGGAAGCCGTGCATGAGATTAGTCGTGCCGTCAACGGGGTCAAGTATGAAGGCGCGGCCGTTCGGGTCGTATGGGTTGGCCTTGCTCTCCTCCGCCACAAAAACGACGTCCGGAAACAGCTCCGCCAGTCGCTCGCGCAAGCGCTTCTGAACGCTCAGATCCGACATAGTCACATAATCCGCGTCCCCCTTGACGGTGACACTGCCCGACAGTTCCCTGTCCTCGAGCAGCTCGCCCGCCTCGAGCACCAGACGCTTTATTGTTTCAAGAATTTTGCTCATTTTGCGCCTCCGAATTTATTTTACGTTGTACTCGGTGCAAACGTCGTAATCGGCGTCGCGCCCCATCGAAATATCGACAAGTCCGTAGTCGGACACGCGATAATTGGTGATTCCCGCGGCGGCAAGGCGCTCATTGAACACCGTCCAGACGAGGTCGTCGCAGCAGGAGACCAGCATCTTCGGCGACACCGCCGCGAACCACGCAGGCGTGCTCGAGGTGAAAGCGCCGTGATGATTTGTCTTCATGACATCGGCGTGCAGGCGCTCGCCGTACTGCTCCGCGAGCTTCAGCTCACGACTCGCATACAGATCACCACACGAAAGAAAGCTGGACTTTCCGTATGTAAATTTCATCGCAAGTGATACGTTATTGACAATCTCGTCGTCGAATTTGTCGGGGTTCATGTCCTCGTCGACCGGGTTGAACAGATCGATACCGACGCCGCCAACCTCAAACCTGTCGCCCGCGCGCACGTGATTGCACACATCAGTCCCGTGCTCGGAAAGGTAGGCTATGAGCGCGGTTTCCATCTGCTTGTACTCAAAGCCGGACGTGAGGTAAGTGCCGATACCGCCGCACGCGGTCTCAAAGAAATAGCGCGCGACCGTCATGGAGTTACCAACGTGGTCGCTGTGCGGGTGCGAGGTGACAAAATAGTCGAGCCGCGCTATGCGAAGCGACTCAATCAGCTCCATCACGTGACGTCCGCAGGCCGGAAGGCCCGAGTCAATGGCCATGGTCTGGCCGTTCGGGAAAATCAGCATAAGGAAATCTCCGGACTTACCCTTGCAGTCGGGAACGGTGAGATCGGGGACGACAACGTGCATCCGCCCGTCGCCGCCGCGCGCGATAATGTCGGCGAGCTTGTCCGTCATGGCGATGTAGCGCGTCGTGAGCGGTGCGTAATCGAACGTTGGAGCCGCGAGTATCGGCTTGTTCCCGCGCGACGAGAGACTGACGCGAACCTGTCTCCGCCACTGCGTCGGAGTTCCGTTGAAGCTGACGTGCTCGACCGCCTCGTCGCTTGAGAAGGCCTTAAAATCGACCGCCCGCAGTGTCGACGGCAGCGAGACACGCCGCAAAGCAGTGCACTTATCAAAAGATTTGGGGCCTATTACCTCCACTCCTTCCGGAATTGTGACTTCCTCCAGCTTCTTCGCCCCTGCAAAGCAGCTGCAACCGAGATAGGCCGCCGTTCCCGGGATGGTTATTCTCTCAAGCGCCGCAAACTCGCAAAAGGTGTAGCCGCCGACCGCAGTTATGCCGGGCTGTATCACGACGTCCGTGACACTGTCGCGGTAGGGGACAAAAAGCGAGGCACGGGCGTTTATATAGTCCGCCATAGGGCCGTGGCCGCTGACCGTAAGCACCACGCGGTCGTCCTCTCGGTCTACGCTATACCTAGCATCGGCGCCGCAGGCGCCATTACAAATGTTCTCCATATCTGACTCCTGATAAAATATATTTCACCGTTGATTATACTACGATTCATCATTTTTTTCAAGGCTTCACCGCGCAATTCCGGACGAAAAAGATGCAATTCAGACGTTGCGCGGTGAGACCTCAAGTGCAGCTACCGTGCCGACGGTCATTTTCCGAGATTTCTGCGCATGTTTTCGATCAGCGCCCCACCGTTTACCTTGAGCCAGCGCTCGGCCTCCCTGTAATCCGGCAGCACGCGCCCGACCTCCGCCCAAAACTTCGCCGAATGGTTCATCTGGCGACGGTGGCACAGCTCGTGCACCACAACGTAGTCGAGAACCTCCGGCGGCGTCAGCATAAGCAGGCAGTTGAAGTTGAGGTTGCCCGCAGCCGAGCAGCTGCCCCACTTGGAGACCTGATTTCTTATCGTTACCCGCCCGACGCTGACGCCGACCAACGGCGCAAAATGACGCACCCGCGCCGGTATAACCTCGCGTGCCCGCTCGGTCAGCTGTGCGACAATGTCATGCGTCAGCTCGGGCGCGTCCGAGCGCTCGGCGGCCGCCATAACCTTTGCGCGCGTGCGGGCTATCCACTCCGCCCGCTCACAGACGAGCGATGCGATGTCGCTGTCCTTCATCCTGCGCGGCGCGCGGACTATCACGCTGCCGTCGCCCATAACCTGAACCGCAAAGCTGCGCCGGTCGCTCCGCACCACGCTGTAGCTTGTCTCCTCCATGCCATCACCTCCGCTCTATATAATACCACATTTGCTTTATCTTTGCAAGCTCTATTCATTACTTTTCTGATGTAAAAAAGCACTGCAAGCCTGAGCCTGCAGTGCTGATTTTCAAGGCGTCACCGCGCCATACGGACGTTGCGCGGCGATGCCTTAGGTAAGCCGACTCACTCTGCGTGTCCGAGCGTAACTGTGACAACCTGCGCCGTGTAGGAATTGCCGGACGGAACCTGAACGGTCAGCGACACAGTCTCGCCCGCGGCGTAGTACTCAAGCAGCTCACGTAGCGCGGCGGTCGTCGTCACGCGGACGCCGTCGAAGTGCGTAATTACGCTTCTCGCCGTGATCCCGGCTGCCTCGGCAGGACCGCCCGCACTCACCTCGGCGACATAAATTCCTCTCGGAATTCCGTACGCCGACTCTATCGCAGAGGTCACATCCTCGCAACTAATGCCTAAATAAGCCGCATTTTGGGCTGAAACTTTTTCCCTTGTGACACGGTTCATGAGCGTTTCGATAACAGGCACAGCGGTCTCCATCGAGATGGCGTAGCCCATGCCCTCGACGTTTGTCGAGCTGTACTTGGCCGAATTTATGCCGATAACCTCACCGCGCATGTTGAGCAGCGCGCCGCCGCTGTTGCCGGGATTGATAGCGGCGTCAGTCTGTATCATGACGGCTGTCGACGTGCTGATCGTGCGTCCGAGCGCGCTGATGATGCCCGTCGTCACCGACTGGCCGTAGCCCAGCGCGTTGCCGATTGCCACCACCTGCTGACCGACCTCAAGGTCGTCGTCAGTGCTAAGCGTTGCTATTAGGATAGACCGCTTGGTCTCCTCCGAAATGTCCGCAAGCCGCACCGAGATGACAGCAATGTCGTTGTCCGAGTCAGCACCCTTGACCAAGGCGCTCACGACCGTGTCGTCAATAAAACTGACTGACAGCGTCTGAGAGTCCTCAATGACGTGGTTGTTGGTGACGATGAGCAGCTCGGTCTCGTTCTGCGCGATTATGATACCGGAGCCGCTGCTCGTGACCTCCTGCGTCTGTCCGCGGCCGAACATGCCAAAGTAGTTCTGAACCTCCTCAACTGAGGTGTTCGTGATGGCTACCATCGCCGGCATTGCCGCGCGCGCCACGTCGCTGACGTCCAACGACTGGCCGCTCACCACGCCGTCATCGGTAACGCTCACTCGACCGATTGTGCCGCCGGACGAGGTTCCGGTTAGCGACAGCCCGCCGCTCGCCCCGGACGCGCCGCCCTGAGTACCGCCCGAAGTGCTGCCGGTAGTTTCATCTGCGGGCTGCGATTCAGCGGGCACGCCGTCGGAGGGCAGCAGGCGCGACACGCCGTAAAACGACACCGAGGCCACGCTGCCGAACAGCGCTGCGCCGACCGCAATCGCGCACATACGACGCCAAAAGCCGCCCCTACCGCTTCTGCCCTCTTTTTCGCCTCCGCCATTTTTGCCACCGCTGCCTCCGCGGCCGCCGTTGCCACAGCTTTCATTGCAAACGCCGTCGTTCTCGACGCCCGTCACATCGTTTGTGCTGTCGTTTTCAACGCTGTTGACACTGATTGCATCATCGACTCCGGTGTTGCACGCTTCGGTATCGGACTGCATCAGGTTTTCATCATTTCTGTATTCTTCCATGTTCAAGCTCCTTCCGGCAGCCACTGCGGCTGTCTCTTTTTTGTTGACACAATTATACCGTTCATAACTTAACAAAACCTAAAAAAACCGGTGATGAAAGCCTGAATATGTGTGAATTTTATTTCACTGCGAAGTGGATATTTTGCATATTGTGCATTTGTCAATGATGTGAGACCGAAAAAGCAAAAAAGCAATTGAGTCAAGAGAATCAAGTTTTGCCCTGCGGGCTTCCTTCGTTCGTTCCTCCGCTGCGCTCGGTCACCTCTCTCACCCCGCAGGGCAGCGCGCCTTCGGCGCACTGCTTTTGACCGGGACTTTTCCAACCGAGAACTGCCATAGGAATGTTGTTGGAACAGCTTAAGTAGCGCTTCATCTGCTCTTGCAGACCATAGAGAGAATAAAAATTCAGGTGATTGTAAAACCGTTCCTGATCGTTTCTGTGGCTTCTTTTCTCCTTGCCGTTGTGCCAAGGTGTCCGCGGGCGGATCAACTTGTGCTGTATACGATATTTGTTGCAGAACACGTCCAACGGATGCACGCGCTTCGTCTTGGAAAGATGCGAGAACTCTGCACCGTTATCCGTTTGCAGAATATTCGGCGCGTAGCCGAAAAATGTAGTCGCACGTTTGAAAAAGCCAATCGTTGAGTAACTGCTTTGTTCCTCGCAGGCGTATATAAAACGCTTTCGGGACGCCTCTTCTATGACGGTATATTGATAGAATTTCCGCCCGTCCTTGCCGGAATAGCAGACATTTGGTACATATTTGACATCAGTCTGCCACTTTTCGCCGAGTGAAGTCGGGGTTTCGTACTTCCCGGTGTGTTTGGACTTCTTTCGCCTGTGATAATCCCGGATCCTCTTCTGCTCCTGCTCTGTATGGGCACGCGGATGTGACGAATGCGGCTTATGGGATTTGTTTTGCAGCGACTCCTTTGTGCCGTCGTATGCCTTATTCCAACGCATCAGAGACGCTTTTGAGATGTGATACCGCCGGCATACGTAACCACCGCAAGGCAGCAAAAATCCCGGTGCACCGGAGAAGAAATTCTCCGGACACCGGGTTCTTTTTATCGGCTCACTCAGTCAGCCGGGACGTAAACGCGCACGTGACATGCGGCCTGCGCGTAAATGGCGGAAATGTCACTCTTGGGATTGCTCGAGATGTTCCATGCGATGTACTTGCAGCCGCCAAGGAAATCTTCGGTCAGCACAAACACACGGGAGGTGTTCATGCCGGGGCGAGTGCCTGTGTACTTCGCGTTCTCGGTTGTGTATATCTCAAGGCGGTACTGCCAGCCCTCGTCGCATACGAATACGGTACCGACCGGCAGCGTGTCGATGCTGAACTTTGTCTTGGTGCATACGTTCTGGTGATACGTACCTGCGCTCGAGGCAGGAGTTGTGATAGAGGCGTTCTTGGTACAGTTCCAATAACCGTTCTCAACGTAATCCCAATCGAAGAGCTTGTATTTGGTCAGGTCGATGCCGGAGGCCGCCGTGGCGGTCTTGTCAGCCTCAAAGAAGTCCGCCGGGACGAGCACCTCGCTCGGATCAACTGTCGGCTTGCCGTCTCCGCGCTTGCCATCGGTAATCTTGGACTGCGTGACCTTCTCCGGCTCCTTCATTGCCGCCGCAACTGCCTCGCGTGCAACCGCGAGCATGTCGTCGGAAATCATGGCGGGCGACGGGTTGTAGCTCACAGCGTCGGGAGACAGGCCCGTCAGCGCTGAGAACCAGGTAAGCCCCGCGATGTAGCGGCCGATGTAGTAGTCGAGGTGGTAGCCGTCGCGCGTCAGCGTGTCGCCGAGGAAGGAGGTACGCGCGTTCTGAATGGACGTCATGCACGGAATGGTCATGACAAAGCGCGTCTCGGGCTTTATGCACTTCTCGACGCAGTCGATTATCATGTCGTACATCTTCTGCTGGCTCTTGCCGTAGTTCGGGAACGAGCCGTGCGTGCTGTCTTGCTGGTAGGCCCACGTCATGTTCCAGATGAACTTGGTGGTGTCGGGAGCCAGCTTTTCAACAAAGTCGACGAGGCTCGTCAGCGTCTTGCCGTAGCTTGACGCAAGGCCGCAGGTCTTGGAGGTCTGCTGGAAGCTGATGTAGTCCCACTTCTCGTCCTTGACTGCGTCGGTGAGGACGTAGTTCGCGGTCGACTGCCAGTTGCCTGAGGTGTTTTTGTAGTATGTGTAGACATTTTTGTTGTTGGTCGCAAAATCGAGGTGCTGGGCAAGACTGCATCCGCCGTAATACAGATTTCCGAGCACAATCTCCTCAACGCCGCCGCTCTTGAGTATGTCGTAGAGGTACTGCATGCAGTCGGTCGAGAAGCTGTTGCCGATGGCAAGAATGCGCAACGAGCGTGGAGGCGTCGCGGGAGTGTCGCCGGACGTCGTGTCCTTAGCCGAGGTGCCCGCAGACGTGTCGGGAGACAGTGTGTCCGACTCGAGCGTGTCTGACGCCGATGTATCTGATGCCGATGTATCAGGCGCGGGCGTGTCTCCCGACGGTACGGTGGTAGTGCCTACGGTCGCAGAGGTTCCGGGCGTTGTAGTGTCGGAGTCGTCGCCTCCTCCGGTCCCGCATGAAGCGAGCATTCCGGTAAACAGAAGCATTGCAAGGGTGAATGAAACACAACGTTTTTTCATTTTCTCAGCTGACGTGCCCTCTCCGAGCGCGTCGTTCCTTTCATAATTGTTGTTCTCGGGTTGTTTTTTAAGGCTCCGCCGCGCCTGCGGTGGAGCCTTAGCTTCAGTCAAAATTCACGGTAAGTCCGAACTGCGTGGCGATAGCCGACATCCGGCTGCGCGCCTCGGCGTTGATGCCGCCAAGCTTTGCGGCGTAAGCGTCAAGCCCCCCCTCGAGTGCAGAAACGACATCATCCGCCGGCTTCAGCGTAACATCGGTGCGGTCTGCGGTGTTAAAATCACAGACAACGCCGAAATAGCTGTCGGCGCCCTGCTCTCCCGCAAGATAGTCGGACGCGCCGCCGTCAAGGAAGGCGCACAGCGCGGTGTACTCGAGCTCAAGCAGCGCCGTCGCGTCGGCAGAGGATGCGAATACGCCCTTGGCCTTGGCATAATCCGCATCAAGCTTCTGTCGGAAGCTCTGAACATCGGACGCGCTGAGGCTGTACATCAGCCCGTCGCAGGCCTCGATGTAGGTGCGGACAAGCGCCATGCGCATCTGAAGCTCGGTACCGACCGTTATCATGATGGGCAGGCCGGTATTGTCCGTCGTCGTGCCGCTGTGACTGCGGTCGCGCCAGTAAAGTTGAACCTTTGTTCCATCGACAACGCTGTACGCACTGTAAGTCAGCGGGTCGTAGTTAAAACAGCGAATGGCGGCTATGTTGTTCTCCGCCTGTGTCAGCGACGACTCAAGCATCCAGTGCGTCAGATACGACTTGTCGGTATTGGCAACAAACTTAGTGTAAAGGCGCAGAATGCTGTCGCGGAAGGTGTTGCGATCGGCGGAATAACCGGTGTACTCCGACATGCACGCCGTCACGAAGCCCTCGAGAGTCTTCAGCGCCTCCTCGGTGTAGCGGCTGTAAACATAAGCGTCATACATCTGAACCGAGGCCGTCCCCGACTCGACATATATCCCGATCTTGCCTACCTGCCGCAGCCCGTCCGTGACGACGCCCTGCTTCTTATACACATTCGCGACCTGACGGTTGACCATCGCCTCGGACACGAGGCTGTAAGCCATGCCGTCCTTGTCGCCGAGCTCGTAGTCGTCGACAGCCTTCGCGGCCACCTCGCCAACCGAGCGCACCGTGTAGTCGTCAGCGTAAATGTACGTGCCCTCGCCAGGTAGCTTGACATACGCCCGCGCGGCATACTGCACGCCGTACTTATCGGACGTAATGTTCCCTATCTCAGCGACGAAAACGTAGTTCTCGCCCTCTGCGACCGGCTCAGCGGCGACCGCCGTAAAGGAAGCCCCGCCGCGAGCAAGCTCATCGGCGGTAAAACTGCCAACCTTCTCGAGATCATCGGCCGTAGCAATCAGCAATCCTGTCTCAATGCCGCCCGCGCGGCCTGCAAGGCTGTCATACTCCGTGCGGCTGATGCTGCCGCGGAAGCGCAGTCCCGACACCTCGCATATGTGCGCCGATGCGCCGTCAAGCGTCTTGAGTCCCAACGACTTGGCGTCGTCGACTGCCGCCGCGGGCACCGCAAGTACCACGACGCACATCAGTATGAGTAAAAATGAGAGAGTCATTCTTAATTTTGCTTTCATTTGAATACCTCCCGTCCGACGGAAACTTCGGACGCCGGCGTTGTGTGCGGCGCCCCTCAATGATTATAACATACCACGCTATCTTTGTCAATCACCCTGCCAGCGAAGTCCCTGCATCGAGCCGCGGGAGAAAAGCAGCTTATCGACATCGTTTATGACCGTGACCTTGCGGCGGCTCCAGAGCGGGGCGAGCAGGTCGCCGGGTGCACCGTCGCCGGTCAGGCGCGCGATGACGACGTCCGGAGGCAAAAGCTCAAGCGTGTCGGCCACCAGCCGGACATATCTCTCGCGCTCGAGCGGCACATAGTCCCCCGCCGCGTACATCTCGCCGAGCTGCGTTCCGTGAAGGACGTAAAGCAGGTGCAGCTTGACCTGCTCGGGATGCAGCGCAGCCACGCGGCGCGCCGTCCCGAGCATCATATCGTCGTTCTCGCCGGGCAGTCCCAGTATCGTGTGGACGCATATGTTTATCCGGTCTCCGGCGCGGCGCAGCCGCTCGTATCCCGCAACAAACTGCGCCCACGTATGCCCGCGGTTGATGCGCGCCGCCGTCTCGTCGTGCGCCGACTGTAACCCCAGCTCCACCGTCAGCACCGTGCGGCAGGACAGCTCCGCGAGATAGTCGACGACATCGGGCTCGAGGCAGTCCGCCCGCGTTGCTATATTCAGCCCCACGACGCCGGGAAAACTTAGCGCCTCCTCAAACTTCTCCCGCAGAACCGGGAGCGGCGCATATGTGTTGGTGTGCGCCTGAAAATAAGCAATATACTTGCCCGTGTCCCATTTTGACGCCATGCGCGTAGCTCCCATGGTCAGCTGTTCCGTTACAGACAACCGTGGGGGACCGGCGAAATCGCCGCTCCCCCTTGATGAGCAGTATATGCAGCCGCCGCGACCGCACCGCCCGTCAATATTCGGGCAGGTGAATCCGGCGTCCACCGGCAGCTTGGCGACCTTGTCTCCAAACGTCCGGCGGAGGTAGTAATCGTATGTGTAGTAACGCTTATTGGAGTCACTGAACACAAAAGGATTGCTGTTTCTCTGCGCTATTTTCATTTTTGTGATGTACCCATGAGCTTTTCAAGCGCTGCGAGCTTGACGCACACGCTGAAGACGTGCATAGCGATAAACAGCTCCTCGTCCGACGGATAGGTCGGCGCGATACGGATGTGGCTGTCGTGCTCGTCGCGGTGGTACGGGTAGGCAGCGCCCGCGGCCGTCATTCTGACGCCCGCCTGCTCGGCGAGCTTGAAGGCGCGTGCAGCGCAGCCGTCCATGGTGTAAAGGCTGATGAAATAGCCTCCGCGCGGGTTAATCCACCTGGCCGCTCCCGTGTCTCCGATCTCCTCGGCAAGCACCTTCTGAACAATCTCAAACTTCGGACGTATAACCGATGCCAGCAGCTTCATGTGCTCGCGGATGTTCTCCGCCGTACGGAAGTAGCGCACGTGGCGTATCTGATTTATCTTGTCAAAGCCGATGGTCTGAACGCCCATGATGGACTTTATCTGATCGAGATTGTTCTTCGACGCCGCGAGTATCGCAACGCCCGAGCCGGGGAACGAAATCTTTGAGGTCGACGCGAAATAAAACACCGAGTCCTCCGTTCCGTGGCGGCGGCAGGCCTCGAATATGTCGGCGAGGTGGTCGCGCTCGCTCTCGTCGTCGTA
The DNA here is from genome assembly GCA_934401725.1 of uncultured Eubacteriales bacterium. GTDB lineage: Bacteria > Bacillota > Clostridia > Oscillospirales > CAG-272 > UMGS1002. The sequence continues at coordinate 20,129 of CAKRSS010000011.1, read as the reverse complement.
AAGGTCGTGGACGGCGTAGGCGTTGTCCCAGAAAATGCGGAAATCCGGCGACGCGGGGCGCAGCGACGCAAATCTCTCAACCGTCTCATCGGAATATGTATATCCGTCGGGGTTGGAATACTTCGGGCAGCACCAGACGCCGCGTATGGTGTCGTCGCTCTCGACGAGTCTCTCTATCATGTCCATGTCAGGGCCTGTCGGCGACATGGGCACGTTTATCATCTCAATGCCGAGCGACTCGCAGATAGCGAAGTGACGGTCGTAGCCCGGCACCGGGCAGAGAAAGCGGTTCTTTTTGTTTTTGACCCACGGGCCGTTGCCGCCAGCGACGCCGTAGAGCATGGCGCGCGCCATCTCGTCATACATCAGGTTAAGCGACGAGTTGCCGCAGACCATTATCATATCCTTGTCTATCCCAAGCAGGTCGGAGAACAGTTTTTTCGCCTCGGGAACACCGTCAAGCAGGCCGTAGTTACGGTAATCATAGCCTGTTTCGGAGCGGCAGTCGGACGCCTCTGAAATGCAGTCCAACATACCCGTGAGCATATCAAGCTGCTTCTGGCCGGGCTTTCCGCGGGAAAGATCCAACGTCAGATTCATGCGCTTGTAGTCCTCGTAACGGCGCAGCAGCGCCTCATGCTCTGCGGCCAGCAGCTGACCGCTCATCGACATGTACTCCAAGATAAACCTCCATAAAAACAAACGTAATAAAGGGGCGAACTTTGCCGCCAGGGTGTATTATAACACATCTTTGCAAAAAAATCAAGGGATTTTTGCAATTTTATTTATTGCCGTCTGCATTTTTTGGTTGTTCTTGACGCCAGAATTCCAATATCCCGGCATTTAGTGAAGCCGGTTGATTAAAATACTTCATATGCTGCCAGTTCTCCGGGTACATGGCCTTATATTGTTCCGTCCCGTAGCGGTCGTCGATGAGAACGACCACCCCGCGGTCTGTATCCGAGCGAATGACGCGCCCGGCGGCCTGGAGCACGTTGTTCATGCCAGGGTAGGTGTAGGCGTAGTCGTAGCCTGACTCGCGCGTCAGCTGAAAATAGTCGCGCATGATGTTCCGCTCGCCCGACAGCCCAGGGATGCCCACCCCGACGATCACAGCGCCGATAAGGCACTGTCCCGGCAGGTCAACGCCTTCGGAAAAGCTGCCGCCGAGCACGCAGAAGCCGACCCGCATCACCCCGTCGCCAAGCTTGAACTGTGAGAGAAACGCGTCGCGGTCGGCGCGGCTCATGCCGCGCTTCTGCTCGAGCAGCCTCACCGCCGGAAAGCGCTTGCCGAACAGTTCGGCGGCGCGGTGCATGTAGTCGTAAGACGGGAAATACACCATGTAATTGCCCCGCCGCGCGCTGACCGTCGCAGCGATGTAGCTGACCGTCCGCGCGAGCGACTTTTCCCTGTCCTCAAAGCGTGTGCTGACGTCGGTGACAGCGCCGAGGAACAGGTTACCTTCATCGTAGGGCGAGCGCAGCGCAAGATTGACGGCGCTCCGGCCCCCGCCGAGCAGGTCGTTGAAGTAGTCGGGCGGGGTCAGCGTCGCTGAGAACAGCACCACGCTCGAAAAGCGCTTCATGCGCCCGTCAAGCACGGCGGACGGATCGATACACAGCGAGCGCAGCGTCACACGCTCGCTTTCGAACTGACAGTAAAGCATCGAGCTGTCGCCGCTCAGCTCGCCCGCGACGATATATCGCCTCAGCCGACGATAAAGCGCCGCCATAGCGGCATATCCCGGCTGCTCCGTATCGGAGTTCAGCCTCCGCCCGAGCTCGCGACAAAGAAACTCCGCGTGCGCGTCGAAGCTGACATCGCGCTCGCGGCTTATACTGAAGCCGCGCATGACACCGTCCGCGCCGCGCTCGGAGTTCTCGCCGCACCGACGGCGCGCCGCGGCAAAGTCGCCGAGAAAGGCGTCAAGCATGGCGCAAAGCTCGGGCAGCATGTCGGCGACCTGCGCGCGAAGCGCGCGCACGTCGTCACTGCACAGCTCGGACGAATACATCTCCCGCGCGCGGTCGGCGAGGTTGTGCGCCTCGTCGATGAGCAGAATGTAGCGCGCGTCGTCCCCCGCGTCACGGAAGAAGCGGCGCAAATAGACCAGCGGGTCGAAGATGTAGTTGTAATCCGCGATCACGATCTCGCAGTATTCGGCGAGCGTCAGCGACAGCTCGTAGGGGCAGACGCCGTATCGCTCGGCCACGCGGCGTATAATTGCGCCGTCATAGCCATTCTGAAGCGACAGCAGCTCGCTCGCCCCCGCCATCACGGTCTCCGCCGACGCCGTCGCGTAGCGACAATGGCGCACGTCGCACATGCCCGCCGTCATGTGCTCGCGGCGCAGGCACATTTGCTCCTTGGCCGACAGCACCACCGTCCGCAGCATCGCGCCGCCACGGAACAGCGCCCCCGCCGCCTTATAGGCCTCGTTCTGCGTGCTGCTCTTGGCGGTGACATAAAAAATCTTGTCGCACTTGCCCGCCCCGAGGTACTTCACAGCGGGGTAAAGCGCGGATATGGTCTTGCCGATTCCCGTCGGAGCCTCAACAAACAGCCGCTCGCCGCGGCACATGCAGTCATAGCACTCCTCCATCATCAGCCGCTGACCGCGCCGCAATCCCGGATAGGGAAAGCGGACGCGCGCCGCCGACGGCAGTATCTGCTCGGCGCGCTCGCGCAGCATGGCCGCGACGCCCGCGACCTTATCGAGGCGGCGCAGAAAATATTTTTCCAGCGCCTCGCGTCCGCGCGAGACGACCTCACCCCCGCAGACGTTTCCGTCGCCGTCCACGCCGAGCACCGCGAGATGCGCCGTGTCGGCTCCCGTGTGCAGGCACCAGAGAAACGCCGCGAGCAGCGTTCCATCCCCTGCGGACGGCAGCGGAGCGTCTGGCATGTAGGGAGTCACATCACAAATAACGTCATTCTTCACATACGCCGAGCCGATTATCATATATGTGATGTCGTTGTGAACATACTGCGTGCGGTAGGTCGTCAACTCGAGCCCCGCCGCGTCGCCGAGACGCTGGCGCTCGGCGTCGTCAGGACGCCCGCAAAGCTCGCAGATATTGAGCGCAACGCTGCCCGTCAGTCTGTCGTATCGCATACCGCACCTCCCATAAATGATAGATATATCATACCATATCCGCCCCTTCAAGTCAATCCCGGCGCGGCGTATTTTCCATTATTTTAGGGGTTACATTTATTCTCGCGCGGGCTTATAATTATTAGTAAGAGCCCGCGGCCGAGCCGCGGAATTTATCACCGAAAGGTAAGGGTATCACAATGGAGCTTATACTCATAAACGACACAAAGCTGAAAATAATGCTCACCCGTGAGGACATGACCCGCTACGACCTTGACTGCGAAAGCGCCGACTACGACAACACCGAAACGCGCCGCGCCTTCTGGAGCATACTTGACGAGGCCAAGCACCGAACCGGCTTTGACGCCGCCCGCGACCGCGTGTTCATACAGCTCTACCCCTCGCGCGAGGGCGGCTGCGAAATGTTTGTAACAAAGGTCGGACTGCTGTCGGCGGGCGAACGACGCGCCGACGCAAAAGACGCCGGTGCGGGCCCTGCCGGAACGAAGGGCGGCTCCAATCGGGCGCCGAAGTCGACCGGAGGGGAGTCGACACGCCGGCAACCGGCGGCCGCGGGCAAGGAGCCGACGCCCGAGGAGCTGGCGTTCACCTTCGACAGTTTCGACGCGCTCGTCAGCTGCTGCCGAATGCTGTCGGCGCAGTGCCCATCATCAGCATATGCAGGCGATGGGGGGCAGTGGTATTTATTTGTGTCGCCGGAGGACGCGGACGAGCGGCGTGAGCTGTACTGCATAATGAACGAATTCGGAAAAGCGTCGGAAGCGGGGTGGCTGCGTCTTTACATAGCCGAGCACGGCAAGGAAATTTTCGGCGGGGCGGCCGTCGAGCACCTCGCGGCGCTTTGATACCGCAGGACGACAAAAAATGATTTTTTGGCGGCGATGCCTTGAAAACGCGCGTGTTATCTGGTATAATTGAGTCGTGCCGGACTGACGGCAATACTAAAGGCCCCGCCGCGCAATTGCACAGTCATGTATTTTCGTGAGCTGTGACGCTCCCCGGCATATAGCCGGCCGAACATCGCGCGACGAACCCGAACAACACGGAGTTTTTATGGATAAATTAGACCAGCTGTACGAAACCTGCAAGGGCTGCACCGCCTGTCCCCTGCACGAAACGCGGACAAATCTTGTTTTCGGCACGGGAAACTCCGAGGCGGAGCTTATGTTTGTGGGCGAAGCGCCGGGCGAGCAGGAGGATCTGACCGGAACCCCGTTTGTCGGGCGTGCCGGACAGCTGCTTGACCGTTTTCTGTTCGCCGTCGACATCGACCGCAAGGACGTCTACATCGCGAACATACTCAAGTGCCGCCCGCCCAAAAACCGCGATCCCCTTCCCGCCGAGGAGGACGCCTGCATAGGGTATCTGCGCGAGCAGGTGCGGCTGATACGGCCGAAGGTCATCGTCTGCCTCGGCAGAATCGCGGCCATGCGGCTCATACATCCCGACTACAAAATCACGCGCGAGCACGGAACCTGGGTCGAGCGAGGCGACTATCATATGACGGCCGTCTTCCACCCGGCCGCACTTCTGCGCGACCCGCGCAAAAACGAGGACATGCTCCGCGACATGAAAGCCATCCGAGCAAAGCTCGACGAGCTGAGTCAGCCGTGAGACAGATATGGACATAACAGGCTACTGGCAGGCCGTCCTCGACCAGGACGCCGCCGCGATGCGCCGCTTTTTCGCCGACGACGCCGTCATACGCTGGCACAATACCAACGAATGCTTCACCGTCGACGAATTCATACGCGCCAACTGCGAATATCCCGGCGAGTGGACGGGGCGACAGGAGCGCATAGTCCGCTCAGTTGAGTACTCCGGCGAGTGCTCGGCGGCGAAGCCGGTGGAGCTGATCGTCACCGCCATGCTCGTGACGACAAAGGATAAGCGGCTCTCCTTCCACGTCACCTCCTTCGTCCGCGCCGTCGACGGGCTTATAACCTCGCTTGACGAATACTGGGGCGACGACGCCCCCGCGCCCGAATGGCGACGCAAACTCAACATCGGTCGTCCGATACGCTGAAATACAAAACCGGTACCGCACATATCTGTGCGGTACCGGTTTTGTCACTGCCGTGAAATGTCGCGCTTTTTGACGCGCAGCAGCATGGAGCGCAGCGCGCGCCCGTCGAACGGTATGAGCGGGTAGAGATAGCTGCGCCCGCCGTTGGCCGTTTTGTTGATAACGATGAGGACGATGGAGATTATCATGCCCGCCGCATATCCCCAGACGCCGAACAGCGCCGTCAGTATCAGCGTGATTATACGCATGAATTTGAAGGCGTAGCCCAGCTCATAGTTGCGCTGGGTGAAGTTCGCAATGGCGACGAAGGCCATATAAAGTATAACCTCGGGGATAAGCCAGCCGATAGTCACGGCGAAGTCGCCGAGTATCAGTCCGCCGACAACGGACAGCGAGTTTGACAGCATATCCGGCGTGTTCATCGACGCCATACGGAGTCCGTCGATGATAAACTCGACCAACAGCAGCTGGATTATTATCGGCAGCCGTCCCGTGTCGGCCGGTATGATAAAATCAAGCCAGCCCGGGACAATCTGCGGCATACTGATGAGCAGATACCACGTCGGGATGAGCGTCAGCGTCAGCCAGAACACCACGTGCCGGACAATGCGCAGGTATGAACCGGTCAGCGGCGGAAAATAATAATCGTTGGTCTCCTGAAGAAAGTCAAAAATCGTCGTCGGCAGTATCATAGCCTCGGGCGAGTTGTCACAGAGCACCAGAACGCTGCCCTCGTAAAGCTGCGCGACGGCGGTGTCCGGACGCTCGGTGTAGCGTATTTTGGGGAATGGGTCGTACCAGCGCGAGTGTATGAGACACTCGGCCAGCGACTGCTGTCCCATGTTGAGCGACGGCGTGCGTATGTTCTTCAGCCGCCCCTTCAGCTTCTCGACGTAGCCGGGGTCAGCCTTGTCGCTCATGTAGCACACCACGACGTCCGTCCGTGACGACGAGCCTATGCTCACATAGCTCATGACAAGGTTTGTGTCGCGCACACGGCGACGTATGAGCGCGGTGTTGCATATCAGCGTCTCGACGAAACCGTCGCGCGGGCCGCGCATGACGCGGTCGTCCTCAGGCTCGGCCGTCTCGCGGGCGGGGTAGGTGCGCGAGTCGATGATGATGCCCCAGTCGCCGAACGTACTGCCAAGCATGAGCGTCGCGCCCGACATGACCATGTGCAACATAGTCTCGGCGTTGCGCGTCGCCTCGACCTCGACGTGCGGCAACCGCTCGTCCGCGAAGCGTCTTGCGGCGTCCTCGCCCTCTCCGAGGCCATCGAGCGAGAGCAGGTATATCATCAACTTCTGCATGACGGCGTCCTTGACGAAGCCATCGATATAGTACATTGTTATCTCATCCTGCCCGATTTTGAGCTTCTTTTTCAGCATATCGAAGTTTTCTCCGACGTTTAGCTCGCGATCAAGCAGGTCGATGTTTTGCTTGTAATCGTTTGTCAGTCCGGTTATCATAGGCCTTCTCTTTTCGTTTATTCGGGCTTAGTTTTCCACCGTACGATGCAAGACATACTGACAAATCAATGGAAGAAAAAAGCCCGGCGGGAGCTATACCCACGCCGGACTTATTCAGATAGCAATCAGATAACAAAGTGAACCGGAATGCCGTCCACGTACTCGGGCGTCCGCTCGCCGCGGATGAGCGGGAGCAGATAGTCGACGCACTCGTCGGTGACGTTGTTGCCGCGCTCGTTGATGAATTTGTCGTCAACGACCTTTATCTTGTTCGCAATCTCCGACACGTCGGAATGCGAAATGCGGGTGACGTAAGGAGTGGTCGAAACGCGCTCGATGGTCATCATCTGACGTGTAACTCCCTCGGAAGCGGCTCTGACCGCCTCGCGGCCGACGCACACGGACTCATCAATATCGGTTGCGGACGCGAGATGTGCGGCGCAGCGCTGGGGAATGTTCAGCTCGACCGAGCGAACTTTACACCCGAGCTCCTCCTTGACAGCAATCTCAAGCGCCTTGCCGGTGCCCGACAGCGCCTTGTGACCGAACACATCGACGGCACCGCTGCTTGTCGCCTCGCAGACGTACTTGCCGTTATAAAAATGTATTCCCTCGGAAACCGCCACAACGACGTTGGGATGATCCTCCAGCACGCCGCGCAGATCCTCAAAGAACTCCGCCATGTTGAAGTTGCGCTCGGGGAGATAAATCAGGTCGGGGCCGTACCCGCTGACGGCACGTCCGACAGCGGCAGCGGCAGTCAGCCAGCCGGCGTCGCGCCCCATAATCTCGACAATCGTGACCGCCTTGGTCGTGTAGACGGCGCAGTCGCGGATAATCTCCTGCATGGTGACGGCGATGTACTTTGCCGCAGAGCCGTAGCCCGGCGTATGGTCGGTGACGACGAGGTCGTTATCGACGGTCTTCGGGATGCCCATGATGCACATTTCGTAGTCATGCCCGCGCGTGTAGGCCGACAGCTTGGCGACGGTGTCCATGGAATCGTTGCCGCCTATGTAGAAGAAATAGCGAATGTCGTACTTGCGGAAAATGCCGAGCAGACGCTCAAAAACGGCGCTCTCCTTATCGGGATCGGGCAGCTTTTTGCGGCAGGAGCCGAGCGCTGCGGCGGGAGTGTTCTCAAGCGTTGTGATTTTGGCGTCGTCGTCAAATATGGCGGTGAGGTCGACAAGACGCTCCTCCAGCAGTCCCTCGACACCGTTGCGCATACCGTACAGCGTCTTTATGCAGCCTCCGTGCACGTTCTCACGGACGCCTCTTATAACTCCGGCCAGCGTGGCGTTTATGGCGGCGGTCGGTCCGCCGGACTGTCCTACGACAGCGTTGCCTGTCAGACGGTTCATAGAAATACCTCATTTCAAAAAAATTTACCGCTTAATATTTTATCACTTCCCGCCCCGCTTGTCAAGGGCAGTGCAAAAAGCCGTCGCCCAATCGGACATTTTTTCCATAAGACAGGCCGTCGGCGGCATATATTTATAGGGAGGGCACCCGCGTGCCGTCAAAAAAACGACGGAGGCTGTTATGTACACCTATATTTTCTCACTGCTGTCCCACATGCTCGGAGCGATACTCGGCATCGGCACGCCGCACACCTTCCCCCCGCCGCTCACCGCCGCTGAGGAGGCCGACTGCTTTGCCCGCATGCGTAGCGGCGACGCTGAGGCGCGCCAGCTGCTCATACTGCACAATCTGCGACTCGTGGCGCACATCGTCCGCAAATACTACTCGGGCAACCGCGCGCAGGAGGATTTGATTTCGGTCGGCTCGATAGGCCTTGTCAAGGCCGTCGACAGCTTCGACAGCACCAAGACCACAAAATTCGCCACCTACGCGGCCAAATGCATACAAAACGAGGTGCTGATGTACTTCCGCTCGCAGAAAAAGTTAGCGGGCGAGGTGTCGATAAACGAGACCATCGACATGGACCGCGACGGCAACCCGCTGACCTACATAGACGTGATAAGCTGCGAGGACTCCGTCATTGACGAGGTTGACCTCAAAATGCAGACCGACCGCATGCTGCGCTTTATCGACACCGTGCTCACGCCGCGCGAGCGTCAGATAATCATCATGCGCTACGGCCTTTACGGCGGCCGTCAGTACACACAGCACGAAACCGCCGGGCGGCTTGGCATCTCGCGCTCCTACGTCAGCCGCATTGAAAAGGGCGCGCTCGACAAGCTGCTTGCCGCTTTCACCGGCACAGCCTGCGGGGAGTGAGAGGTGCCCCGCACGTTCTCAGCGAAGACAACACGCCCTCACCGGCAAAGCCTGCGGGGAGTGAGCTGCCCGGCCTTCCCGCGTCGCAAACAAAACACAGAGGCTCCCCGCCCCACGCCGCGTGCACGACCGGCCACGGACGCAAAAGCGCGCCATGAGCCGGTGGCTCATGGCGCGCTGAATTTGCGCACGTGTCTTATTTTACATCGGACATTTTGTAAATCATATCCAGCAGCTTATCCCAGAGCAGCGCCTCCGTGATGTACTTCTTGCCGTAGTAGTCCTCAAGAGCCTCGGGTGTCGCGCCCGCACCGGCGTCCGCGGCGTACTTAGCCAGCCCCGCGGTGTACTCCTCGTCCGAGAGGGTGACGCCCTCCGTCTGCACGATGGCGTAGAAGACAAGATCCTCCTTGGTATACTTCTGCGCCTCGGCCCGGAACGACTCCTCGGTATATCCCATCAGCTGCATGATGGTCTCGACCGTCATGCCGTAGCTCTTGGCGTAATATTCGCACTGGCTCATCTGCATGGCGAAATAATACTCTATCTGCTGCTCGGGGTACTCGATAACCTCAGCGTTATCCATGACCTGCGCCCAGATTACCCCCAGCGCGCTCTCCTTGGCGGCCTTTTCGCTGTTTTCAACCAGCGTTTTGCGGACAGCCGCCCTCAACTCGTCGACCGTGCTGATGTCGCCGCCGGTGTAGCGGACGACGAACTCGTCGTTGAGCTCCGCCTCGATGTACTCGCCCTGAATGTAGTTGACCTTGACCTCGAACGTAACCGCCTTACCGGAATAATCCGTGTTGTTCGGGTATGGATCGGGGAAAGTCAGGTTGAGCGTGACCGTTTTTCCGGGCTCGGCGCCGATGATGCCGTCGGCAAAGCCGTCAATGTACCCGCTCGTGTCGGAGAGCGTGATGGTCTGTCCCTCTGCCGTGCCGCCGCTGAACTGAACGCCGTCAAGGAAGCCCTTGAAGTCGATGTTCACGGTGTCGCCCTTGGCGCAGGCGCGGTCCGTTATCTGCTCGTAGACGCCGTTGTTGTCTACAATATTCTTAAGCTCCGTCTCAACGTCCTCATCCGTGACCTCCTTGACGTCGAGCGTCGCGGAGATGCCCTTGTACTGTCCGAGCCTGACGTACTTGAGCACGTCGACCCCGAAGAAGTCCATGGCCTCGGCCGAGCTGTCATACGACGGAGTGCCCGAGGTGGAGTCTGCCGGCGTCGTGTCACCGGAGGTGTCGGCGGGCGTGGTATCCTTGCCGATTATCTCGGACAGCTGGCAGGCGCTCGCCGTGAGGCACAGCCCCGCGGTCAGCAGTGCGGCCAGCAGCCGTTTTATATTGTTTTTCATAAAATCACTCCTGAAATTTGTAGAAAAAAAGGATTCAGCCGGTATATTGGTCGAATCCTTTTTGCCGTTCAAACGTCACGCGTTCTTAACTTTGAGAACTTCCTTGCCGTCATATGTTCCGCAATTCTTGCAAACATGATGAGCCAGAACCTGCTCGTGGCACTTGGGGCACTCAACGAGTCCGGGAGCCGTCAGCTTGGAATTGTTGGATCTTCTCTTATCTCTGCGCGCGCTGGACACCTTTTTCTTCGGTACTGCCATGATTACACCTCCTCTATCATGCGGTGTTACGCATAATTATATAATTTATTTTTTATCATTTTCTTCGCATTCGCCGTCGTCCTCGAGCAGCTTTGCGAGCACTGCCAGCCGCGGATCGATGTGCTTCTCGACACAACCGCAGCCGAGCCGCCGGGGCTTGCCGCACACGGGACAAAGTCCCTCGCACTTCTCCGAGCACAGCACCTTGGTAGGAAACTCGAGTATCAGCGTGTCGCGCAACTCACCATCGACGTCGAGCACTCCGTTTTCAACAACGACGTACTCGTCCACATTGTCGTCGATCTGCTGCTGACTCAGCATACCCGGCGTCACCACAGTGCGCTCGAAATCGGCGCTGAACGTACGCTCCACCGTCTCAAGACAGCGTGCGCATTCGGTGCGGTATGCGAGCTCAACCACAAGCGAGAGACGCATGTAACCGGCATTGTCGGTCACACTGCCGCGGACTGCCGCGTCGGACAAAAAGCTGACGCCGTCAATCGGCTCGGGGGTCAGTGTAAAATCAATATCAATGACTTTCTTCTCACCGCTGAGCAGCGGCCTGATATCGACCTTCATAACACCGGACTCCTCCTGCATGGGGTTGAATAATCGCAGTACACAAAATGCGACAGTAAGTATTATATCCGCAAACCGCCTTTTTGTCAAGAGCTTTTGCTAATTTTTATTTCTTATTTTACTGTTATTGCCGCCCTCTCGCACGGTGAATGTACCATGGCGTCATTTTATGCTGTATTTTCCTGCCTCAAGCACAAAGCTGACGCCGTTTTTGTCGACTTTTCCGCCGAGTTGAGCCGGGGTGAAGTCAAGTCCGTTGATATTTACGGTCATCCACTCGCCGGGCAGCGTCACGTCGGCGCTGACGCCGGCGGGCACCTCAAACTCGTACTCAAACCTGTCGCCGACGCGATACCACGCGCTCGCGATATGTCCTCGGATGCTGTCGTACCCGGCGCGCACGCGGTTGATGTGTATCTGTCCCTCGGGCAGCTCGGCGCGCATATCGGGCTTAGGCGCAAGACGAACGCGCTCAAAGCCGGGATACTCCTCCTCAGGACTGATTCCGGCCATGCCCGAGAACATCCACTCGGCCACAGCGCCGTACGCATAGTGGTTGAAGGAGTTCATGCCGACGTCACCGAAGCCGCGCTCCTTGGTGTAGGAATTCCAGCGCTCCCAGACAGTCGTTGCTCCCTGCTCCACGCTGTACAGCCACGACGGGTCGGCCGTCTGAAGCAGCAGCGAGTAGCACAGGTCGTCAAGTCCGAGCTCGCAGAGCGTCTGATTGAGCAGTCCCGTGCCGACAAAGCCGGTCGAGAGCGTATAGTTGTTGTCAATAATCTTGCGCTCGAGCAGTCTAACCGCCTCCTCGCGCATTCGCTCGGGCAGCATACCGAAGCGGAGCGCCAGCAGGTAAGCGGTCTGCGTCGTCTGCGTGAGGCTGCCGTCCTTTGTGTACTTCTCGACAAAGTGTGCCTTTATGCGCGCCTCAAGTCCGCGGTAATACTCCGCACGGTCGGCCTTGCCGAGTATCTCGGAAAATTTCACCATCAGCTGCGCGTCGTATGCGTAGTAGCAGACGGCAATATAGCGCTTGTCGGTGATGTCGTAGTTGAGCCAGTCTCCGTAGGCCGTGTTGGGGCCGTTGAGCCCGAACTGCTCGAGGTAGTTCATGTACTGCTCCATCGAGTCGTAATGCTCGGCCACCGTGTCATAGTCGCGGTACATCAGCCACAGACGGTAAGGAACGATGATTCCGGCGTCGCCCCATGCTGCGTTGCCGTTGTTGCCGCCGGCGAAAACGCGCGGTATAACGTCGCAGTACGCGCCGCCCTCGCCGACCTGCGAGTCGCGCGCGTCTCCGAGCCACTTTTTCATGAAGGCGTCGATGTCGCAGAAGTAGCTCGCCGCACCGCAGAACACCTGCGTGTCGCCCGTCCAGCCGAGACGCTCGTCACGCTGCGGGCAGTCCGTCGGAACGGAGATGTAGTTGCCACGCTGTCCCCACAGAATATTGGAAATCAGTCTGTTGACAACGGGGTGATCCGTCTCGATGTGTCCGGTCGCGGCGATGTCGGAGGTCAGCACCATGCCGCGCACCGAAAGTATTTCAATGTCCGCGTCGGCACACAGCTCGAAGTAGCGGAAGCCATAGAAGGTATGCAGCGGCTCGAAGCGCTCCTCACCCTCGCCCGACGCGACATAGGTGTAGCGCGCCAGCGCCGAGCGGTAGTTCTTTATGTACATGCTGTCGCGCGGGCCGTCGTTACCGCGGGACTCGAGGCCCGAGTCGTTGAGAAGCTCGGCAAAATAGCCCTTGATAACAGTTCCGCGTGCTGCCCTGACGCATATCTCGGGACGACCAACGATATTCTGCCCGAAGTCCAGAATAACGCTCTGCCCCGCCTTCAGCGTCATGCACTCGCAGCCGCTTGACACGCTGCGCGAGACGACGTTTATCTCGCCGTAATCCGTGCCGTTGTCGAGCGTGCCGCAGTGAACTACGGCGTTCTGGGGCGCTCGCGTGAGCGCGCTCTGTCTGCGTATCGGGCGGCCGACCGGCGGCACGACCTTGCAGGTCACGCCCTCGGCGGGCACGGCGTCCATCCAGTCATACTGCTCGGGCGCGGCTGCGGGCGACGCTATGCGTGCGTCGTAATATTCGCCGTCCCAGATGTCGGCGCGGCGGACGGGGCCGCCGATGGTGGTCTTCCAGTCGTCGGAGATTATCTCGCGCACGCCGTCGGCATACTGCACCTCTATCTCGCCGCAGAAGGCAGCGGGACGGAAGCCGTAAAATCCGAACGAAATGCGGCCGCTCCACCAGCCGGTCGAAACCTCGGCGACAACGCGGTTGTCCGCGGCGCACAGGTCGGTTATGTCATACTCGTACTCAAAAACGCGGCTGCGGTAGTCGGTCCAGGTCGGCTTGAGCTCGTCGAACTCATCGTGCCCCGCACCGTCGCCGACGCGGCGGCCGTTGAAGTACAGCTCGAACACGCCGAGCGCCGTCGCGCGCAGCGTCACCCGTGCGACCGGCTTTCCGAGCTCAAAAGCGCGCGAGAACAGCACCAGACCTCCCCACGGCTCAAAATCTATATCCTTGGCATTGAACACGCGGTTTTGCATCCACGGGTGCTCATACGTCGGCTTTACATCATTGGGATTTGAAATAAAAACGGCTTTTTTCATATATGCGTTTCCTTTCGGCAAAAAATCTGTTACTGAAATTCTACCATACAACGCGCGTTTTTTCAAGGGCTTTGGCGTTATTTATGTTGCACGGAGGCGCGATTTGTGATAAAATTATTACATAATGAAGCAGAAGGAGTAATGCCATGCCAAATACCGCCGTCACCTCTCTCACCCTCGCCGACATCAAGCGGCTGATGCCCACCCGCCACGAGCGCTCGAACAAGTCTACATTCGGACGCGTGGTCGCCGTCTGCGGCAGTCACGGCATGAGCGGCGCCGCCTATCTCGCCGCGCTCGCCGCCTACAGGGTCGGCTGCGGACTTGTCGAGATAGTCACCCCCGAGGACAACCGCGTCATACTTCAGACGCTCCTCCCCGAAGCCATCCTCACCTGTTACGACGCCGACTCGCCCGACAATTCCGTCATAGCCGCCGCCGTGGCGCGCGCCGACGCAGTCGTCGTCGGCTGCGGGCTCGGAACGTCGCCAGCCTCACGCGAGGTGCTCGAGACCGTCCTTGCCGTGCTGCGCGTCCCCGCAGTTCTCGACGCCGACGCACTCAACCTGCTCGCCGCACTGCCGCACCTCTGGGCGCAGGTTCCCGACGGCACTGTCATCACGCCGCACCCCGGTGAGATGTCAAGGCTGACCGGAAAAAGCGTCTCCGAAATACTCGGCAACCCGCTCGGCATCGCGTCCGAATACGCGCGCGGGCACAACGTGGTTTGCGTTCTCAAGGATCACAAATCAATAATTTCTGATGGTGCAGAACACTATATTAACGGATTCGGAAACAGTGGAATGGCCACCGCTGGTTCCGGAGATGTGCTTGCCGGAGTAATCGGAGGCCTGCTCGCCCAGCGCCGGAACTGCCCTATGGCATCACGCCCGGACGCCGCAGCGCTCCCCCTCGCCGCTCTCGGAGTTTTTCTCCATTCGCTCGCAGGCGACGCCGCCGCGGCGCGACTGACCGAATACTCCGTCATGGCCTCTGATATAGCCAACGCGCTCCCCGAGGTGCTGGCCCAAAACGCAAAGTGAGACAACGCCGCGCAATATCGGAAACACAAAAACCCGGCGCTCCGAAGAATCGGAGCGCCGGGTGCTTTTCATTTATTCAGTTTTCAGCCGCCTGCATCATGACCCGCTTGAAATTGCCGAACGAGTCCTTGGTGAAGCCGATCTTGACGGCCTCGCCGTCCTGAACGTAGGTCAGGACTATGCACTCCTCGCCACCGAGCCTGCTGAGACCGATTCCCTGCACCGACTCGAACGGTATCACCGCGGTTCTCACTCCGCGTCCTCCGGTCGCCTGCTCAAGGTCATTCTGGAAGCAGATGGCCTCATCGTCTACCCAAACGTCGAACAGATCTCCCGAAAGTCCATTGACCTGGAGCGTGTCCGCCGGCTTGTGGTGCGCCAGTCCGAAGCTGACGTAGCGGCGCTCAATCGGCGTCAGCCGCTCCCACAGCTCCTCAACGCTGCCCGCACCGGCGTAGTCATCCGGCACGTTATGTGCCGTTTCGTCATGTGCTGTTTCGTCGCGCGCCGCGACATTGTCGTCTGCGTACGCGACGTACTCGGCGGACTCGTAGGACTCATCGAACTCCTCGCCCGCCGAACTCTGCGCGGCGGCCCGTGCGGCCTCCGCTTCCCTTGCCTTTTGGGCTTCCATGGCCTTACGGGCCTCCTCGGCCTTTCTTGCCTCCTCGGCTTCCTTTGCCGCCTTGGCAGCCGCGGCTTCTCTTGCGCGCTTCTGTTCGCGCTCGTATTCTATCACGCTCTCGTCGATGAGCACGTCGCCCTCCTCGACCACAGTTACCTGCTCGTCGTAGTCGCAGGACTTGTCGGCCGCGGTCTTCCCGGCATCGTCCGCCGGAGTGACAGGCCTTACGCTGCTGTCAACCGCAGTGTCGGCGTTGTCGTCGTACGGAACATAAACAAAATCATCGATGATGTCGTCTCCGGAATGCGCCTCGCCCTCAGGAGCCCGTGCAGTCTCGCCGTCGGTCTTCCCTGGCTGTGCGTCCTCTTCACTGACGTCGCCCGTCACAACCGGACGCTCCTCGCTGGTATCCGGCAGCGTCACAGGCATTGTCGCGCGGGAATCGTCCTCAAACGGGACGTAAGCCGCACCGGTTTCGTCGGCATCGGCGTCAGCAGACGAACTCTCCGCCTCATCCTCGGATGCCTCTTCGGCTTCAGCGGACTTCTCGCCGTCGTCAAACGGGACATACGCCTCCTCCGGCTCGCTGTCGTCAAACGAGACCTGCGCAGGCTCGCGTCGGTCGGTGCGCGGCGAGCCGTCGGACGGCTCGGCATGCTCGTACGCCTCGGGAGCATCGGGCTCCGCGACAGCCTCGGACGAGGTAATCTCGCTGACGGCGTATCTGAAGTAGCCGAACCCATCAAAGTGGCATATCATCAGCGCCACGACAAATATCTCGGTCAGTCCGCGGGACATGACGTTCAGCACCTCGGCCGTTCCGGCCTGTGCCAGCTTGGTGCCGCCCGCGATAACGGCGACAAGAATCAGAATAACCTTGAGCAGCGCCCCGCCGTAAACGACGCGGTACTTGAGCTTGCTGTCGCTGGGATTCAGCTGGTCAACGAACAAAGTACCGTAAAACGCGGCCCCGGCTATCAGCGAAACCGACGCCAGCACCACATTAAACCCGCTCGCCCCGGCAACGCCGAAAACGTCGCGCGCGACTGACAGCAGGCAGAACACAATGACCGTCAGCGACCGTCCGCGGAAGACAAACACGCGGTCGTAAACCGTCAGCAGCGCTATGAGCGCGAACCAGATCGGCTTTTCGGTAAATGCTCTGGCAATCGTCATGGCATCGCCGCCCGAAATGGCGGAGACCGCCGACATGACAAGCGACATAAGCGCAAAAATCACCGTCACCCAGCACAGCGCTCCCTCGCCACGCGAGGGGTTATGTAGCAGCTTGTCCTCGCCCGCACGCAGCGCGGCGTCGAGGTACTCCCGGCGCTTCCCTTTTTTGTTTTTCATATATATCAATCTTCCTTATATTTAAGTATTTCGTCCCGGAACCTGACGTAGGCCGGATGATCCTCTGGCGGCATACGGAAAAACGAGCAGCGCTCGCCGTCCCGCGGGTCGCGGAAGCTGAGCCGGTACGCCCACAGGCCGAAGCCCGCGGCGCGCTGTCCGCCGTATTTGGCGTCGCCGAGCAGCGGCGCTTTTCGCGTGGCAAACTGCACCCTTATCTGATGCGTTCTTCCGGTGAGCAGGTGCACATCGGCAAGACACAGCCCCGCCGGGAATTCCGCTCCGGCTTCGACCGACGCGACGCACCGGTACTCAAGCACCGCCTCACGCACCCCCGCGCGCTTGCGGTCGACGACGTAGGTCTTGTTGCGCACGCGATCGTGATACAGCAGGTCGCGCAGCACACCCGACTCGCCCGGAAGCCGCTGCTCCGTCGCGCACAGCACGGCGAGGTAACGCTTGTCAAAGCCGCCGTCGCCGAGCTGACGGGTAAGCTCTGCCGCCGACGCCGGGCTTTTCGCGTAAACCATAACGCCCCCGACCTCGTGGTCAAGCCTGTGGACGGTGAAAAAGCCGCCCTGCCACCCCGTCGCAACGCAAAGCAGCTTCGGCATACCGCCGGGGCAGTCCTGCGAATTGACGCCGCACGGCTTTACGCAAACGGTAAACTCCGGGCAGTCGTAAATTATTTCAATCGGCGCGCAGCCGCTCATATCTCCACGTCGGCAACAACGCGGGCAGTTTTGGCCTTCGCCACATACTCTGACACCTTGACGTGCTCGGGGTGCACCTTGTAGGTGTGCAGATCGTCGAGCGAGTCAAACTCGGTCAGAAGCATCATGTCATACGACATGTCCGTATGCGAGACGTCAAACCCGACCTCCATGCGCTTCAGCTGAGGAATTATGGGTCTCAGCGCAAGAAGACGGTCGCGTATATATTCCATGTTCTGCTGCTTGGTCTTACCCTCAGCCTCGTCGGCAAAGCGCCACATAACAACGTGTCTTATCATAATTTTCATCTCCGTAGCTAAATAATTATTCACATTAAATAATATCACATACTCCCTGCTTTGTCAACGGTGCAGGACAACTTTATCATAAATTTCATCAAAAATCCGTGCCGTCGCAGCGCTCTCGCAACGCCGCATGGCGCCATAGCTGTGCCATCACGACACCACCGAGGCGTCCACGCTGCTGCGTTCCGACTGTACCGACGTTTCGCACACCATGCTTGTCTTTTTTTGCCTGCGCGTGTCATTTTGTGCTTGACAAACGCACGCGCATGTGATATATTTTTTACGTTGAAGATTTTATTTTGCGAGGTGTTTGCAATGAACGATATAAATCGTACTGCGCGCACGCAGTACGCGCCGCCGCGCGCCGCGATCGTCAAGCTGAACTCAAGGGACGTTATCTGCGACAGCGCCCTTGCGCAAAAATACAGCCACGCCGGGCTTTCCGACAACGCCTTTCTCGGTGAGATCGACGACTGGACTGACGAAGAAGAGTAACCCCCGCCCATCACCCGCCATCCGCCGTCGTAACCCACGCAAAAGCACGGAATTTTTCTCATCCGTGCTTTTTGCGCTTGACAACCCCGGCTTTTTTTGCTATAATATTCTGCGGTTCGGGCTCGACCGAAAGCGCCCGTGCCGCCATCGGGGTGTAGCGCAGCTGGTAGCGAGCGAAGTTTGGGAGCGTGTGACCGCCTCATGAGCCGACCGCCGAAAGCTCGCGAAATCTCCGTTTTCCTCGCATTTTCTCGCTTTTCCGCCGCCGTGTGTTTCGGCAAAAAACTTTTGACCACAGATTTGACCACTTACGGATTTGACAGAAAAAACTGAATATTTTCACCAATCGGGGTGTGGCGCAGCTGGTAGCGCGCGAAGTTTGGGACTTCGATGCCGTCGGTTCGAATCCGGCCACTCCGACCAAAAAAGCCGGTCTGACCGTGAAAAAGCGGTCAGATCAGCAAAAAATTTCATATTTGTCACCGGAGGTAGGGCGTCGTAACGCCAGGGGATCGTAGATTTGAAAAAATCTGCAGGCCGCATACCGGATTAGGTGTCGAGTGCGCTCGGTTATTACTTTTGTAATGACCGGGTATTTTTATTTTTCAGGAGGTTTCTATGAACAACACAAAGGTTACGCTTGCCCCGCTCACGGCAGATGACCGTGAGCAATTCATTCTGGACAATCAGGAAGCGTTCAAGTACGGCGCCGCCGAAGAATTCGGTATGCGGGACGACCACTTTGAAGAGGACGGCGAGATCATTTCCCGCAAGACGATCGAAGAAAGCATTGACGCCCCGAATAGCGAAACCTACCGCATTCTTTTTGAAGGGCGTAAGGTCGGCGGCGTGGTGCTGAGGATTGACAAAGAGACAAATCATAACGAGCTGGAGCTTCTCTTTGTCTCTCCGCACGAGCACAGCAAGGGCATCGGCTTCGGCGCATGGCAGGCGGTTGAAGCTCTGCACCCAGAAACCAAGGTCTGGGAGACCTGCACGCCGTATTTTGAAAAGCGGAACATTCACTTCTATGTCAACAAATGCGGATTTCAGATTGACCAGTTCTGGTGCGAGTATTTCAAACCCGATCACGAAATGCCTGACAAAGAAGAATGTGTTCCTGATGAGGGACCGGACGAAATGTTCCGATTCGTCAAGGTGATGAGACCGTAAAAACCTTTTCTTTGCCTACTGCGCCGCAATTTTTAAGGGCTGACCTCGGTCAGCCCTTATTTGTCGCCTTCTCTCCCGCCTTGATTTCCGCAATCTCCTTTTTCATCTCCGCAATCAGCACTTTGAGCTTTTCCTCGCACTCCTCCCGCGTGGTAGCGTAGATGTTCTTTGCGATTCGTTTCCCGTTTACACGCGGGGAGAACCTGCCCTCGTAGAGATGGTCGTTGATCATCGTCACGCAACCTGTTCCGGGCTTGCGTATCTTGCCCTTATACGGCTCAAATTTCGGCTCTGTCGGCTGATCGGTTGCTTCACTGTCACTTGCCTTGTCCGTTGCGTTCGGCTCGGGAATGGGCGTGTCAGCCCCCGCAATTTCACGGTCAATCCTTGCCGCCGCCTGCTGTTGCATCGTGTCGGTGATATGACTATAAATATTGAGCGTGGTTTCCGCGCTGACATGTCCTATCATGGCGGACAGCGTTTTGATGTCCATGCCGTTTTCCAGCGCCATGGTGGCGAAGGTGTGGCGGAGATCGTGAAAGCGCACCCGCTTGCAATTTGCGCGTTCCAGTATCTTCTGAAACCGATGATAAACCGCCGAGGGATGGCGCGGTTGCATGAGGTCAAGCGGTGACGGGAAAATCCACTCGCTGTCGGTTCGCGTTTTCAGTTCTGCCAGCAGTTCTGTCATTTCGGGCGGCAGCAGAATCATGCGGTTGGAGGATTTTGTT
>CAKRSS010000010.1 GCA_934401725.1 uncultured Eubacteriales bacterium | reverse complement strand
ACCGTCGGTGGCCTCCACGGCGCGCGCCCGCCAAGGGCAAAGAACTTCTCTTAAAAAGCATACAGGCATATGCAATACGCCTCACCCCGTCCGGCGCGCCTGCCAAGGCTAAAGAACTATTTATAAGAAAAGCGGCCCCCGCAGGCTTCACTGCGAGCACCGCAAAAATCAATTTAACCAGCATACGTGCATATGCAATAGCCCACAAAAAACCAAGGAGCCTTTTGTAATGAAAAAACTTCTCATCACCCTCCTCGCTGCGGCGATTTGCCTGTCCGCGCTGCCCGTCTGCGCGCAGGCCGACGCCCCGCGGCTCGACTCGCTCTCACTCGACGGCGGCTATACCGTGAATTTCTCACCCGCCACGCTCGAGTATACCGTCTTCCTGCCCTCCGGCAGGCCGCGCATTCCGCGTATCTCGGCCACGGCCGCCGCGGGACTCGAGGTCAGAATTTATAACGCCGCGCTCGCCGACGGCGAGAACGACGGCTACGGCTACGTCACCGTCTCCGCGGGCGCAACCGCATCCGGCGCGGACGCCTCCGCTTCAACCACCTACCGCATCCGCTTCGTCCGCACGGCGGCGCTCGGCTGTCACCTCCAGTACGACGACGTCGTCGGGTTTGAACACGGGCTCGAGGGCGCGGTCACGTTCAGCTCGGACAGTGCCGCGCTGACGGTGTCGGATAAGGGCGTCGTCACGGCCAAGGCGGTCAGCGACACGCCCGCGACCGTCACCGCAACCGCCGCCGACGGCAAGACCGCCACGCTGCGCGTCGACCGCATTGTCCCGGCGCAGCTCGACCTCGTCATGTCGGTCGGCCAGAGCAACGCCTACGGCTCGGGCGGCAACGCCGCGCTCGCCGAGCGCGTCCGCCCCGGCACCGCCTACGACATGGGCTACGACGGCAACACCCAGGCGGCGAATTCCAACACCCGCCCCATCGCGCTCGCCTCGAGTGCGGGAACCGGGACGGCCGTTCCCGGAGTCCGCGCCGCCTTCGCAAACGAGTGGTACGCCACGACGGGCGAGAAAATACTGTTCATCAACGCGGCAGACCCCGGCATCAACATCGCGGCCTGGCAGTCGTCCGGCGCGGCCTACGTCGGCGCGAAAAAGGAGTACGAGCGCGTCGTCTCGCTCATCTCCGACAGCCAGAACTTCGAAATTTTCCGCCGCTTCTTCTACTTCAACCACGGCTCGGCCGACGCGGGCAAAAACTTCAACGCCGCCTACCACGAGCGCGTCACGGCCACCTTCAACAACCTGCTCGACGAGCTCGGCTTCGAATTCGGCACGATTTTCGAGTATTTCTCCTCCGACCGCGCCTACACGAGCTGGATTCGCTCGCAGCACAATCGTATAGTCTCCGAAATGGACCGCATTTACATGGGCTGCGAGATGAAGCCCTACATATGCGCCGACCCGTCGCTCATAAACAGCGACAATCTCCACCTCTCGCAGGCCGGTCACAACCTCTGCGGCCGTCTGCTCGCGCAGAACACAGCCGCGCAGGCGCTCTCCCCCGACTGCAAATACCCCGGCTCGCTGTCGGCGGGGCAGGACGGCGCACAAACGTCCGCGCCCTCCCTCTCGTCTCCCGCAACGCTCGGCTGGGACTTTGACGGCACGCTCGCACCGACGTCCGGCGACGTCACGCTGTCGCTCGGCGGCGGGGCCGAGAGGTACGACGCCGCAGGCGCGCTCAGCTTTGCCGACGGCGAGAGCTGGTACAGTCTCAGCTCGCCCGTCCGCCTGACCACCGCCTCGGACTGGATGATAGAATTCTCGCTGCGGCTCGACGGTGACTCCAAGCAGTTTGCCGTGCTCGGCAGCCCCGACAACTCGGCGCAGGTCTACGTCAACCTGTCCGACGGCACGACAAAGGGCTTCAAGGTTCGTTTCGGCACGCCCGGTGCCGAGGGCGCGGCCATCACGCTGTCCGTGCGCGACGTCAACGATTTTTACACCATGAACACCTGGCGGCTGTACTACCGCGCCGAGCTGGGTCTGCTCTACCTCTGGCGCGGCGGCGAGCTGCAATCGACCGAGCTGCTCTACGGCCCCATGACGCTGTCCCGGATAGGCCGCACGGGCGACATCACCACCGCGGGCAAGCTCGCGACGCTCGACAGCCTGCGCTTCTGGTACGACCGCGCCGCGACGGGAAACTATCGCTTTGGCTTTGAAAACACGCTTGCCGAGGACAACGGTCTGCTGTCGCTCACGGCAAACGGCGGCGGCTACGCGGCCGAGTCCGTGCAGCTCAAATACGCCTCGAGCAACCTCTCATTCGACAAAATCACGCTCGACGCGGCCTCTGACTGGTCGTTCGAGGTGCGCGGCAGCTTCACAAAGAACACCGGCGTGCTCGCAAGCGCCGACGGCTCCAACACCATCTTCGCCAACGTCTCCGACCCCGGCTTCCGGGTGCGCACCAGCTCGTCCTCCTACGTCAAGCTGACCGTCGGCGCGGGCGACTTCCGCGAGACGCACACCTGGCGCATAGATTACAGCGCCTCGGCGGGAACTGTCACGCTCTACCGCGACGGCGCGAAGGTGGCATCAAAGTCCATGCGCTCGACGCTCAGCTTTACAAATTCGGGCAAATCGGGCTCGACCGGCGCGTCGAACTCGGCGCTCATCGACTACATCTCGCTGACGCAGTCCGGCATCAACCGCAGCGGCGGCGACAACATCACCTTCAGCTTCAACAACACGCTCACCGACGACAGCGGCAGTTACACCATGACCGTCATCAAGGGCGCGGCGAGCTTCGTCGAGAGCGACTTCGGCTACGTGTTCGACCCCGCCACCCGCCTGACGCTCGCCGAGCCCATCACGCTCGACTCGAGCTTTTCGCTCTCGCTGCGCGCGCGCTTTGACGGCGAGGGCGACGTGCTCGGCGGACTTCTCCGCGTCGGCGCGGACGGCTTTGGCTTTGCGGGCGCAAAGCTCACGCTCGCGAAGCCCGAACTGCTGCGCTCGCCCGGCGACTGGAAGTTTGAGTACACAGCGGGAGCCGCGGGAGCCTCCGGCAGCGTGACGCTCACCTGCCCCGACGGCAGCCGCGTGACGGCGACCGTTACGTCCGGTGCGATGTCGTTCGGCTCGCTCGGCGGCGCGGCCATGACGATATACTCGCTCTCGCTCGACATTGCCGACGGCAAAGTGCCCGCCAACCGCGCGTCAGCCAGCGTTTCTGAGGCCAACGGCGCACTCCGCGCCACAGTTGCCTCGGACATATGGGACGCCGCCACGGTCGTCGTCCGCTACCAGTGGCTGCGTGACGGGCATGTCATCCCCGGCGCCTGCGCCGACACCTACGTCCCCACTCTTGACGACGTCGGCCACGCGCTGAGCGTCTGCGCGATATTCAGCGGCACGCCCGAGCGCGCCGTGAGCGAAAGCGTCAAGGTGAACTCGAGCAGCGAGGTTCTGCCCACGCCACCCGAGCCCGTCCCGGACACGCCGTCCGATACCACTTCACCCACCGACACCTCGCCTGTCACTCCGGCTGACACCTCACCGGTCGCCCCGTCCGACGTAACCACCGCACAGGACTCCCCCGACACCACGCAGGCAGAGTCCCGCCGCGGCTGCGGCGCGTCGGCGTCCGGCGCGGCAATTGCCGTGCTCGCCGCGGCAGCTGTGACGGCGGCGACAGCGTCGGCAGCGTCGGCA
Organism: uncultured Eubacteriales bacterium; assembly: GCA_934401725.1. GTDB lineage: Bacteria > Bacillota > Clostridia > Oscillospirales > CAG-272 > UMGS1002. The sequence continues at coordinate 43,000 of CAKRSS010000010.1, read as the reverse complement.
GCGACAGTGAAGAAAAAAACGGCCGCCCCCACCGACCGCGCAAAGAAAAGAAAAACCCGCTGACCGGTTGACTCGGTCAGGCGGCCATGCTATACTATAAAAAGAAAGGCCAAAGCTCAAAAATATGAATTTTTTCAACGCATCCTCCCCCATCGGCATTGACCCGCGTGTGGCGCGGGCCGCAGAGATTGTCCGCAAACTGCTAAAAAACAAGCCCGCGCCCGGCCACTACACCGTCGACGGCGAGGATTTCTGCTACAACGTTATGCGCTACGAGACCGCCCCGCGCGAGACCCGACGTTTTGAAAACCACCGGCGCTTTATCGACATTCACGTCGTGCTTGAGGGCGCGGAACTGGTTGACATGTCGCCGCTCAGCGACCTTGAGCGCGCCACGGACTACGACGCGGCGGGCGACTGCGAGTTCTTCACCCCACGCGCCCCCGGCGCGCCCTCGACCACAGTCCTGCTGCGCCCCGGCGAGCTGCTGACGCTCGCGCCGGGCGAGGCACACCGCCCCGGCGTCTGCCCGGACGCGCACGAGGTGCTAAAGGTCGTATTCAAGCTGTCCTGCGGCAACGCATGACACAAAAACACCGCCGTCAAACGGCAGAAAGGCAACAAAATGGATCTTAACGAGAAGCTGAAAGTCATCTCCGCCCGGCAGGACGGCGGCTACTATGAGGGCCGCATCGCGTCGGAGCTGCTTTACCTGTCCCGGCTGTCGCTCGTCCGCGGCGGCGCGTTTGACGACGACATCTCACGCGCCTGCGACGACGCGCTCGCGGCGCACGAGCGCTGCGGCATTGGCCGCGAGGATGCAGAGCGCATTGAGGCGTCGCTCGCGCACCTTAGCCCCGTGGCCAAGTCGCTGACCGCGCACTGCGTCTCGCACGCGCACATAGATATGAACTGGAAATGGGGTTATCAGGAGACGGTCGCGGTCGTCATCGAGACCTTCCGCACCATGCTCATGCTCATGCGCGAATATCCCGAGTTTACGTTTGCGCAGTCGCAGGCGTCGGTCTACCGCATAGTCGAGGAGTTCGCCCCCGAAATGCTGGACGAAATCCGCGAGCGCGTACACGAGGGGCGCTGGGAGGTCAGCGCCTCGAGCTGGACGGAGTGCGACAAAAACATGCCCTCGGGCGAGTCGCTCGTTCGTCAGATACTCTACACCAAGCGCTACCTCGGACGCCTGCTCGACCTTGACCCCGACACGCTGCGCCTCAATTTCGAGCCCGACACCTTCGGTCACAACAAAAACGTGCCCGAGATACTCGCCTCGGGCGGCGTGGACTATTACTACCACTGCCGCGGCTGCGACTACCGCTATGTCTACCGTTGGCAGGCGGAATCCGGGCGCGAGGTTCTGGTCTACCAGGACCCCAAGTGGTACATGGGTCCCGTCGACTCCAAGGGCTTTTGCGAGTACCCGCTGTTCTGCCGCGACGCCGCCGAGGGCGGAATCCCCGTCTTTTTGCGCGTTTACGGTGTGGGCGACCACGGCGGCGGCCCCAGCCGCCGCGACATCGAGCGTCTTATCGACATGTCGCGCTGGCCGCTGCTGCCTACCATCCGCTTCAGCACCTACGGCGCCTTCTTCGCCGAGCTTGAGAAGTGCCGCCCGCGCATAAAGCTCGTGACGGGCGAGCTGAATTTCGTCTTCACCGGCTGCTACACGACGCAGTCGCGCATAAAGCTGGCCAATCGTCTTAGCGAGGCGCGGCTTTACGACGCCGAGGTGCTGTCCTCCGCCGCGACGCTTCTGACCGGCGCGCCCGGCCGCTCCAACTCCTTCCGCCGCGCGTGGGAGAACGTGCTGTTCTCGCAGTTCCACGACATTCTGCCCGGCTCCGGCGTGCTCGAGACGCGCGAATACTGCCTCGGCGGCTTCCAGCGCACCATCGCCTGCGCCAACGCCAACGCCAACGCCGCCATGCACGCTATCGCCGACGGCATCGACACCTCGTCCATCCCCTTCGACGACGACCGCAGCACCATATCCGAGGGCGGCGGCGTCGGATTCCGTATCGACAGCCGCTTCAGCTACCAGTTCACCAGCGCCGAGATGGGCCGCGGACGCGTCCGCGTGCTGCACGTTTTCAACACGACGCGCTACCGCCGGTGCGAGACGGCCGAGTTCACTGTCTTCGATTACAGCTACGACTTCGACAACCTCGAGATCGTCAACGCGGCGGGCGCGACTGTGCCCTTCCGCTTCCTCGAGGTCAACCGCTCCTACAATCACCACCGCATGACGCGCTTTATTATGGCCGTCGACGTCCCGCCGCTCGGCTACGCGACCTACATCCTACGTCAGCGCTCGCCCTGCACCGCGGGCAAACTGGCGCGCTTCGAGTTCCGCACCGACCCGCGTCAGGATCACATGGAGGACGTACCGCTCGTGCTCGAGAACAGCCGCGTGCGCGCCGTCTTCGATCCGTCGACCGTGGCGCTGATCTCGTTCACCGACAAGGAGAGCGGCCGCGAACTGATAAGCGCCCCCTCCGCCATGCTGCGCTACGCCGAGGAGAACAATCGTTACGGCATGAGCGCCTGGCGCGTCGGCTCGCTGATGCACAGCGTGATGATAAACGAGGCCTCAAACGTCCGCCTGACCGAGGTTCGCACCGGCGGAATGGCGCGCTCGCTCAGCTACGAGATGAAATATAAGCAGTCGACCTTAGGCGTGACGGTGTCGCTGTGGGGCGAGAACGAGGTTCTCGACTTTGAGATAAACGCCGACTGGCACGAGCGCGGCACGCAGGACACATTTGTTCCGCAGCTTGCCTTTGTACTGCCCTTCGGGTATGACTGCGAGGCCTACCGCGCCGACGTGCCGTTCGGCCACATAACCCGCCCGCCGCTCGCGCACGACGTCCCGGTGCTGAGCCACATGGAGGCGCTGTTCGCGGAGGATACGGGCGACGAAGACGAAACGCGCGACGTCGACCTTCAAAGCGTCGACAACTCTCCCGCCGAGCGCCGTCATCTCATGCTCGTCAGCGACACGAAATACGGCTTCACGGGCTACGGCAACGCCGTCAAGGTGACGCTGCTGCGCTCCTCATTTGCGCCCGATCCGCTGCCCGAGTCGGGCAAATTCCGGGTCAAGCTGGGGCTCGCCGTCGCCTCTGACGCCGCCGACGCCGCCCGCATATCCGAGTGCTACAACCACCGTATGCCGCAGACCGTCGGTCTTGCGCACAAGGGCAGCCTGCCGCTCGACGGCTCGTTCGTAACGCTCGAGGGCGCGGGAGTCGAGCTGTCCGCCATCAAGCCGGGCGAGGACGGCGGCGTTGTCGTGCGCCTCTTCAACCCCACCCCCGCCGACGTCGACGCAAGCATAGCCTTCGGCGCTTCAACCGCCGCCCCCCTCACAGCCGAGCTTGTCGACTCCAACGAGCACCCGCTCGCCCCGCTCCCCGTCACCGGCAACGCCGTCAGCGTCCGCTGCCCGGCGTTCGGCGTGGTCGCGGTGAGGGTGAAGTGAGTCCCCGTATAAGGCCATGCTGCAACCGCAAATTAAGGCTTCTACGCCCAATATGCAAAATCCTCTCCCCGCGCTTTGCGCGGGGAGATGCTTTTTATTTGAAGGCATGCCGCGCCACTTGGGTGCATTAAAAATGACCTCACGCCCATGGGGAGAGAATTTTATTTGAAGGCAGGCCGCACCACTCGTACACATTAAAATGACCTCACGCCAATATGGGCGTGAGGTCATTTTTAATCGTCGTCCTTTCGCTGTTCTTCTTCGGACAGACTGCTGAACGGCACCAGGCAGTGGTGCGTACGGGCAAGCTCGTCGCGCTTTTCGCAGAAAACATAGCCCTCGGAACGCATATAGGCGTTCCAGCGGCGATGCTCGAGCCTGCGCAGAAGCTCCCGTGCCTCGGGTGGACGGTCGTTCGGGTTCGGTATGTCGGCGCCGGGAACGCGGCAGTATTTCTTGTACCGCGCGTGAATGACCGACGCAATTGACGAACGGTAGTTGTACTCAACACGCCAGAAACTCTTCTCGTCGCCCCAGTTTCTGTGCCGGGCGAGCGCCATCTCCTCAAGCTTGGAGAACAGCAATCCGTCCACCGAACAAACAGCGGAAATTCCGCCGACAAACGAAATTCCGTACTTCTGGCCGCGGTGATTGCACAGGTCCGCATCACTGCACGTCTGCATGTCGTCGCCGCTGCGGACAACCGCCCATATTTTAGCGTCAGTCCTGCCTTCGTCGGCCGTGCATCCCCTCACTCTTGCCCTCTCGGCAAGCATACGCAGCTTCGCCGCAGTCTTTATGTTCCTTTCATCGTTTCCGAGTGAGACAAACGCAAAGCTGATGTCCGGAATCGCTTCAATAATCCGGTCAAACCTCGCGCCGTCCTCACGGACGTCCGGATATACCGAAATGCTGTAACAGGCGTCCTCATCCGTACCGGACAGGCCGTTATGCTCGTCGTCGAGCAGCTCCGGACACATTGAGCGAAGCAGCTCTTCGGCGTCCTTTCTGACGGAAATAACGTGAATGCTTATCCTGTACCCCGTCATCTGGCACAGCCACGGCAGGGCGCGCACCATCTCGAGTCCGTAGCCGTCAAGACCCGCGACCACAGCAGTGATCTGCCGCTCGTCGCTGCCCGGTATCGGTACAGCCGAATCAAACAGCTCGCCTCCGCGCTCGTAAAGCAGCGACGCGACCGTCCGCTGCGCCTCATTTACGCGCTGGACTACCATCTCGCCGCAGTCTGCGTTCTCAAGCATAAGCCGGCCGCTGACGCTGTCCGAAAACACGTACATCCGCGTGCCTGTGCGGCCGCGATAACGCTCTATCAGCGAGAGCGACTCGCGTATGTTCTGCGCGTCGTCATCGGAAATGATGAAAAATGTCATCTCCGCACGGCGGCTGTGACGCGCGAAATTCACGTCGTCCACACCGTCGTGGAACTGAAGCGCGCCTATCCCGGCAAGTCGCTTGGAATAGCCGTCGTCATCGTCGCCAACACCCGTGAACGCAATGACACAGCGGGGCTTATCTCTCTTGAGATCTGTCGCGAGCGCAATCGACCGCTCGTTAAGCTCCGAAAATATGTATGCCGGGCGCGTGTAGTGCAGTAAATAATTGCGGTAGGCTGCATACTTGCGCAGGAAGCTGAGCACAACGCTGAAGGTCATCACCGGTGCGGCGAGGTATATAATCGCGGCGAGCACGCCGTAAATCACGCGGAACCCGCGCCCGAGCACTTCGGTTTTCTCGATCATCAGCGAGAAATCGTCGTCCAGCACGAAAAGTCTGAGCGTGTTGTGCACCGCAAGCAAAACTGCGCGCAGGTATCCGCCCTCCAGCTGTGACAGGCTCAGCGGATACAGTATAGCGACGGCAGACACGGCGATTCCGAACGTCAGAAGATACAGCGTCCCGGCACCCGCATGCGAGCGGTGGTACGCGACGGCTGTTGTCACAGTGGCGACCAGCACGGCAAGCGCCGCTATAAAGCAAATATTCCAGATCATTCTCTGCTCCTGTCCGGCGCGGGGCACGTTTCAGTGCCCCGCGCCTTTTGTCAGTTGTTAATGTTTACGGTACCGCACATTAATGCTCCGGCCAATAATAGACTGTCGGGCAATACTCACTGGCCGATGAGCTATATCTTTCGCACTCGAGCAATGCCTGCGCCTTTTTCTTTCTCGACAAACGCTCGCGCGCCTTTGCAAGCAAAACAAACATCTGTCCGTCTTCTCTGAGTTTTTTGTCGATGTAGTCGCGCGTCGCTATGTCCGGACAACGCATTGCAATGCAGAAATCGCCCATTTCCTTGGGGTCATACTCCTGGGCGGAGCGGACAATGAGGTCAATAAGCTGTTCCTCGTCGTAGCGGTCGATGTAGGCGTCCTCGTGACGGAAATATTCGTGCCGCGCTGCCGTGAACTCTTCAAGTCCGGGATAGAACTCGTGGCGGGGAATATGGTAATGCCGATCTTCCGGAGATGTTTTTACAAGATCCCGGTAAGGAACGCAGAAATAGTTGTAATAAATCTCGTTTTCACGTCCCTCACTGTCGGTGCATGACATGTCGCCCCATGTTGCGTCAAGATAATAGCAATACTTTCCGAGCCGCAGCGCATTAAAAGCGTGGCACACGTTATTCTTCGCCTCGCTTATCACATATCCGCTGCTGATACCGACCGACTGCAACAGGTACTGCATAGCCACCGCGTACCCGGCGCAAACGACCTTGTGACTGACCAGCGCGCTGTAAAGCGAACGCAGACGGTCATCGCTGTCAAAGCTCCGGCCCGCGCCGGTCTTCAGACCGATGGTGTCGTAGTCCAAAGTAAGAATGAGCCGACGGTATATCTTGAGCGCGGCGTCATAGGGCCTTGTGCGGCGGGTTATGCCGCGCGTGAACCAACGCGCGCCCTTCTTTAACTCCCTGAGCTTGGTCTGAACCTGCTTGCTGTCGATCTTTCCGTCCTTATCCAAGCAGCGGAACACAAGGCGCATACCGTCTGCCGTGCCTGCAATGTTGCTGACCCAGAACAGCTCGGGCCAGTCAGAGAGAACCATGTAGAAAATGTTGACCATCCTCTCGAACGTGAGACCGCTTACACTGATAGATGAATCGTCGAAGGCGTAGGCGTGTCTGAGAATGTCGTTGTACAGGCGGATGGCGGGATTGGTTTCCTCATCGTCGTCGTAGAATTTCTTCTTCTGACGCGCCAGGCGACGCTCTGCGTCCTTATTGCCGCCCTTGCCTCCGGACTTGTCTGACTTGTCTGACTCATCCTTCTTGTCGTCCTTACTGTCCTTGCCGTTTTTATCGTCCTTGTCGGACTTTTTGTCCTTCTTGTTCTTCTTGTCCTTTTTGGACTTCTTGTCCTTTTTGCCCTTTGGAGTTTCGTCGGAATCGTCGTCGGTGATGTCTTCAGGCGTATCGTCTGACGTGTCGCCAGATATATCGTCGCCTGACTCGCCGTCGGATTCGTCGTCGGACTTTTCGGGCTCTTCTCCGGACGTGCCGTCGGACGTATCTTCAGATTTGTCTTCAGACATCACCCCGGTGTCGCCGCCCTCGGGCTCGGTTTTAGCGACATCGTCCTCGTCATCGCCCGTGGCCTCCTCCGGCACGACACCTCCGTCGCCCTCGCCGAGGTCATCAAGCTTATCGTCGTCGAACGTGCCGCGATCCTCATCGGACAGCTCGTCCTCCTTCTCGGTGGCCTTTATGCCGCGCAGGTAATCCTTCCAGAAGCGCGGTATCTTGTTGGGATTGTAGAGCTTGTCGGGATATTTTTCATCGTCGTCGCTCGTGTTGCCGTCAAGGTCTTCGTCCGAAATGCCGGCGGCCTTCTCGCGCATGTAGCGGAAGCTGGTGTAGCGTTCTGCCTGCGGTGCGGGCTCGCTGCCGGAGTCGGAACCGTCATCCTCGGAGTTATCGTTCTTAGGATCACCGTCCTTGTGGTCTCCACCCTCGGAGCCGTCGCCGTTTGAGGTGTCGCCGTCGGCGCCGTCCCCGGTGTCCTTATTCTCGGGGATGTCTTCCTCGTCAGACTCGTCGGGAATGTCCGTCTCCTCGGGCTCCGGTGCGGGCGGGTTATCGGCGCGGTGCTTTTCAATGTAAGCCGTGATGTCCTCAACCGTCTCGCGCACACCGCCCCTGAGCGCGGCACGAATCCAGTCGGCGCTCTCCTTGCGATCCACGCTCAGAAGATAGCACAGCTCTTCATAATACAGCTGGCCGTCAGCAGCGGGAATCATAAGGCCGTTGTCGTGCTGCCACATGCCTGTCAGAGCACGCAGAAGCACCACGCGGGCATTGACCAGCGGAGTATCGCGCTCGATATAAACCCTGCGATCCTTATAATCCATGCGGTAGCTGAACTTGCTGAGCACCTCGTCCGCCTTGCGGTCGTGAACAGTGTCAAGCTCAGCGCGCAGCTTGCCGAACTTTATCTCGGGGTAGGTCTTATGCAGGTACTCCCGCACCTCACGCAGCAGCTTTTTCAGCTGATCCTCATCGTGCACGACCTCGAAGCAGTCCATGCAGATGTACCGATGATGATCGAACAGCGCGTAGCGTCCGCTCTCCACAATCCTGTGGCAGAATGCGCAGCGGCGGCGCTGAACCTGCTGCTCGAAGTTACCGGCGGTGTCGAAGTCGTCCTTGCCGTCGTCGCTGAGGATAAGACCGAGACCGTCAAACAGCTTGCAGCAGCCGTCGAGGTCAAAGCACTCGGGCAGCGCCTGCTCGCCGAAGTATATGTAGGTTCCGGGTCTGCCGCAGCACTTGAGCCACTGTATGTAGGAATATACATGCGACAAAAACTCGCGCATATACTGCGCACGTCCGTCGTAGAACCAGTCGAGTATACCGACGTCGTCCTGGCAGTCGTTGATAAGAATGAGCTGTATGCGGTGGTTTTCCGTCTCGCGCATACCGTCTCCGGACTGCACAAGGTAGGGATAAAGCGCACGTATCTGCTCTGTTACCGAGCTGTTCTCGCTCCACACGCTCTCCACGGGGTTCTCGAGCACGGGACACACGGCCAGCAGCCGGTAAGCGTGCGGGAACAGTGTCTTTATGAACTCGTTGAAGACCACCGCAATCAGAAGACGCATATTGTCGTTGCACTCTATGCGCGAGCGCAGGCTGACAGTCAGGCAGACGCCGTTCTTTATGCGGCGGGCGTTCTCGGCGACACGATCCTCGCCTACCCACGGGTTGCCGACGACGCCGTGCGAAAAGTCAAGCGTCTGGTTGTCGGTCGTGAGCGTGAAGAAGCCGTAGCTCTCGCCGAGTATGTTCGCGCGGGCGCGGCTGACGTGTATCTCTGCGAGGTTGGTATTGGTGTTGTAAAGTATGCCCTCATCGCCGAAGGGACGCAGGTCCTCAACGGTGTAGCGGCGCAGGAAAACGGTATCAAGCGAATTTCTGAAGGTGACGTTTTCGCTGCGCAGGAAGATAGTCCGGCAGTCGTCGGAAATCTGGCCGATCTCGTACTCGACGTTGCGGAAAATTATGCTCTGACCGACCATGTACTGCTGCGGCACGCGATCCGGGAAGGTATCGAGATAGCCGACCGTCTGGTCGTTGAGACGCAGCTCGACGCGGCGGTTCCGCTCGGTCAGGCGCGCGAGGAAGTCCTTGTTCCTCCGGAAGCCTATCCACTTGTCGCGTGCAACGGCGGAAATTCCGTAGCGCGGGTCGGTCACAAGGTAGTAATCCTTGGCGCGCAGTCCTGCGCTGCGGTCGGCGGGCGTATCGCGTCCGTCGAGCAGACCCGCCACAAGATATTCGGCGTATTCCTTCTCCGTCGGGACGATTTCTCCGGATCTTATGCGCTCAAACAGCTTTCCGCAGAAATCGCACAGCGGCGACGCGAAGCGGTTGCTTGCCGTGTCGATGATACTGCGCATTTTATCGCAGAACGCAGGCAGCGTCATGCCGTCGCCCATGCTAGCCTCGCAGAAGACGCGCAGCAGGCTGAGCTTGCGCTCGTCGATGTCCTCGACGGCGCGCGGCTGTATAAAGGAGGAGCGGTTGATATAGTCGCCGTTGCTGGCCATGAACACGAAGTAGTCACGCAGCAGATAGGGCTTGGAAATGATATTCGCCACTGACTTCTGCTGACCGCGGAAGCGCGTGCAGGTGTAGATGGCCGAGGCGAGGTTGCAGTTCTCGTCCGAATAGATCATGTAGTTGATGACCGGAACGGGCTTGTAGAACTCGTTTATCTCGACCGACTGCGACTCAAGCGTGACGCGGTCCGTGTACTCAATCGGCGCCTCGCTCATTATTTTGACGCCGTCGACGCCGAAATTCACCGCCTGCTGGGCGAGAATGCACTCAAGCCCCGTAAGCGACTGGCGGTAATGGTTGTATATGCGGCGGGACTTGCTCTCGCGATTGATGAGCATGTACGCCGTGCTCTCATTTTCGAGCGCGTTGCTCGCGGTGAACACCTTGTCAACGCAGAAATAGCGCGGAAGCGTTCTCGCGGCAAAGCCGCGGAGCACATCGCGGGTCAGGAAAATGAAGCGGATACGGTTCTCCGTCGCCTTTTGCAGGCGCATCGCGATGATGGGGCAGAGATAGCTGTAAATTGCGGTGACGCGGTCGGTGTCCACAAATACGGCGTTGCACACCTCCTCGAAGAAGCCGGGGTAGTGGCGGACAATGTCATCGTTGCGGAAGTCCTCGGGCGTCGCGATGAGTATGTCGGCCTGATCGAGGCGCTCGCCGCTGACATAAACTCTCCACGTGGCCGCATCGCGACAGCCCGTCAGGCGGGTAAGTCTGTCGCGGATAAAACGGCGCAGCGACTCAAGCGCATCGCGGCTGGAGGCGATGAACACCATTCTCGCACCCGAAAGCAGGCGCGTGTAGGTGTAGGCCGAGAGGTACTCTCCGTACTCGGAATAGAACGACGTACCGAAATAAATATGCTTATCGTTATAGGCAGCGTCAAGGCTCTCGAGGTAGCTCTGCACAACATGCCCCGAGCTCTGCAGCTCGTACGCACGGATATACTCAAGCGCGCTCTCGTACTGCTTGTTGCTGAAAACATACTCCGGCAGCTGCTGCCCGGGGAGGGCGGGATAGTAGCGGAAGAAGTGGTCAACGTCGAAGCGCTTTTTGAGCTCGCCGGTGAGTGCGAGCAGCTTGGAATCGCAGTCCTTCTTCTGATCCTCGTCCGACTGTCCGTCAAGCCCGGCCGGTTTCTTCGGCTTGGGGGTTTTGGTGTTGAGGAAGTTGTATATCTCCTGAAGGAAAATCAGCGATATAAACGGATAAAGGTACACGCGCTTGAGGCTGACTCCAAGGCTGTATATCCAGTCCGGCATGGGGAAAAGCATTGCCACCGCCATGACGATAAACATCAGGAAATACAGCACTTCGACAACATAGATAAATGTCTGAAGCACTGCCGCGGCGCGCGCCACGCTGGGTCGGGCATAAACGTACGGAGGATCCTCATCCTTCTCAAACATAAGACCCAAAAGCCAGCGCATAAAGGCAGAGCGCGGAGGGGGAGGCGGCTCGGGCTCGGCGTCCCCGGACGACTCGCCGTCGGTTTCCTCATCATTGTCGTCCTCGTCGTCTCCGGTGCCGTCCGAATGCGGGAAACGCATAACGCGCTCGTCGTCGGAATCGTACTCCTCTTCCTCTTCGTTCTTTTCGGAGTTATTGTTCTCGTCGTCGGGGGCGTCGCCGTGCTTTTTGCGTGTTGACTTGTTCTTTTTCGCCTCGCGGCGCTCCATGCGGCGCTTACGCTTTTCCTCACGACGCTTGCGGCGATAAGCCGCGCGCTTTGCGCGGCGCTGCTCTGGCGTCAGCCCGTCGTTCTTGCCCCAGCCGAGGATAGGATCAATCAGAAGGTGACGCAAAAGCCCCTTGACTATCACAAAGGCGTAGATGGTCGCAATATTTATCAGAAGAACCTGAATCACGAGCAGATAAAACTCGCCCTTCGTCCCTATCTGATTGCGTACGCCCTCTGTCAGCTTTGCGATAAAGGGAATCGAACCGACAAGTCCGCTCGCCTTGGTCAAAAGCTCAAACAGCAGCGCCACTACGACAAATTCAATTATCATCAACGGCAGAAAAACCGCGTTGCGCTTATTGAAGGGCGGCTCGTATCTCAGCCCGTAAAACGTCGAGAACCGGCGCGCCTTTGACGAGAACGGCAGGAGCGGGTATGCAAAGAACAGGAACAGCACTATCAAAAAGATTATTTTAAGCAGTGTTATCACTTCTGTGCTCCTCCCTTCTTATCAAACATTGCTTCTATGGTCTCGACCGAAAATACGCGGTAGACCTTATTGTCGGCCGAGCGGATCGGCTTCTGTATATCGAATTCGCAGGTGATATTTTCGTTTTTGTCGGGCACGGGCTCGACGCCGAGGTTGTTGAGCATGGCGCTGAGGCGGTTTTCAACGCTTTCAAGCGTCTGACGATGTCGCCGGACGTTGCGTATTTTGTCCATGTTCTTCTCGTGCAGACTGCCGATGCCGCGTATCTCGTAGCGCACCTTTTCTATCTCGGGCAGGTCGGCCTCGTATCTCTGACGCAGTGCCGACAGCTTGTAGTTGCGTCTGGCGATGCATTCGCGCAGGCATTGACACAGCACGTCCTGCACCGCTCTTATCCGCCAGTTGATGGTAGCTGTCATCCCGACGAATATCATAAAAAACAGCCCCGCAAACGGCGCTATGACCGCCGTTCCCTGAAGGAAGGCTTCAAGGGCGGGCGTGTTGATCTGCTGCAGGTAGTGGAACGGCAGCGCCATTGAGCCGACCGTTATGAGCAGCATCAAAACATCCGCCACAATCCAACGGCTGCGGCGTCTTGCGAGCTTTTGGTACTCGTCATAGGCATCCTGCGCTTTTTTATACACCGTTTCGTAGTCCGCCTGGAGGTACTCCGCCTTAAGCGTGCGGCGGAAAAGCGCCGAAATCTGCCCATAGCGCTTGTTGACCTCGGCCTCATAGTCTAACTGAGACGGGCACTGCTTTATCTTTTTACTGCCATCAACAAGGTGCGACAGATCATCCCGGACGGTGTCCTCGCGCAGCTCGTCGCGCTGACCGAGGTATTTCTCAATAACCTTGTCCATTTCCGTGGCTTCCGCCTCGGTCATCTTCTGACCGCCGCCGGCTATCTGGCAAATCTGTTCGAAAAGCGCCCGGCACTCGCCGCGAAGCTGCTCGGGACTGACCTTGGGCATCTCGCTTTTTATGTGCTCCTCCTCGCTCTCGGTCTCGCCTATAACGCGGTCGCCATTGCCGATGTTGAGGGAGTAATACTCGCACTGATTTTCGCGTGCCAGCTCCTGCGCCTTGTGTATCTTGTTCCACGCGCGCTGAAGTATTTCGCGCACCTTGTTCGGATCGAGATGGTCGATCTGAAGGCTGTTTTTTTCGTCGCGAAGCTCCTCGCGCTCATACATGCGTATGAGGTAAAGCGACAGTGCCAGCGTGTCAAAGGCCGCCAGCGCATCGCCCTCTCCGTAGGATGTGACGTACACATGCGAGAAGATATGGCTTCTCTCGTTGGTTCTGTCGGCGAATCTGCGGATAAAGTCGCCGAGCGTGGTCGTATTGCTGCCGCAATAGGGGTAATCAAACAGGCGGAAGGTCAGCGACACCTCCGGCGTGCAGTGCAAATCAAAGCTCGGATATCTCGGCTCGTCCTCGGCGGCCACAGCACCGGCTGCGTCTTCCGCGACGGAGGCTCCGGAGGTTCCGTTGGCTTCCTCAGTACCGTTGACTTCGGCGGCACCGTCGGCGTCGGCGTTTATTTCGACGCCCTCCGGCACTTTGTCGAAGGGGGTGACGTCCCCCGAGTTATCATCCTCGGGGATTTCCGGCTCTTCGTCCGCGCTCTCGGGCTCGCTCGGCGAGATGACCTGCCGCAGCTGCTCCTCGCGGTTGTTTATAAACGAATACCTGTCGGCATTCTCGTTTTGTATGTAATACACCTCACGCGTTGCGGCGTGGAGGTTTCTGGTTTCAAGGTAATCAAACAAATGGTCAACAAGGTAAGTCTCGATATAAGGATAGTACAGGCACAAGTCAATACCGGTCTCCTCGCCGTACCCCTTGCCGCCGCAGCCGTATGGCCTGCGTATACGGTCAAAGCCGTAAAAGTCGACCAGCACCGCCACACGAAACTTCTCGGCTCCAAGAATATTCTGCTTAACGCTTATCTCTTTTGCACATTCCTCAACCTCGTCCAGACGGCAGTGCATCCAACGGATCTTGCTGTATCCGGACAACTCAAACAGCAGATCGCTGTCAAAGGTTTTATTTTCAGATGTGTTTATCACATAGGTCAGCATAGTTTCTCCTTACTACCCGTTTTAGGCTCAAAGCCGGGCGGGTCTCCGCGTTTTCCGCTGAAAACAGCATACCCAAAGTCCGTCCATAAATCGCATTCCTCAAAGCGTTCCGACAACCTGAGGTATCTGTGATACCAGGCGGCGTTGACGCTCGTTTCACTGATGTCCGTCATCGCGGACATCCTTATACTGTCCACACAGCTCACACAGACAATTCTCTCGGGCGCCATCCCGTCGGAGACCAACGCCCCCGATTCGGAGCAGCCGCCCAGCTGCATGAACGTTTCAAGCGCCGCCTTTACGTCGGCGCCATCGCCCCCGTCCTCAGGGCCGGAAATCCTGGCTATGTACTCCGCCGTCTCGGGTGAAAACAGCGCAAACGATGCGTAGCGCAACCGTTCGGGACTGCCCGGCTTGGTGTACATCTCAACTCTCGGCTGGGCTCTGCACTCGGCCATCGAAACGGCCTCGGCAACCTGCCGTGCGTCGCCCGCCATGGCGACGATTCCTCCCCGGCGCACCTCGCGCCAGGTCTCGCTTTCAAGCCACGCGTTGTAAAGCTGGCGTGACTCGTCGGCGGCGCCCCTGCACAGCACCGTGTTCAGCTCTCCCGACAGCGGCGGCAGGTGTTCAAGGTCTCCCGCCTCGCAAAGCAGCGCCGCTATTGCGGTTATACTTCTGTCAGTCGCAAGGCCGCTAAGCTCCTGTCGGGCAGCCTTGCACATTCCGGAAATCGATCCGGAATCGATGCCTACATATGTCGTATCCCACCCGGAATTCTTCCGGGCCTCAAGGAGCCCTGCGTGCTCTCTCTCGCTGTCCTCAACCATGCTGCGGCCTTCGCTTATCAGCCGCTCAAAAGCTGTCTTCATACGACCAAGTGCCGCGCCGAGCAACACTATCGCCGCTGCGGCACGCCGACCTTCCCAAGCCTCCGCCACTGCGGACCCGGCGTCCTTCAGCAGACCTGCCAGCGCTTCACAGCATTTTTTGTTTGCGCCGCCGGACACGGCCGTCTCCCATTCGGGCGCCTTCAGAGCGTCCGGCAGAGGCAGCTCCGTCACTCTTGTAAGGTATGCCTTCGTGCTCTCTCCGCGGACAAGCGCAAGACTACCGGGCTTCATCGACTCCAGACGCTTTTCTACGCCAGACATGAGCAGCTCCAACCGACCAAGCGACGCCGAAAAATCCCACGCCTCAAGCTGAAGCACATCGGCGAGTGCAACGGTGTCCCGACTCTTGCCCTCGCTCTCGTTGTCATACGAAAGAAAACTGTCTCTCACCGCCATGACGTCGTCGGTAAAGCGCTCTCCAAGCTCCTCGGAGAAGGCCTTGAGCTTGCCGCGGCACTGTTCCGTCAGCTCTGCCAGACGCGCCTGCTTGTCCTGCTTCTTTTTCCGACCGTCGAATGGACGGCGGCAGAGGTCGCCGCCGAGAAGCTGTGCTGCCTCGTCTGACAGAAGACCGAAGCCATCGCCGTTTTCGTTATCACGGGAGCCCTCGTGTCCGCCGCGGGCGCGCGCCTCAACAAGGTCAAGGTATTCATCTACCCACACAGGCGCGGCCTTGGCCGTCGGAGTGCTCTGTGACAACGTACGGTCGGCGTCCTCTTCGTCCGGATGGACGTCCATTCCGAACCACTTTTTTTCTCTCTCGAGAGCAATCTGCCCGGAAATGTATTCCGCTACGGACCACACCGGGAATTCAACCGCCGACGTCGCCAGAAAACAGCATCTGCCGTTCTTTGATTCCTGCGCAACGCCGTCAAACACACCGCTCATCAGCGCCCACAGCTCATCGGCGAGCATGTTTTCGAAGTTACCGCTCGAATGCTGCCTGTTTGCAAAGTAAACACGTCCGAACAGCCCGGCGTCCGCCGCCCATTCGGTGTCCATGGGATAAAGCTGTCCGGTGACGCCGTCGTCCGGGGTGCCGAGGAAGAACTCGCCCTCGGTACAGCCGCTCATCACCTCGTTCAGCTCGTACAGAGCCTTGTGAAAGTTGACATGCGGCGCGGTCTTAGTGATTTCATTTCCGTAGCTGTCCATATCCCGCGGCGTCACAAGCAGCGCACGGAATTTCGCCTTCACGCCTCTTTCGTGCAGCGCTCGCGCGATGTACAGTGAGAGCGGCAGGAACACTCCCGAGCCTGTCCCGTCGAACAGTGAGGCAACCATGTAAACCGTGCACTCGTCACCCCCGCCGTTCCCATCGTATCCGTCGGCAATGCGGTCGATTTCGGCGTCCAGCTGCTCACGGCCGCCAAAGGCGCAGAACCCCGCGAACATCATAGCCGCCAGATTGCGTGAAGACGCCGGAAGCTCATAGCTCCACGCCGCACTGCCGGATTTGAGCAGCAAACTCCTGTCCGCTCTCTCATCGCGAGGCCGCCATGCCTTCAGTAAATCCCCGGCTTTGACGACACTCTCGAGCGAGCAGACCCGTGAAAAAACAAAATCAGGCTCAGTCGTCCGCTCGCCGAGCTCTGTTTCACCGGCGGCAAACAGCATCGGGAAAACTTCCTCCCCCGGACAATACCGCTGCATTAAAGCATCTACCGCGCCGCATCCGATTTTGCCGACGCCTGCAAGGACGGTTCGTTTTCCCATTGTTTGTTCTCCTTTTTTAATATTCGTTCTCCGCTGCCGACGGTTGTCGGCAGCGGAATGCTGTTATTCAGCGACTGTTCGGATTATTCGGCGTCGTCCGCATCGTCGGATGCGTCGGACCCATCAGCCGCGTCTGCCGCAGGTGCGACCTTACCGCGCTTGTTTCCTGTCAGGTACTGTACGACGGCGGGATAATTTCTGAAGTCAAACCGCTCGTTGATGCAGACATTGCACTTTTCGTCGATAGCGCCGTCCATCGGGATGCCGAGGAAGTAGCCTGCATCGTTCATCCAGTTGACAAGCTGTCTGTAATATTCCTTCGGGTTTCTCGCGTCGCCCTCCTGAAGGCCCTTGCGGAACATAGGAGACATTGCAAGTCCCTCGAACAGCTTGCCCAGCTGCTGACGGTAAACCTGAATAAAGCGCTCGGGGTTGGTGTCCTTATTTGCGCGGAAGGAGCAGAAGGCCATGAACGTCTCGTATGCAACGGCGAGCATTCTCTCGGCGTCGTCGCAATCTCTCGAGGCCTCCTCGCTGGTCTTGACTCGGTAAGCGAGCTCGATGAGGCCGGGACCGAAGTCTCCGCCATTCTTGCCCGCCGACTCACGGAAGAGCGTGGTCTGCAGCATCTTCATGTACTTGGATCTGGTTATTGCCGACTCGAGTATGTCGATCTCTCCGGCGTCGTTGACGATGTTGGGCAGCGCGTTGAGCTGAGCCTGGAGAGCTCTCTCGTACTCATCGCTCCAGTTATCGACCAGCTCGTCCTGGTTGCGTATCCAGGTGACAAGCTGCGCGACGTTCTTCATCTGAACAGCGTTGCCGTCGGCGCCGATAATGAAGGTGGACTTACCGTTCGCCATGTAGCGGAACGCCGGCTTGCCGGATGTGGTATAGCTTATGTCGCCGTTGTTAAGCGCATAGACGAGCGCTTTTATCATCATCTCGTCGCACTTCTGCTCCATCGCGGGGTTCATATAGGGCAGGCAGCCGCGGCGGTGCAGGTTGTGGCCGAGGTGAGGGTTCCACATATCGGTGTCGAACTTTCTGAAGCGCTTGAGCGCCTCTCTGTAGTTCTTGAAGTAGGTATTGTCCGGGCCGCACTCGTCGAATTTCTCGACGCGAAGGGGCGTGATGTCCATAATCTCGCCGGTGCAGTAAATGACGTTGTCGGGCAGGCTGTCGACGATGGAAACGCGCACGCTGTCCTCGCCGGAGTATTTGCGGACAAACTCTTCCGCGCAGGCCTGAATGACGTTGCTCTCCTTGGTACGGTCCGCGGGAAGATGCACATCAAAGTGATCCGCAAATTTCTTGATGTACTTTGCGGTATTTCTCGAGAGCATAACGACCGAAACGTTGGACGGCTTGACAAGGTCGCTGTCGCCACCGTTCATGTTGACACGCAGCGAGGGCTTGGACAGCTCCTGAGCGTTCTGGAAGCAATTGCGCAGCTCCTTCTTAACCTTGTCTCTGTCACCGCCGCAGGAAGCCTCGACAGCCTCGACGATGTTGTAGGACGCGATTTTTCTAAAGGCGTCGGTCTTGCTTATGTAGTCACGATAAGCCTTGATGAGGCCGTCAAACAGCGAGTGATATGCAGCGGAATCCTTCTCGTTGCATTCTTCGTCGCGCTGCTCGGCAGCTGCCGCACGGTATGCCGAATCGAAGACACCATGCCCGGCAATGTCGTCCGTCACGACAAGCTGTGCCTCGCTCTCGGGGCCTGCCTCGCCGAACACGTGCTTCATGATGTCCTTCTTGTCCTTCTCGGAGCAGTAAATGTTGATAACGCTGTCAACCGTTCCGGCATCCTTACCGATAAGCGTCTTGGTCTCCTCTTCCATACCCTCCTTCTCCTTCTCAAAACGAGAGAAGAAGTTGCGGTACTTCTCGATGAGAATGTCGAGGTTCTTGGAGAGACGGGAGTAAACAGCGCGCTTGAGCTGCTTCTGAGCCTTCTTTGTAAGCTGCTTCAAAAGCTGTTCAACATCCGCCTCAAGGAAAATTTCGTCCACACGGGCGTCCGAACGGGACTTAGTATACTTATCCCCGGCCTTGTTGCAAAACCAGTTGAAGCGTTCCTCACGAGGCAGGCTGTTGGCATAGACGCTTGATTTGACCGAATAGTGTGCGGGAGCTGACTGATCGGCACTGTTTTTACCCTTCGCCTTCTTGTTCCGTGCGCTGTCGCGGCTTACTGCCACACCTGCGGCACCGTTGTCATCTTTCGCCGACTTAGGCAGGCTAAACACCCATTCCGGTATCTCGTCAACACTTCTCTTTCTAAGCGCAGGCCACTCCTGCTCGTCCTTGTTTATGTTCTCGACAAGCAGCTTCTTTAAACGGCAAAGCTGAACCATTGCCGCCACAGGGTGTATGTATTTTTTATCGTGTTTGAGAATGCTTTCCACAAGCGACATATCCGAATTGGACGCTGCCGCACGTGTCTCGTCAAATGACAGAATAGCCTCTGCTATGCTCGTGGAAGAATTTTTTATACACCCGACTGATTCCTCAAAATATTTTTTAAGTACATTTTGCCACGCTCTTGCATTACTTAAGACGGTATTTCTATCCTTTTTGCTTTTAACTTCGCCCTTCTTTTTGACAGCCTGCCACGAGAACTCCTGCTTAGATATGCGTCCTTCAAGGGCCTCTTCAATTTTCTGGAAAAACTTTTCCGCAGTATTCTCGTTTTCTTTGCGGTGTGTATCAGAATTATAAATAGCCGTGCCGCGGTCGACCATGTCAACGATCGGCGCACCATTGCCGTTCTGCTCCATTTCGTTGAGCGTCTCCAGCAGCAGCTCGGCATACTCGCCGTCCCTCATGACATATCTTTCGTTGTTGTCGCGCGCGGTCTGAATCTTCTCCTTTATGCGGCGCTCGGTTGCACGATGAAGCACCATCCACTCAGACTCGCATGCAGTGAGCGCTTTGTTGCGGGCAAGGTAATCGAGCACGGTCTCAACAGGGAAGCGCAGCTGCGAGGTCGAAATTCCGGCGTAAATGGCGTTGCTGCCGTTACTCTGGGAGTGCAGAATTTCGTGGTTTGAGGCCTCGCTGTCAAATTCGGCGCCGATCTCGGTGCATATCAGGGAGTACAGCGAGTTGGCCAGCACTATGTCGTGTGCCGCGATGGATTTCAGGCCGGGAATGCGGTCGAGTATGAATATCTGGTTGAAGGGAGCGGCCTCGGGAGTCCAGAACCGCTCGTCACTTGCATCAAACAGCACGCCGACATTCGGCTCGTCGGGATGACCTATACGGAAGTTGACCGGAGCTCTGTTCTCGGCCTTACCCTCGGCGTTGTAGTTGCGCGCTACGAGGTTTATGGCGTTCAGTTCACGGAGAATAGCGTATGCGTTGGAGTAGACCTTGATCTTGTTGTCGTTGGTCTGGCTGTTGGCATATATGTCAGGGAGCGCGATCATGGCATTGACGATGGGCTCGCGTCCGAGGTGCTGGCGCAGGTAGCGCTTTGCGTAAAGGGCGATCGGAATGAACGAGCCGGAGCCGGTACCGCCCGCAATAGAGGCAATAACGTATATCTCGCAGGAGGCCTTGGGGTTGGCAACCATCTTCTCGAGCGCATTGATGAATTTAGCGCGCTCGCTCGGCTTGTTCATGAGGTTCAGAAAAGCCACGAAGGATTTTTTGCGCCACTGCGACGCACCGCGGGTCATTTCCTGCGCGCGAACCGACTTGTAATCGCCGAAAGTCTCGTCGCACGGGAACCACTCGCGCAGGTACGGAGTACCGATGCGGTCGCAGATTGTACCGACGCTGCTGTTGTCAGCCATGGAAACAGTTGTAGCACTGCTGATCGTGCTGACACAACCGGCATCAGTATCGAAAACAAGCGCCGTAACGTGATTGTCCGTCTGATTGCCAAACTCTTTGATCTGCTGATCCATGATGTCAACAGCGTTGCTGCCGGTGCCACCCACACCGATAAGAAGAATGTTTTTCATGATATATGTCTCCTTTAAATAATTTACATGTAGACAAAGAATACAACTTTTCTAACCACTTTACGTTTGTCTTTTACGACAAAGAAAGCTCCGTTGACAGGCGGTGCATGATTTTCATCAACCAGACTCTCGTCATCCGGCTGAAACACCCGGCGCAATCTTTGGGACTTTTTGCCGAGCTCACTCAGCAACCCGTCATCAATCTCGCCCTGCTCAAGCTTGTCCTTAAAATCATCCCAAACGTCAAATGAGTTAGTATCATCCGCGATTTCAATTGTCATGCCGCTGGAATCCAGCGACGATACATTGAAATACGCAAAATCACCAGACCAAAACATGAAGCTGTTTTCAGGCTGATTTGAGAACAGCCTCCACGGCAGCAGCCTTCCAAGATGCCACAAATACCGTTCAGAAAATGTCATGTTGACATCCGAGGTGTAGCACGACACCGAATTATCCGAAATATCGAGCGTCACCATCATTCCGGACGGGAAGCTCTTGCATCTCGGCCATGCCGCGATGTATATCGCAATATAGATAATCAACAAAATAACCAATATCCGCCACACATACGACCACGCGCTGCTCGGCGGGAAATTGAATGCGGTGTCGAGCTGGGCGTTGTAGCAGGACATATGAACGATTTTCTCACCGTTGAAGATGAACATCGCCATAACTCCTGCGACAGGCTGTATCTGGTCGCGGGTGACGGTGTAGCGAAGCACGCCGTATCCGTCCTGCTCCTCGAACGTTACCTCGCGTCCGACGGGGAGAAGTATGTTTTTGTCGAACGTCGCGCCGGAAACGGTAAGAATTCCGTCGTTCCAGAGCGTCTCGAGCTCGTCGCGTCCGAGCGGGACATCGTCACGCAGTACCATGAAGCGGGCGAACGCACCGCTGTCCTCAATGCGGAAGCGGTTAATGTCGGTCACAGCCCCCGGCATAAGCCGTATCTCCCAGACGCTGTCGACAATGTCTATCTGAGTGCTGCAGGAAGCCGATATTGACGGTATCCCGCGGAATCCCGCAGTTGCCGTCACAGTGCGGGTACCGTTCATGACGCTGCCGAGGTTGTCCGCAGCGGGAGCAAAGAACAGCCCGCCGTCGCGCTGCCCGACATAACGGCTGACGTCCGCGCCGTCGACAGCGACCTTCCAGTCGACAAGTCCTCCGGCGGGATCCACCGGCTTGCCGTCAAGCGTCAGCGTGAAAGTAAATCCGCGCGTGTTGCCGTTCAGCTTGAATGGTGTGATCGCAAACGATCCGCTGCCCGGCGTAACAGTCATAACCAGCGTCGACTGCACGACCTCAAGTGTCGCGCTCGCAGTCGACCGCATACCCGGGTCTGCGACCGACCACACCGTGACCGTCACCGTTTTGTTGCCGGGACGGCCGGCCTCCTCGCCCATATTCCCGAGCGTGGGAACAAATTTCAGCCGTCCGTCGCTCACTGTCGTGTGGGCGGTAACATCCCGACCGTTCAGCTCGACGCTGTAAGCCACGTGCACGGCGTCCGCAAAGTCGCCGGGCTTGCCGTTGACGCTGACCGCAAAGTCAAAGCCCGCGGTGTTATCGAGCAGCTCGGCCTGCGTCAGGCGCATATCGCTGCTGCCGGCCACCGAGGCGTTAAGCTCTGACAGCCGCGCCGAGACTACTATCTCGACCTTCTTCTCTCTCGACACATTGAGCGGCGACACGACCCGGAGAACTCCTGTGCACACCTCTCCGGGCGAGAACGAGGTCAGATCAAGCTCGGCGGTAATGGTGCCGTCGTTCGCCTGCGTGACCTTTGCCGTAAGCTCTCTTCCGTCTGCGCGGTAAAAGTGCAGGTCGGTTGTGTATCCGGCAAGCTGCGACTTTGTCAGCGGCCTGTTGTCCGAATAAACGACGAAATCAACCAGAGCCTGATTTCCGCCCTGATCGTGCTTCTCGGCAACCTTGGACTCTATACGGTAGAACGTCGGATTTTCACTTATTACGCACATGACCGACGTATTCAGCGAATAATTTCCGTTCATGACGCTGACGGATATGCCTATTTCGTTCATACCCACGACCAGAGGTATCTCGTCGCCAACTGCATAGCTGTGCGAGGCGTATGTCACGCGCGAGTCGACGCTGCCGAAAATCGACTTGAGGTCGAGCTTTCGTCCCGCGGACTGCTCGAATATCTCATAGCCCACCCGGATACGGTCGTTTTTGGTGAGGTTGCTGTTTATGTAGCGTATGTCGGTACGCTGCCAGCCGGAAGCGCCCTTGTATTCGAAATAAGGAGTTATCGTGAGCGCGGGCTCGCCCATGAGGGTGAGCTTATTTGCATCGACAGGTGCCGAAAACGTCAGCTCGAGGCGTCCGCCCGAGAAGTAGGGTGCACCCTCTAAAACCGCAAAAACGCCGTCCGCCATGGCGACCTCTCTCGCGCCTGCCACTGTGCCGCTTTTGACGGCTGTCAGGCTCTTTCCGTTATAGCTGACGTTCTGAATCGTCGCGGCGCAGTCCTGAAGCAGTATGGACAGCGTCCGGAATGGGAAGTCAGTCCGGTCGAAATCCAGCACCACCCGGTTGCCGCTTACCGCATACGACTTTTCGTCAAGCGAATAGCGGCCCGACATCAGATTGCAGATGGCCTGCATCTTCTCGACGAACAGCGCCTTCTCGCCCGCCTTCATAGCCGTAAAGGGCGCCGACCTTGTAAGTCCGCACCCGGAGAGGTCTGTTGCGCTGCCGCCGATACCGAGGTATATGGTTCTCAGCGAGCTGTACTTGTTTATCTCCGCGGCGATGGCGTTCTCAAGCGCGGATGCGGTGCTGGCCGTGTCAAACTCACCGTCGGTAAGTATGACGAGCCAGTACTCCTCGTTGCCCGACGCATCCCCGGCCTGCTCGACCGTCTTCAGCCCGCGCTCCACGAGCTGCTCAACTGCCGTCGAGACCGATTTGAAGGGCGTGCCTCCGCTTGCGGATTTGATGGCGTTCTTGCTGACAATGTCCTGAATCGCCTTGCTGCAATCCCCGTCGCCCATGTTGACCTCTATCACCGTCTCGCCGGACGAGGCGTTCATAGGGACAACGGTCAGGACATCTCCCTTACTGAGCATTGACAGCAGTATCTGAAGCGAGTACTTAGCGTAATGTATACGGTCCTGCGAGCTCATTGAGCCCGAGTTATCGTACACGACCGAAATGACCTTGCGACGGTACGAAGTGTCCGGTGTATTCGCGCCATCCGCACCGGTCGCTGCCGTCGCGGGGACGGCAGCGAGTACGGAAAGCATGAGCACCAGACCAAGCACAAACGTCAGAAATCTGATATGTTTCGCTGTATGCACGTGTCTTTTTTCCTTTCAGTTATTTTCACTGGGCTGCGTTTGCAATGCGTCCAGTCACTATTTCCATATACGTTGCGAAGCTGTATTCACCGTAGGAAATGTTGAGCATAGCGTCGTCGGGGTCAATGTACGGTGCGAAATCGGGATTTTTGTGCAGCTCGCGCAGCAGCGGCTCGGCCGTGTCGTGGAAGGACTCGCTCGCATACATAGCGTCCATAAGCTCGCCGAACAGTATGAGCTGATCCTTCGTTACGCCGTCCTTCCCGGGAGTCTTGCTCTGCGCGGCCACCACACGGCAAAGTGCGATATAAACATCCGTCAGACGCTCGCTCTCGGCGCGGCGGGCCTCTTCGTCCAGCGTCTCGAGCTCGGACAGCTTGGCCGAGGTCACAAGACGCTCGCGCAAATCCTTGCTCTCCTCGTCCTCGGCAAGCGTGCGCGCGGTCGCCGTGCAGAACAGAGACTGAAGCACATCGTTAAGCTCGCCGTTGTCCGAGACGTTGACTATCGACTCTGTCAAACGCTCTTTGGCGTCGGGGAAGTCGGTGTCGTTCTTTTCACAGTAGTAATATGATCCGAGCACCACCGTCGTGCGCAGTATCGTGCGCGCATCCTCAACGGGGGCTACCATGTTGTGCATACTGTAAACACCGAGCGCGGGGTAAATTTTCGCAATAAACGTTTTTCCGTAGCTGTCGAGGTACTTCTTTGTCTCGACGGTATAGTGGAATACGCGACCGATGACATCGGGGTTCTCTTCCTCATCCCCGGCAGAGTCGGAGGTGCTGTCAGCCTTGGTATCGGCCGCAGAAGCGGAGGGCTGCTGCTTTTTCTCCTCGGCGCTGACCTTTTCGTAGCAGGCGAGCGCCTCATCGGGAACCGCGTCAGCGCCCACGCAGGCGAGATCGGCGACCGCAAGGAAGGGGAAGAACAGCATAACAAACATGACAGCACCGGTCAGTGCGCCGAGCACACCGCCGAGCACCCTGCTCCATGTCTTCGATTCGGGGTAGTTTTTCCTGAAAAAGAATATTATCGCCCTGACCGTAGCGAACGCCGTCAGGAATATAGGTGGCAGTGTCATGAGGTCAAGGAAGGTGTTGTTGGGTGAAAAGTACGCGACAATAGCGACCACAGCCGAAATCACGCCGGAGGCTATCTTGATGCCGGCAGTCAGATTGCTGTCGACATTGTCGCCGTTGCCCTTCATTCTCTCACGGCAGCTGTACCGGAAAACAATATAGCCGACAAGGCTCATAATTCCGTAGAATATGAGAAACAGCGCCGGAACCGCAACAAGGCTCACCACATACTTTGAGACCGCCAGCGCCCCGCCGACCGAGGCTCCGAGCTCAGGCATCTTACCGAGCAGCTCGGCGATGGCATCCTGAACTCCCTGGCGCTTGACAAGTATGTCATATATCGAGCCGACAAGCAGGAACGCACCCTGTGCCGAAACAACCGCCATCGCAAGTGCAACAACGTTGTGCATAAAGCGCTTTTTCAGCGAGAAAAGCACCGAAACGCCTATACAAAGCAGGAAGAATATTATCGCGTAAATGCCTATGTTCTTGGGCAGCGTCGAGATAAACGCGTCTGCCTGCACGCCAAACCATGTCTGCATAAAATCACCTCGTCATTTAATGTATGTCCCGTATTCACATCAGCTTTATCACCGACATAAACACCAGCAGAATAATCAAAAATGCGAAATTAAAGACCGAGAAGCGGAGGATGTAGTAACCGGCGCGGCCGGGGTTGTGCTTCATGTACTCGCGGAAGGAAATCAGACTCGCCAGCGACGCGATGAGCGTACCGACGCCGCCGATGTTGACGCCGACCAGCAGCTCGCGGTAGTTCTGCGTGAACTCCGACAGCAGTATCGCCGAGGGCACGTTGCTGATGCACTGGCAGCACAGCGCGCTGACGATAAGCGTATTCTTGGCCAGCAGCCCCTCAAAAAAGCTGCGCACGACCTCGATACGCGCCATGTTTCCCGAGAAAATGAAGAAAAATACGAACGTCAGAAGCAGCGGATAGTCAACCGCAAGCAGCGCGCGGCGGTCGGCAAACAGCAGCACGACCGGAATTATGATAAGTCCGATCCAATACGGTATGCCGCGGAAGACGATGACAATAGCCAGCGCAAACAGCACAAGGTAAAGTATCGTCCGCCCGACCGGCAGGCTGACGCGCTCGTCGTCCAGCTCCAGCGGCTCGGGCTTGACAAACACCAGGCAACACACCGTGATAAGCAGCACCGACAGCGCAAACGGCGGCGCCATTATGGCGACGAACTCGCCGTTCGGTATCTCGAACTTTGAGTAGAGATAGAGGTTCTGCGGGTTGCCGAAGGGGGTCAGCATGCCGCCGAGGTTGGCGGCGATGTTCTGCATAATGAATGTAAACGCCATGTACTTCTGCTTGCCCGTGGTGGTAAGCACCAGGTATCCGAGCGGCAGGAAGGTCAGCAGCGCCATGTCGTTGGCGATAAGCATGGAGCCTATGAAGGTTATGTAGACCAGCGACAGTATGCACATGCGCGCGTTTTTGAAAAGGTAGACTATCTTGCGCGCGAGCATATAGAAAAACCGGATATTTTTGAGCGCGCAGACGACCGCCAGCACGCAGAAAAGGCAGGTCAGCGTCTTGTAGTCGAAGTAGCCGAGGTACTGCTCGTCGACGCCGACTATCGCCGATGTAACCGCCGCCGCGCACACCGCGATGAGCATAACGACGTTCTTTTTACAGAACGCCGCCACGCGCCCGCACGGCGTGCTTATCTTCTCACCTGAACCGTCCATGTCAGTTGCTCTCCTTATCGGACATGCGGGCTTGCTTTATACCGCAGCGGCGGCAGTATTCGGAAATTTCCGAGCCTTCGTCGCAGTAGACCGTCACCCTGGACTCGCATCCGTCGAATATGCCCCAGCCGAGATCTTTGACCGAGGACGGAATGACCACCTTCTCAAGGCTTACACAGCCGCGGAAGGCGCAGTCGTCGATTTTTCCGACGCTGTCGGGTATCTCAACCTCATCAAGCAGCGCGCAGTTGCAGAACGCGCCCTCGCCGACCGCGCAGACACTGTCGGGAATAGTGATGCGGTTGAGCTTTTTGCACTCGCAGAAGGCCCAGTCGCTGATAACGGTCACGCTGTCGGGAATGTCGTACTGAACCTCGCGGCTACTTGCAGGGTAGGCAATTATCACCGATTTGTTTTTATTGAAAAGCACGTGGTCGTTGCCCTCGCGCTTGTTGGGCTCAGACTTGTAAAACCGGTTCTTGGGCGCCACATGTATGGATTTGAGCGACTCGCAGCCGCGGAAGGGTGCATCGCTTATGCAGGAGACCGTGGAGGGAATCTCCATCTTTTTGAGTGCACGGCAGTTTTTGAACGCGCCCTTGCCTATCTTGCGCATTCCCTCGTGCAGAACTATCTCGGAAAGGCTTGTACAGCCGTTGAAGGTCAGATCGTCGATTTTGACGACGGTCTCGGGAATATCCGCCTTCTCAAGGCTCACGCAATCCGAAAACGCGCTCTCTCCGAGTATGGTCAGCTTGCCCGGCAGGTCAATATGGGCGAGACTGCGGCAGCTGTTGAAAACGCCACCGTATATTTCGGTCAGTCCGTCAGGAAGCGTGACATCCGTGAGCGACGCGCAGTTTTCAAATGCGCGCTCGCCGATCTTGATGCAGCTGTTACGCAGCACCAGCTTTTTCATGCGGATGCAGTCGCGGAAGGCACTCGAGCCCAGACGGACGGTTCTCTCGGGAATATCCATCTCCTCGAGGTTGCTGCATCCGCGGAAACTCTCGTCGCCGATGGTCTCGAGCGTTTCGGGAAGAATGATGGTGTGCAGCGCCTTGCGGTCCTTGAAGGCGTCGGCGCATATGACGCGCACGCCGTCGTCGACGGTAATACTCTGACCGTTGTCCTCGCACTTCTTGAGCTCGCCGTCGCCGATGGTCAGACGGTCCATGGCGACTGCGGGCAGGTCGCGCACGAGCGCGCGAATAAGTCTGTCCACGTCGTCAACCGTGCCGTGGTGCGTGTTCGAGAGCAGAATGGCGAATGCCGGCGGCACCTCAACATTGTCGAGGAAAATGGGATAGAGCCGCTTGTTGTTCTCACGCGCGACTATTATCTCCATGCCGCAGAAGGGCGATGTCATGGAATTGCCCGAAACGAACAGCAGCACTGCCTCGGATTTTTCGATACGGTGGCGCAATTCGTCGCGGAAATCGTTCCCGTTCTCGCACGACTCGTCGTACCAGATTCTGTATTTGCGGTCATAGAGGGCATCAAGAATAGGGTACACCGCGGCGGTGTCCTTGTGTGAATAGCTTACAAACAGGTAGGGCTCATCGCCCGTGTAGGCCTCGAATTTTGTTCTCATCTGGCTGTAGGCCGCCGGTACTGCGGCAGCGGTTCCTGCTTTTGCTTCGTTATTTGTCTGGGATGTCATTTTGCATGCCCTCCTGTATCTGAAATTATTTTGAGACGATGTAACAGACTGCATAAAAATCAAAGGTGCCGCGCCAGAGACAATATCTGAACGCGGCACCGTCATATAATTTTATCTGGGACAGTCCTGCGCTTTTTCCGAGAAGGTTTTGATTGCTTAAAAGGCGGCGGCACAAACAATTTGCGTCATTTTATTTCATTCTATTACATTTGGCTCGTTTTGTCAACCCTTTGTGCGACATTTATAAAAATTTCGACTTGTTTCGCATGAGTTTGACCAAAACTCTCAACTGTCGGTGACGGCAGTGTGTACGCCGAATCACACTGCGTTCATATTGGAAAATTGCTTGCGCCGCGGGGCTTTTTGTCCTCAGCCTCCCCGGTCGTTTCTCTTTACGTCCTGTATAACTGCGCGCGTCGCTGTTTTTCGCACGGTCGCGCGTCAAAAAGGGCTTTTCCGACAAAATTCAGTTCACACCGCGACGGCCTGCGTAGGGCATAAGCAGCTCGTCGAACTCGACGCCCGACATATGGTTGCGCTCCAGCAGCGCCGCGGACAGAATATCCATCACATCCCGGTTTGCCGTGACGATGTCAACCGCGCGGCTCAGCTGCTCGGCGAGCAGTCTGTTGACGGCATCGCGGACGTCCGACGAGAGCACGCCCTCGCTCATGCCCTGCGGCGTAATCACCGAAAGGCCGAAATCATCGTCCATTCCGTAGGAGCAGAGCATCTGCCGCGCGTGGGCGGTCGCCAGCCGGAGGTCTCCCGAGGCCCCCGTGGATATACCATCCTCCGGGCCGTAGTACGCGATCTCCGCCGCGCGGCCGCCGAGGTCGGTGCGTATCATCGAGAGCATTTCGCGGCGGGTGTATATGTTCTTTCCGTCGTGATCGGAGTTCTGCATATATCCGCCGTGGTCGGCGCGCGCCACCACGGTGACATACGACGGCGTGCTGCCGCCGTGCCAGCAGAGGAAGGCGTGCCCGGCCTCGTGTCTTGCGACACGCTCAAGCTGCGAGACATCCCACATTTTGCGCTCGCCGTTGTTGAAGGTCTCAAAGGCCTCCTCGAGCGCCTCGTCCGCGACGCGCTCGCCGCCGTCTCGGACCATGGAGCGCAGCGCAAGGTCGAACACCGATTCGAGGTCGGCCAGACTCATACCGGCAGAGCGCATGGCCAGATTTTCGAGCTTGTCCGCGCTCACGTCAAACAGCGCGTTGCTCCCGAGCGACTGACGCATGTATTTCATTCTGTCGTCACGGTCGGGCAGATCGATGTATATTCTGCGGTCAAATCTGCGCAGCAGCGCTGCGTCGAGACTGCGCCCGCTTCCCTGCTCGACCTCAAAATTTGTCGCCGCAAGCACAAACACCGGCTTTGTCACGTCGCTGCGGAAGCCGTCCATCTCGGTGAGCAGCGCGGTCAGCGTCTGCTCGGCGGCAGAGGAATTCTCCCCGCCGCGGCGTTCCTTGGCGATGGCGTCTATCTCGTCTATAAAGACCACCGACGGCGCATATTTGCGCGCGGTGCGGAACAGCTCATGAATCTTTTCCGGGCCCTCGCCGACGTATTTCTTCAGAAATTGGTTGCCCTCCGCTGATATAAATGTCACACCGGCCTCATTTGCCATTGCGCGCGCGAGCATGGTCTTGCCCGTACCGGGAGGGCCGTAAAGCAGGACTCCGCGCGGTGCGCGCATTCCCCTGCCGAGGTAATGCCGGGGATCCTTCAGAAACTCGACGAAATATTTAAGCTCGCGCTTGGCGTCGTCCGCGCCTATAACGTTTTCGAATCGCACGTCCGTGCGCACAGAACCGCTCGCAATATGCTCCGAGTCCTCCGCCTCGACGGCCAACGCCATTCTGAAATCGAACAGCTGTATTCCGGCGAGCTTTCCGTCGGCGGACACGGTCTGCGACGAACCGAAATTGACGACCTTGTTCGCCTTGGCTATATCTATCATGCTCCGCTGCCAGTGGAGATTCCGACAGACGTCGCGGAGCTGCTGTGCAATGGTGTCGCGGTCAAGCGTTATTATGCCGCGCACGCCGCTGCCGAAAAACGAAACCTTTTCCTCGTCGTTTATGCTGACGCCTTCGCGCTGGAGTATGTAAACCGGCGTTTCCTCATATGTCGCGCGCGCGAAGAGAAAGAAATCACGTGCGACAGAGTCGGCGTCCTCAAGATTGAGGTAGCCGTGTGAGTCGCGCTGACCAAACGAAGGGTCAATCACTATGGTGTATATGTCATTTTTGAGCAGCAACAACTTTGCCTGCTCAACCGACTGTGCGTCGTAAATATCCGCCTCGGGTGCGCAGTTGCGGCAGACGTCGGCGGTCTCCTTTGAGGCAAGCAGCAGCACCTCCGGGCGTACGGTACGCTCAAACAGCGCCACAATTCCGGCGTCCTCCGGCAGGCGGACGTCTATATTTATCCGCTCGAGCTCTTCAAGCCCCGTGCTGACCTTGTCGGACGCAATGAGGCGGAACAGCTCGAACAGCTCGCCGTCGAAAAAACTTTCGGCGCGGCTGCGGACGGTTCTCGCGTCTGCAGAGCCGCCCTCGGCGAACAGCAGCGCGGTGTATACACGCTCGTCTATGTCGACCTCTATCCCCGTTTTCCCGGTAAACGCCCTGACGCGCCGCAGCACGGCCCGGCGGGCTATGCTGCGCAGGTCATGCGCCGCGATGCTGTTGAACATAACAACGTTTCCGGACGCAAAGCGCGAGCATATCGCGCCGGGGAAGTAGGGGCTTCCCGTGGTCGGGTCGACGTCGCGCTGGAGCGCCTTGAGAATGACCTTGCGGCTGAGTCCGGAGAAGTCGCCCGAGCCGGGAGCGTCATACAGCTGACGGCCGGCGTTGGTCGTAAATATCAGTATCGTATCCGAGAAGCTGACCTCGTGGTCTGTATAGCTGTCGCGCAGGCGACCGGCGTCGAGTATCTGCAGAAACAGATGTATGACGTTGAGGTGCGCCTTCTCAATCTCGTCGAAAAGCAGCACGCACTCCGGATGCTCGGCGACAAAGCCGGTAACGTTGCCTGCTTTGGCGTTTTTATAGACGTTGTCCGAGCCGCTGAACTCGAAGCAGGCCTCCTTATCGGAATATTCGCTCATATCAAAGCGCATGAAGGGCAGGCCGAGTATTTTGGCAGCCGTTTCCGCGAGCAGCGTCTTTCCCACGCCGGGAGGGCCTGCGAAAAGGAACGTAGCGCGCGGACGCTTGCGAGTGGGGTCGGTCATTGCCAGCATTTCGGCCTGAAAATACCCCTCGGTGAAGACGTTGACCGCCTTATCCTGACCGTAAACCCGGTCGAGCAGCTCGCGCTGCGCGTTTTTGACGCGCTCAATAAGCCTTGAGATGCGCAGCTTGGGATTTTTCTCAAGTTCCTGCTTCTCGAGCGCCTTCTCGGCGCGGTGCAGGTCATCCTGATAGCATTCGTCGAAAAGCTTCTCTTCGCGGCGTGCGTTGCCTCCTGCCGCGGGCGGGATAAGGGAATCCGGGGCCATGACGTCGTGCAGGGCGTCGGTCATACCGTTCGCCATTATGCAGTTCATGACCGTGACCGCGGAAAGCGCCTCGCCGTCCGGCGTACGCTGACGCGCCATAATCATAATTTTCTGCATCATCAGCCCGTCTATAAACGCCGTGGCGCCGGACACTTTTATATGTTCAAGCAGCCGGGTCATGGCCGTATCCGCGTCGGCCACCGGTATCGACCTTGAGAGCGTATACAGCTCATCCGGCACGTTGCCGCCCGCAGAGTATCCTATATCGAGCACCGCCCAGACAAAACGCTCAATGGTCAGCGCCGCCGTTTCCGAGCCTCCGGCGCTGCGCGCGTGCCTGATTACGATGTCAAGAATTTTACTGTTTTTCTGTTCCGCCATATCAAATGTCCCTCCAAAAGCAATTATTCTCACAGTCGGCACGCGAAGCCGTCGCTGAGCCGCAATACAATAAGCAATCGTTCGTTCTTATTATACTTCAGTATTCTTATTTTGTCAATAATCGACTGGGCAGCAAGGAAAAAATCCGTATTTTTTTCGACACATCACCGCCGTGCTTTAATGAGGCAGGCGGAGCACAAAAAGGCGCGCATTCCCGTCTAAGACCGGAATACGCGCCACATACTGTTATTTTAGCCTTCCTCTGCAATGAACTCAGACACGGACATATGCCCTTTGTTGACTGCGAGCAGCTTATCGTTGTACCTGTCCACAACGCTGCAGGCGCAGGAAATCATGTACTGAAGCAGTCCGTCAGCGATATTGCTGCCGCGGAAGGACGCGGTCATTCTGAACGAAACGCTTCCGTCCATGATATCGTAATCGAAGTTGCCGTCGACAAGGCCGTACGAGGCGACACAGCTGACTATTGCACCCTCCATGCGCTTTTCCTCATCGAACCTGAACGGAAGCGGGGAGGAAACCCGCACCAGCTGACGATCCTCGTCCACCATGACGATAAAGCTCATCGGAATATCCTCGCCGCGCACGGAGAAGCTGACCACCAGGTCATCATCGTGCCTGTCAAAATGCCACTCTCTCGCCTCGAGTGCGGAGCAAAGTGTCTCGTATACCTTCAGTGCCGCTGCGTGTTTGATCTCTTCTGTCATTTTTCCGTCCTCCTTATTCGGTAAGCATCCCGGCTATGTAGGTGCTGATCGGGGTCACGCCCTTAGCCAGCATCAGCAGCTTGTCGTTGTACTCGTCGATCGTCATGCAGGCGCAGGCCAGCATATATTCGAGCACCTCGCGACCGAGCTCGCTCCCGATATAGCTGCATGTCATGCGGAAGAACAGGTGCCCGTCGGTGATGTCGTAGTCGAAGCAGCCGTCCACCAGCGCATTGTTTGTCACACTGACAGCAATTGCGCCATCCAGCCGCCTGTCCTCCGGCATAGTAAAGGGCAGGTTCGACAGCAGTATGACCAGCTCCCTGTCCGCGTCAATAATTACGTCGATGTCCATAGGAATGTCGTCGCCATGGAGCTTGCAGTTGAGCCTCAGTGCCTCGTCGTCGCACTCGTAGCGCCAGCTGTTCTCGTCGAAGAACCCGCAGAGCTTTGAAAACAAAGCCTTTGCGCGTTCCGTTCTTTTATCGTCTGCCATTTTGCAAATACCTCCGTTGTTTATTTTTACCGCACAAGCGGCCATAATTCTCTATTTATCAAGCTCCGTTTCAGCCATCTTATCGATGTCCCCGCGCGCGTCAACTCGCTCCTGCTCTCCGGACGCTCCGCCGGACAGCCCGTCGGAAGCCTCCTCCTCACATCGCCTCATCAGCATCTCGCGCAGCTCCTGACGGCTGTTCGTCTTTGACGCCAGCTCGTCGTATACCATTTGGTACGCGCGGACGCGCCGCAGGCACATCTGGCAGGTTCTTATGTGCGTATTGACGCGGGCCGCCAGTGCGAGTGTGTCGGAATCTATACGGCTCATGGACACAAAGTCCGTCAGCTCGTCAACTGTTAAATGTTCCATTGTTACTCTCCCTTTTGATTAGACTGTCCATGCGGTTTACCCAATCGCTGACAGTCGCCTTTGCTCCCTTGCTCATGAAAAATTCTTTGTATGTAAGCTCTCCCACAAGCCGACCGCTGTGGTGCGGCGCGTAGAGAGCGGCGTCGATTCTGTCGCGCTGTGCGGAGGTCAGCCGCAGCCACGGCAGCGTCTCGGCCATGGACACGACTATATCCCGCATACCGAACAGCGTCCGGTCGGAAAATTCGCTCACTATCTTCTCGTTTGACTGTATCCTCGTCACGTCGAGCCGCAGAAGAAACAGACTCTGCGCCAGCCATGTCAGCACCTTGTAGACCTGCACATCTGAGTTCAGAACTATCGAGAACGCCCGCGCCAGCTGCTCGCTGACATGCCCCGCGCGCTCGCACTCCGCGTCCTGCGGGTCGGCGAGCGTGACGAGCGCCGTGTCGTCCTCCTCGGTGTGGAAGCGGCTGCGACGGACGCGCCTTGAATAGTCCCGCGCGATGTTTTTGGCCACGGCGAACATCCAACTGCTGAAGCCGTCCGGGTTTGCGTTCGGCGGCGCGTCGACGCCGTCGCGCAAAAGAAAGCTGCTGACCGTGGTCTTTATCAGGCGCAGATATATTTCCTGCATAATATCCTGCTCGTAGTCGCCGCCGGCAAGCGCGCTGTCGGTTCGGCACCAACGGCGCACGCTGCTGCTCAGCGTCTTGCAGGCAATGCTGCACAGGCAGTCAAACGCGGCAGGCTCCCGGCATAGAAGCTCTTCCACCATACAATTGAATTCCTCGTCAGAAAATGCCCTCACTCCGGCGTCCTCCCTTACAAAATACTCATATTAGGATTATAATATCATATTCTGCATAGCCTGTCAACACCGGATCGACATTTATCTGTGGGGGAACTCAAATTACGGCTTAAATCAACATTTTTTGCGACGTGGCACACGACTTCATATATTTCGTTTACACAACTACCAATGATGATATGGGATGTGCCCCCGTGTTTTAACTCCGCAAATAAAATCCCCTACCACAATCTCATCAGTGACCTATTCCCATGATGACAACCACTTTTTTGTATCAACATCTACATCAACCAAAACTTTGTCGTTGGTTCCCGGAGATTTTATAAAAAGGACTTTCGTTCCTGCACTGTTTTTTGTAGCATACGGTACACCGGGACGAAGCACAAAAAAATCACCAACCGACAACTCATATTCTTCATTACTTCCGTCGAGAAGTTTCACCTTTATTGCTCCCTGCAGAATATATCCGTGTTCCACACAAATCGGGTGCATATGAGGCTTGTCGGGTGTAAACTTGTCATAAAAGGATATTCCAACTTCTATATCGTCATCAACATGCGATAAAAATGGCTGCGGTCTCTTCAAATGTCCGGTCAAGTATTGCCTATACTCATTGTTGAGCGCGTTTTTAATTTCTGAATTTCTTATAATATCCATAAATACATTTGTTTCATTCAATCTTCGCAGTAAGCGGGTTTATTCTTACCCCACAGAGAAATCCAGTGTTCGTGATATTTATTGATTAATTCGTCAGATCTTATTTTGTTTTCTCTGTTGTTGAAAAACTGAATCTGTTTTTCAAAAAATGAGTAGTTATCAGGGTCGTTTTTCTGGAAAATAATCATACTTCTTCTCTCAGTGCTTGAATCCAAATTACACGAATAAAGGTCCACCTTTATATGGTTGTATTCCTCATACCCATCTTTATATGTAATCTGAAACATCGCATACGGCAACACACAATCCGTAACCATAAACCTAAAGCGTCTCCTCTCCAAGGCTTCCTCGTACGAGACCATCTTATTTACACTAGCGTAAGAACTGAGGAAAACCAGTTCTTCATTGTCCTCGAACGAGCTGTTGCCAAGCTTCGAATACTTCTGCGCATCTCCGGATGCCAGGGATTCCGGAGCATTAATGACAAGCCTAAACGAAAAATCAGGATCCTTCAGAAGATTCGTAAATATATTAAACATCAACCCCCGATCATAGGCACGCCTGTCGAGGTAATTCGGAGACTTAAAAAGAATAATATTTGCCGCATAACAAACAAGATTTATCTCTTTGATTATATAATTCCCCTCAAACTTCTTTCCGTCGCGAATGCTATTCACAAAATCTCTGCCAAAACGATTTTCTAACGAAGCCACATCTTTTTCAATCTCTCGCCGTGAATTTAACCACACATTAGACCGAGAAATTGAGAAATCGCTCCAATCCAGATTTTCCATGAGCACACGCTCACTAATATCCTCAGAATATAACCGATCCATTGTCGGCTTAAAAAAGTGTGCATCTGCAGGTATAGTATAATGGTTTACGTTCTTTATGTATTCAATATCCGGCGGAAGGCCTATTAAATTATCAAAGTCAATATTGCCATACAAAAGGACGAATATTCTTTTTCGATCTTTATGCTCACAAGCAAGCTTTATCTCCTTGTAATACTCTTTTTTCTCATAACCCGGCGACAGCAGGTCCTCAAGTGCCTCCTCAGTAAGCAAGCACAAAAAGTACGGCGCCTCTATTATCTCCCTGCTCAAAGCGTCTCTGAAATCTTCCTGACGCATTGAGCACTCGTCCATAAACGGTGACGCTCCTTTTGCTTCAAAATAGTCATATATGCGTCCAGCAAGGTGCTTTTGCTCGCGTTTGTAGTTTATAAATATACCGTGTCTCTCTTTCATACCACTATCCTCCATGTAGGCATTTTAAATTTTCATATCGTTGCGGGACACATGAACCATCCATCAAAATTCCATGTAAATGGTTGCCTCTGCATTTCGCCAATTATAACGCCCACGCCGGATTTTTTTCGCAGTGGGGAAAGAATTTATTGTTCATACCCCGTCCCCCGCCCTCAGATATTCCGATTTTCGCCGTTGACAGCTCCGCCTGTATATGGTAGACTATACGTAAGGTCAAAAGGGGGATAGTTCGAAATGAATCCGGTTGTCAACATAATTGCAATAATCGTAATGGTCATTTCTTGTTTGACCACAGCTTTATTTGTGATATTTGGGATATACGAGCTGATAATGGGGCCCGGGGACGCAAAAAAACTGCTCAAGAAACTGCATATTCCTCTGAGCTATAATCAAGTGCTGATTATAGGATTCGCTTCTCTGATACTTGCAATTGCCGGTTATATCCTGATTGCAAAGCTCTCGGGGGAGTTGTGAATTAAAGGCTATTGACACCGCCGCTCATATATGGTACACTATACACAGACGCATATCTGAAGGAAGATTTTGCACAGTCACAAACAGCTTTTCAAACGACAAAAAGGAGGCTTCTCTATGAAAAAAGTTGCATTCTGTTTAGCATTCGTCCTGATGGTAAGTTTTTTGTTAACCGCGTGCCGGGGCGCGGGGGACGGCGATGTCTACAGCGTCGCTGTCGACGTCAGCTCGCTCGGCGACGTGAGCGTCGACACCTCGAAGTATGAGACACTGGACATGTCCGGCGAGCAGGTCGGGCGCGCGGACGCCGCTCGCGGGAAAACCGAGTCCCTGCTCGGCGTCAGCCACGCGCTCGAGTATCAATACTCGACAAACTCCAACATTTTCGGCGACAACCTCGACTATTATTCCGACAGCGCCTCCGGCCTCCGGCTCGCCTATTCGACATCCACCGGCAAGCTCGCGCGCATTCTCGCGCAGTCCGGCGAAGGACAGATTCTGCCCTACGACAAGCCAACCCTGACAGCGGACGAGTACCTGCTCTGGCTGAAGAGCCTCGCGTCGCAGGTCTTCGCCGTCAGTCTTGAGGATTACAGCGTCGTCTGCCAGACGCATTACGAGGACAACACCGTCGAGAACGCCATAGTCCCCGCCGCGGAATCCGGCCGCGCGGTGAGTTTTTACTACGTTGAATTCGCAAAATATTACGCGGGCTACAAGAGCGCCGAGTGCGTCAAGGTCATCGCCAACCCCGACGGCAGCGTCAGAAGCCTGACACGCTCGGAATTCCCGCCCGCAGTATCGGGCTCCCCGCTGTCAATCGACGAGGAAAAGCTCAACCGAACGCTCGAGAAGACCGTCTCTGACATCTGCCGTGGCAAGAGCTACACCGTCAGGAGCACGCTGCTGCAATACTACAAGGGGCAGCCGACGCTCATGTGCGGAGTCGAAATCGGCGGAGACAGCAAAAGCCGGATTGTTATTGGAGTAAATCTGACCTGATTGAGGTAAATTAAGGCTTTACTGCGCAATTGCGCCATCGGAATTACGAGGTGAAGCCTTAAAAAAGTTCAGCGCAGCGCGCCGGGTGGCGCGCTGCGCTTTTTCCTATTCTCCTGCCGTGGCGGTACGGATCACTTGTCCGCGCCCCCAAGCACCTCTCTGAAATCAATCTCATCCGGCCCGGTCAGCTGGGTCAGAATGAATTCCAGCATTTCTTTCAGCTTGTCGTGGTCGTCCATGAGGCCGAACAGGGTGCCGTAGTAGTACGGTCTGCCGAACAGCATAAGCTTGTAGAGCAGGGGGAGCGCGGCGAGCTCGTCTTCGGTCCAGGCGTACTCTTTTCCGATCACCTGCATGGAGTGAATGACGTTCCGGATGCGCAGGAGGTTGACATCGGGGTCGTGCACCGCAAGCCAGGCGTAGTCGGTCGGCAGCATTTCGTCAGCCTGCATGGCAAGACAGAGGAAGTGATTGATGCACACGTCCGCGCCGCCGTCCGTAAAGTCGTTGAGAGCGGCGAGGTGTCCGTTCTTATCCACAAAAATCCCGTCCCTGCCGCCTTCCTCGCCGTGAAATGCCGACTTCGGCAGCTTCGGGTACATCGGGCGGAGCGCCTCGCGGGTGCGGCGCAGCTCGTCGTTGATTTTTTCGTACAGTCCCATGAGCTCCGGCTGCTTTTCACGGATTTTAGCCGGCAGATCCGCTTCCATATATTCGGCAATCCAGTCCTCGTACTGCTTGAAGCAGGAGGAGGAATTGTCGAACAGCACGCCGTAGTTAGGCTCCTTTGCCTCGAGATGGCGGTTGCCGACCTTTGCCATCAGCGACAGCAGCTCGTCGGTGTAAACGTACCGGCCGTCCGGCAGCTCGGCGGACTGCTCGAACACCGGGATAAGCCCCTCCGCCGGACACTCCTCGGCGAACACGACGCAGTCGTGTCCCTCAAACGAGACGGCGCACGAGAGCGCCCCCGCGCGATTGGGAACGACGCGGCAGACGTTGCACCCGGCAGACGCGTACGCCTCGGCAATTTTATCCTGCTCCTCGATGCGCTCGGGAGTCGTGAACGGATATTGATGGATGTAGACCATGAGCTCCCTCTCGGGGAAGCTCACATGGTAATTTGACATGTAATAATACTCGCCCCAGATCTGCGGCTCATCCAGGCCGAAGGTCTTTTCAATGACAGTGGGCGCGGCGTCTTGGTACAGCTTTAAAATTTCGTCAAGATTCATTTTGGTTCCTTTCTTTGAATAAATAATGTTTCTGACACTTTCGGGCGTCAGGTAGTAGCGCTCCGAAAGCTGATCGTGGGAAAGTCCGTCCTTAAACAGCTGTCGTATTTCACGATTGCGCTTTTCGTTTCTGAAACGGTTCCCGCTTTTGGTTCCCCACGGGCAGCGCTGCCCGACGATGGGGAAATACAGCAGCCTGCCGGAGGCGTATTTCTGCACCTCCTCGAACAGCTCCTGCGGCAGAACGTCTTTCGCGTTTTCGTACTTCATTCTGCGCACCTCCCTTCCACGATCATAGTTTATCATGAATCCTGACAAAAAAACAGCACCGGGATGTTTATAATTATTCTGATGCATCACCGCGCGCCCGGGCGTTGCGCGGCGATGCACTGAGCTTCAGGGGGGTCAATCGATGTAATACCGCGCCTGAAGCGAGTACAGCTCATGGTATTTGCCGCCCTTTTTCATCAGCTCGTCATGCGTGCCGAGCTCGCATATCTCACCGCCGTCGAACACCGCGATATTGTCGCAGAAGCGGCAGGAAGAGAGCCGGTGCGAGATGTACACGGCGGTTTTGTTGCTTACCAGCTTGTCGAAATCCTTGAATATTTCGTATTCCGCTTTGGGGTCGAGCGCCGACATGGGTTCATCCAAAATGATGATCCGTGCATCCTTGGCAACAGCACGGGCGATGGCTATCTTCTGCGCCTCGCCGCCCGACGGCTCGAAACCGTCTGCGTCGAATTCCTTGTACACGGTCGTGTCTATCCCGTGCGGGAGATTTTTGATTTTCTTTCCGAGGCCGAGCTCGTCCGTCAGCCGGATTGCCGTCATGCGCGTGCCGTCCGAGCTGTCGCCCCAGACGATGTTGTCCTTTACGGAAAATGAGAACAGCTTGAAGTCCTGAAAAACGGCGGCGAACTGGCGCATATACATGTCGTAGTCAATCTCGCGGATGTTGACTCCGTTGAACAGAATCTCGCCCTCCGTCGGGTCATAAAGCCGGCAGAGCAGCTTTATAAACGTGGTTTTGCCCGACCCGTTTTCGCCGACGACGGACAGCTTCCGCCCCGACTCTATTGTGATATTTATGTTTTTTAACGCATACGTAGCCTGCCCCGGATACCTGAACGAGACGTTGCGAAACTCTATTTTATACTGCGGGGCGTCCGGTAACGGCCTCTTTTCGTTTTCCCGCATGGTTTCCTTTATGCTTAGGTACTGATCCAGCGCGTCGTAATATATGCCGTACACCTTGATGTCAAGCACGCTCGTGATTACGCTTTTTATCGCGTTCGAAAAGGACGTCACGGCAGAAACGTACATGGTAAAGCTGCCTATGGATATGGCTCCGCGCAGAACCTCGGCAATCAGGTAGACGTAGGTGGCCAAATTTTGCAGCAGATTCAAGAGCGCGTTGAAAAAGCTCGACCTTGACGAGCAGGCATTGCGCTTTTTATAAAAATCTATCGCGCTGTACGCGTGATTTTTCTCCTCGCCGATGAGCCAGTCGCCGATCTGATTCATGCGGATTTCCTTTGCGTACGCGGGATCCTCGAGAATGCGGGTGAAGTAATTCCAGCGGCGCTCTATCTCTACTGCGTCCATTGAAAAGCCGTGCGCCTTTTTCTTGGATTTGTAATCTACAACCGCGCCGAGTATCACCATCGCAATAAATACGAGCACAAGCCATATGCTCATGGTCGAAATAATGACAATAATGCCGACAGAGGTGAGAATCTTGCCGACTATCGAAAGCGCGCTCTCCAAAACATATGAAAAGCCGTGCCAGTCTCCGTATAAAAACTTATTGGCCTTCTCCCTGATGTCGTAATACTGCGGATTTTCCAGATTGCAATAGTCGGCGTTTATCAGCTTCTCGTGCATATATTCACCGAAAGCCGCCGACAGATAACAGCGCTCGGACATTATCTTCAGCTGAAGATGCGTGCTCCCCCAGCTGCTGATAAAAATCGTCACAAGCAGAACCGCGACGTATACCGCTATCCTCCCGACCCGCTGCCCCGACATCAGCTCGTCAATAATATATTTTGGCACGGTGATTATTATCAGCGGCAGAATTCCGAAGAAAACCTGATTTATTATATTAAGAATCAGATACGACTTCCTGTTCTTCCAGCTGAACTTCACGAAAAAAATCAAACCCTTAAGCATGTCATCCTCCTTTGATGCAGCGCAGAGAGCGCTTTTCCTTTACATTATAGCATATTTCCCCCGTGTTTTCAATGCCGCCGCAAGCCAAAAAGGCCGCTACCCCTCAAGGGTAGCGGCCAGGCTAATGACAAACCCCAATCAGAAAATCAGGGTTG
Organism: uncultured Eubacteriales bacterium; assembly: GCA_934401725.1. Taxonomy (GTDB): domain Bacteria; phylum Bacillota; class Clostridia; order Oscillospirales; family CAG-272; genus UMGS1002. Next base: position 1,511 of record CAKRSS010000010.1, on the reverse strand, counting down.
GCAATATGCACAAACCGGAAGGCTTCCTTGTGTAAATGGGACTGACGCAGGAGGCGACTGAGGGATTATTTTCAATAAAAAAGTTTTCTTTTTTACGATCCATCCGTCATTTTCTTGCGACAATATCACCTCCCTTTACACAAGGGTGGCGCAGGAATCGTTGCGTTTGTGCGATTTGCCATCAGAGTTTTTGAAAGTATACTTTGTCAGTGATCTGAGCCCCCGTATTTCTACGGGGGCTCTTTTTGAGTTTCTCAATTGTTCAATTTTTCAATTGTCCGGTATCCGATTGTCAGTTTTCTTTTTTCTTCTTGGCGACAACTACCGCTGCGGCTCCTCCGCCGAGGACCACAGCCGAGGCGGCAACCCATATCCACGCACTGCCGGACCTTTCGGGTTCGTCATCTCCGATGGTGGTGTCGGAAGGAGTGGTGTCAGCGGGGGTGGTTACACCGGGTGTGGTCGTTGTTGCGGGAGGTGTGGTATCGGGGGGAGGTGTGGTTGTCACAGCGGGGGGAGTTGTGGTTGTCACGGCGGGCGGAGTGGTCTCGGGCGGAGGAGTGGACGTCTCGACAGGGGCGGTGGTGACGGGCTCTATTACTACGGCGTCCTTTTTGATGCCGCATACGGTGCACTCCTCGTGCTTCGAGCCTGCCGCACCCGCAGAGGGCTCCTTGTCGATCTTCCACTCGAAGGTGTGAGCCGCCTCATCCTTCTTAGCTCCGCAAACGGAGCACTCGTGCCAGTGTTTAGCGCTGTCCTTCGACCACTCGGTCTTGTAGGTGTGAGCCGCAAGGTCTCCGGATTCAAATGTTGCTGTTCCGGTTACGCCGCATGCGCAGGAGTAGTAGTAGACTGCCTTTGTAGCGCAGGTGGCGGGGGTCTTGAGGTGCTTTGCCTCGGTGCTCTTCTTATCGAAGGAGTGCGTGTGTCCGACTGCGGGGGTTATTTCGTAGTTGCAGACGGTGCAGACCTGTGGCGTGGTCTCGGTTGCGGCGGGACCGGGCACGTGCGCTGCCTCGTCCTTCTTGGTGCCGCAGACGGTGCACTCATGCCAGTGCTTTGTGCTGTCCTTTGACCACTCGGTCTTGTAGTTGTGCGCCGCAAGGCCGCCGTATTTCTGACCGCAGATGGTGCAGGTTGCTTTGTCTTTGCAGGTTGCCGTGCCGCCCGTGTGGTCGGACATCTTCCAGCCGCAGACATCACAGTAGTGGTCGTTGTTTGCGTCTGTGTGCGCTGCCAAGTCCTTTTTATCTCCGCAGGTGCACTCGTGCCAATGGTTTGTCGCGTCGGTTGACCATGTGGTACTGTAGGTATGTGTGTGAGGCTTATCCTCCCAGATTGCATATAATGTAACATCGCCTGTAACGTTATATGTTGTGCCTGCAATTACCGCACCTGCCGCGCCGGTTGACCAGCCCTTGAACTGCTTGTCGGCAGGTGCCGTGAAGCCGTTTGCGGGGAGCGTATATGCGCCTGCGGGAACACCTGTGACATCTGCCATTGTTCCC